>CBINOT010000145.1:0-15980 GCA_966252355.1 uncultured Opitutus sp. | reverse complement strand
GCTCTCGGCCGTGCGCGGAGTGTCCGATCTCGGCATGGAGGTTTGCTGCACCTTGGGCCTCGTCAGCGCGACGCAAGCCAAACGGCTGAAGGAAGCCGGCTGCTCGGTGTATAACCACAACCTCGATACGTCGCGCGAATATTACCCGGAAATCATTTCGACCCGCACCTACGACGATCGCTTGGCGACGCTCGCGCGGGTGCGCGATGCCGGACTGCAAGTCTGCAGCGGCGGCATTCTCGGCATGGGCGAAAGCGTCGACGACCGGCTCAAGCTCCTCGCCGAGCTGGCGTCGCTGGATCCGCAACCCGACTCCGTGCCGATCAACGCGCTCGTGCCCGTCGATGGCACCCCGCTTGCCGAGAAGAGCCGCGTGGACGGCATCGAGTTCGTCCGCGTAATCGCCACGGCGCGGATTTTGATGCCGCGGGCGATGGTGCGGCTCTCCGCTGGGCGCACCGCGATGACCGACGAATTGCAGACGCTGTGTTTCCTCGCTGGCGCGAACAGTATTTTTCTCGGCGAGAAATTGCTGACGACTCCGAACCCCGAGGTGTCGGAAGACCTGCAATTCCTGGCGCGTCTGGGGATGAAGCCGCTCACAGCCGCGGCCCAGAGCGTCGAATGCGACACCGTCGGCGCTGTGGGCGCCTGCTCACAGGCGATATGACCAAGGCCGCCATGAAGATGAGCCCACTAAACACGGGCCCTTGCATTGCTCCGCTGGTTTGACTCATGCGGACGATCTTGGTCACCGGTTCTGACACCGGGGTGGGCAAGACCCACGTTGTCGGTGCGCTTGCGCGACTGCTGGCGCGAGCCGATGCCTGTGTTCAAATCGTCAAAGTCGTCGAGACCGGCCGGGTCGCCGGCACTGCAGGCGACGCCCAATTCGCCGCCCAGCTCGCCCGGATCGATGTAGGGCGGGGTCTCCCAACCCCGGCGTCGTCGTCTTCCCATCCCTCGCATCTCGACAAACTCGCGGTCCCCGACCCCGGCCGCGTTGTAGCTGGGGTCCTAGACCCCGGCCCAAACGACGTACCCGGTTCCCCCGATTCCCGCGCCTGCTCATCGCTCCGCGCCTTCACCCTCGCCACCTTCGCGGCTCCCCTTGCGCCTGCCGCTGCCGCTGCCGCCGAAGGCCGCACAATTTCTTTCGCCTCCTTGCTCGAGCAACTGAACGCGTTGCCGCCTTGCGACTGGCGCATCGTCGAAGGCGCCGGCGGCATTGCGACGCCGATCGACGCGGCGTCGCACGATTGGGCGGACTTTGCCGCCGCGGCGGCGGTCGACGCCATCGTCGTCGTCGTGCCCGATCGGCTTGGGGCGATCAATCAAGCCCGGCTCGCATCCGCGCGCGCGGCGCAGACCGGGCTTTCATCGGGCGTCTGGCTCAACGCCACCGCGCCAGTCGATGCCGCCGTGGCGCAATCCACCCGTGAAGCGCTTGCGGCCGCTGGCGTTCCCTTGTGGGGCGAACTCGGATTTGGCGCCATCGACGCGACCGGATTCGACCTCAACACATGGGCCTCTCTTACGCAGACGCCGCGCCGCTCGGACGAAGACGGCGTCTGCAAGACAGACGTCCTACACGGGAGAATTCCAACGGTGGGGGAGGTTCTATCCCCCGACTCGCATCCCATCCTCGATCGTTGCCGCACCGCTCTCGCCGCGCGTGACTCCCAGAACCTGCGTCGCCGTTTGCGCGTATCCACGCACAACGATGGTGTCCTCAATCTTGCGGACAACGATTACTTGGCGCTCGCCACCGATCCGGTCGTGACTGCGGCGGTGGTCGATGCCGCGCGCACCTACGGCACGTCGGCCTCGGCCTCGCCCTTGATCACGGGCTGGCGCGAACCGCACGCCGCGCTCGTCGAGCGGCTCGCAGCGTGGCATGGTTTTTCCTGCGGCTTGTTGTGGAGCAGTGGTTACGCGGCGAACGCGGCGGTGCTCGGCGGATTGCCGCAGCGTGGCGACCTGGTGTTCGCGGACCGGCTCATTCACGCCAGCATGATTGCGGGACTGCTCCGCAGCGGCGCCCGACTCCAACGTTATCCACACCTCGACCTCGACCGCCTCGAAGCCTTGCTCCAAGCCGCGACCGCGCGCAGCGCGCAGACCAAGGAGCAGAGACTAGGGACTAGAGACCAGGCGGCGGAGATCTGGGACGAGGGACAAGAAACCAGTGACCAGAAGCCCCTCAGTCGAACTCCAAACTCCAAACACCAGACTGCGCCATCCTCGCTCGCCCCAGAGCCGAGACCCCAGAGCCTAGACCCCGCGCGCCGCGCGCCGACGCCAGACCCTAAATCCATCTTCGTCGTCACCGAGTCCTTGTTCAGCATGGACGGCGATTATCCCGATCTCCGGCGGATGGCGGAGCTGAAGCGTCGTTACGGTTTTTGCTGGATCGTCGATGAAGCTCACGCGCTCGGTTGGTATGGTCGAGACGGCGCGGGATTAGTGGCCGCGGCGAACGTCGCCGGCGAGGTCGATGTGCTCGTCGGCACGTTGGGTAAAACGCTGGGCTCCGGCGGGGCGTACACCTTGTTTCGCGACGAAGCCCTGCGCGATTACCTCCTGAACACCGCGGGCGAATTCATCTATTCGACCGCCTTGCCGCCCACGAATGTCGCGGCCGCCACGGCCGCGGTCGCGCGCGTACGCAAACTCGCGGTCGAGCAAGACGAATGGCACGCGCGCTCGCGTCTCTTCCGGGTGAATTTGCGCAATGCGGGCTGGAATGTGCCGGACGGCGATTCGCCCATCGTGCCCATTCGCCTCGACGATGCGACGGCCGCGCTCGTCGGCGCCGAGCGCTTGCGCCAAGAAGGCATCGTCGTCGCCGCCGTTCGTCCGCCCACGGTTCCTGCTGGTACGAGTCGATTGCGCGTCTCGTTGAAACGCACCTTTCGCTCGGCCGACGCCGACCGCGTCCTCGCCGCCCTCGACGCTTGGAGGAATTCGCGATGACCGCTGACGATCGCACCCCCGCAGCTGGAGTCCCCGATCCCGGTCCGGCTAATGTAGCTGGGGTCCTAGACCCCGGCTCCGCCTCGCCGACGCCGCCTTCAACGCCTGCTCATCGCCCTAAATGCATCGCTTGGGTCCTCGGCTGGGCCATTCCTGAACCGTGGTTCGCGACGCTCGCACACGCCGCATTCCCCGAAGCGCAGCATCATTTCTTTGTCCCGTCGCCGTCGGTGATCGACACCGTCGAAGCCGCTGGCCCCTTCGATGTCATCTACGGTTATTCCTTGGGCTCGCTCTTGCTGCTGTTGAATGCCGCACGCGTGAGCCAGCTCGGTCGCGTCGATTTGCTCGCGCCTATCTTTGCCTTTCCGCGCGAGGACGCGCTCGGCGGCCGTGTCTCACGCACGCAGGTCCGTCAACTCGCTCGCTGGCTGCCGCGCGATCCCGCCGCGGCGCTGACGGATTTCTATCATCGCGCCGGCCTCGGAATTGAATGTAGGGCGGGGTCTCCGCACCCCGCCGTTGCGGAATGCATCCCCGAATTTACCCCTAACGATTTCGCATCCATCGATCGTCAGTCCGTCGCCCCTCTCCCGTCTCCTGTCCCCTGTCTCCTCTCTCCCCCCGATCTCCTCTGGGGCCTGGCACGCCTGGAACAAGATCGCGTCATCCCGTCGCTGCCCCCGACGTGGAGCGCCTATGTCGGCGAAAACGACGCGTTGCTCGACGCCACTCAACTGCACGCCCTCGACCCACGAATCGAAATCGTCCCGCAAGCGACGCATCACCCCGCCGCGCTGATCCGTGCAAGCGCTCGTATCACACCTAGCCAGAACAATTCGATATAACCACGGATGGACGCAGATGGACACAGATGAATTCAAACCGGTTCAACCGCGAATGAACACTAATGGACACGAATGAAGACCGCATTGATTCGACCCATGCCTTCGCCGGCTACCGGATCCGTGTCCATCTGTGTCCATCCGTGGTTAAGCTCATCCGGAATTCGCGTCCGATTGGCCAAGTGTGTTCGGCATTCGCGTCTATTCGCGTCCATTCGCGGTTCAACGTACCTCAGTGGCGCCCCAGCGCCGTCTCCGCTCCTTTCAGCGTTGGAAGTTGGACGTTCGATGTTCGACGTTCGATTGCGCGGTCCATTCGCGGTTCCCCGTCTGTGGCGATGATTGAATTCCCTTCGCGTCTATTCGCGTCCTTCGCGGTTAACCACTCTTCATTCCGGCCTTTCCTCCGTTGCCTCCTGTAAATAAATCCGACGCTTCCGCCGTCCTTTCGAGTTTCAATCGCGCCGCCCTGAACTATCGGCGTCATGCGCGGGTGCAGCGGGCAATGGCCGCTTGGTTGGCCGAATGGCTGCCCGCGGACCGCTGCGGTCGAGCGCTCGAACTCGGTGCGGGGCCCGGCATATTCACGGAAAACGCGCTCCCTTGGTGCGGCGAATACCTCGCGACGGATATTTCCCCGGCGATGTGCGCGGCGGGACGCGCCGCGATTCCCCGTGTCGCCTGGGACGTGATGGACGCTGCGTCACCGCAAGGCGGACCCTGGGATTGGATTTTCACCAGCAGCATGCTCCAGTGGGCGACTTGTCCGTCGCAAATGCTGACCGCCTGGCGCGAGCGACTCGCGACGCATGGCCGTGTGCTCGCGGGCCTATATGTTGCTGGCAGCTTGTCCGAAGTGGATGCGCTTCTTGGCGAGAGAGCTCCCGTGCAATGGCGAACCGCCTCAACCTGGCGCGAAGCACTCGCCGCTGCCAACCTCCGGCTCATCCGTGACACGGCTGATCGCCGCGTGTTTCACTACCGGTCCGCGCTAAACGTATGGCGCAGCCTCCACGGCGTCGGCGCCGTCTCGCCCCCCCGCCTCGGCCCCGGCGAACTTCGGCGTCTGCTCCACGATTTTGACCGCCGTCACCGCACCCCCGCCGGCGTCCCGATTACCTGGGCTTTCTACCGTTTCGAAGCCCAGCGCGCACGCTGAGACGCATCGATGTAGCTGGGGTCCCCAGACCCCGGCCAGAAGAGCCCACGAAACACACGAACCACACGAACGGTCGAATCGCCTTCCTAGTCGTTTTCGTGTCGTTAGTGTGTTTAGTGGGCTCTCGGTCTCCCGTCTGAAATTTGGGTGCATGGGTGCGCTTTGTGGCGCAAATCGCATGAGCCGATAGCGCTTGGCCGTCATCAGCGCCGGTGGATTTTAGATCGGCGTTTCGGCCAGAGGCCTTCAGCGTTGAGCGAGTGAGAGGCCAGCGTACGAGCATTTCATGTGCGTTCGGCCACGGTGGCGGGCCTACATGTCAGCGTTCAGCATCGCATCGGCATCTTGGCCCGTCTACTTCCGCCAACTTTTTCCCCGACGCGCGATTTGCCGGCTTTTGAAGAATACTGCGATTTCGTCGTTTTGCAGGCTTCCCTTTGGCCAACAAACTTTGCAATGTCCGCGCGCTTCCGTTGTCCAGCCTCTGCCTTCTCCTGCTTCGCTGCGCTTTGGGTTCCGCGCTGACGCGTGCTCGTAGCCTCGCTTCCCTGGAAAGTCCTCCAGCTTTGAATCGGCCGTTTTGGCCGACCGCGGCGCTGCCATCGCCGAACCGCGCGGGCTGATCTAGCGGTCGCCCCGTAGCGGAAGCCGTGAGGCTTTCGTCGCAAAATTCACCTGTGACCGCCGGCCTATGCGTCTGAACGAACCGAAAACTATGACTTTAACAGAAGGAAACAGAGGTAACGGAGAACCGAGGTGGCCGATTGGGATACGCCTCAAACCTTGCCTTTCCACGCTCACTTTCACCGTCGCTCGTCCACCATGTCGTTGATTACTTGCTCCATCCCGTTTGCTTCTAGGTTTTCCAGAAGATGCATCAAAGGCGCGCTTGGTTTAAGCGTTGCTGCTGCTCTTCCGGTATATGGTCAGACCAACGCCTTCCCGGCCGACGGAAATGTTGGCGTGGGGACAACTAGCCCTGGTGCCAAGTTGGTTGTACAGGGCGCGTCGGCAGAGGCGTGGGTGCAGGGGGATTCCACGCGCACGTTGGCGCTCGGAAATTGGGATGGAACGTGGCAGTATGTTAAATCGATCAATCTTGGGGCGGCGCTGACTCCGCTGCAGCTGCAAGCCTCCGTGTTCAGTTTAACGGGAGGAAATGTCGGCGTTGGGACGACAACCCCAAACTATAAGCTCGATGTAGATGGAAATATTCATGCGACCGCGGGTATTATAAGCTCGTCGACCGGACTGGCCGGCCTTTTCTCCGGTTACGGCGGAGGTCTGGATGGAAGCACATACCAGCAATTCGATATTTACGCCGATGCGAGCAACGGGCTCACATTCGAGGCGCCGAAGGACGCGGGAGGAAATCGACTCAATATCCAATTCAATTGGCGCGGGGGTGGGACCAGTCCTTTGTTTATTCAAGGGGCTACGAGCAACATTGGGATCGGCACCTCCAATCCCCATGCAAAGCTCGATGTTGTCGGCACTATCATTGCGGATTCGGCGAGTAGTCGTCCAATCACGCTTGGTGGTAATGTCGGTAGTATTTTGCTTCAAGGAGACACAGGAGGGTGGGCATTCGGCCTACACGCAAAAGGGTCCGGCGGCACATCTCGCGGAGGTTTCGGCTTTGCCGGGGGAGATGACTTGCTAAGTTATTACTATATTGGCGATAGCTACGCGAATCCCACGGCGGTCGTCCGCCCTGGCAATGGCAGTGTCGGCATAGGAACGGTAACTCCCGGAGCGAAGCTCGACGTTAAGACGCCGACCAACGATGGCGGCGTCGGCATTCAATACACTAATTGGAATAATGTGGTGAATGCTGCCATCGGTGCGAGCTCCGTGACCGGCGCCGGTTATTTTGCAATCTTCGATAATAACGCGTCGCGGAAAGTAAATATTGATGCCGCGGGTAGTTCCTATTTCAACGGCGGAAGAGTCGGCATTGCTACAACCTCGCCCTCAACCAGCTTTCAGGTTGCGACCGACGATATTGTCTCTGGCGGCATTACGGTAGGAAGTGGTTTGTCGGTGGATGGCGGCAACCTTAGGTTATTGTCCTCCACCAACCATTGGAATCTCGATAACAACAGCGGATCGCTTCGCTTCTTTACTGAAACCGGTTACGGCATCGGCGGAGCGGTTCGGATGACTTTGTCCGCGGCGGGCGATCTCGGCGTGACCGGAAACTTAACCGTTAATGGAACATTTTCAGCCCCGAGCTATACGGCGAGCAATGGCACGGTCACGGGCGGCAGCACCGGACTGATCGTCAATGCAGGCGGGACGAATCAAAACGTAACAATCGCACCAAGTGGAACCGGCGCCACGATCCTGAACGGCAATGTGGGTATTGGAACCGCTTCGCCCCAGACTAACCTCGAAGTATCATCGATCGGTAATACTAATACTTCACTGCGCCTCGATCGCCAATCAGCCGGTAATGCCGCCCAGCTGATATTTTCGCAGGGCGCGACTAACCGGTGGGGAATAATAGATAGAGATGCCGGTGCGCTTAGCGCGCCGCAGACGCGTCGACTTGATATCTATGACTTCGCCACTGGCGCACCGCGGCTTTCAATCGACCATGTGGGCAATGTGGGTATCGGTACAACATCACCACAAAGAGCTCTTCATGTCGCCGCAACAGGAAGTGTTTTTACGCTGGAAAGCAATACGGCCACTGCGGACAACAGGAAATGGGATTGGGATTTTGGTGGCGGTAATACCCTAAACCTTAGAGCGGTGGATGACGCATATTCTACGGCCTCCATTTACCAAAGCGTCGCTCGGTCCGGTATCAGCATTTCGGCGGTGACGTTTCCGAACGGCAATGTCGGCGTCGGGACAAGCGCTCCGAGCAGTCGGTTGGAAGTAAATGGCGACATCAGTCTAACGAACAACTTCAACAGTATTCATTTTCTTTCTGCAGCCGGGCCAGGCGACATGTATTTGGATGTTGAGCCGGGAACGCGCACGCTGCGGACGAGAAACTGGAATATCGGAAGTCCGAATATTGCCGCCACCAGCATCCACACCGGGAACGTACTTGCGGATGGCAACGTGGGTATCGGAACGATTAATCCCACCACGAAGCTCGAAGTTGTGGGCGATGCAAAGGTCAATGGCAACCTCACCGTAAGCGGTACTTTCGCAGCTGCGGTTTATGCCGCCACGAACGGCGTGGTGACCGGCGGTAGTACCGGATTGGCGCTAGCTGCGGGTGGCGCCAACCAGAATGTCACGATCTCGCCATCGGGCAGCGGCAATACGATTATTAACGGTAACGTAGGGCTAGGAACAACCGCGCCGCGCGATACGTTTGAGGTCAAATCCGCGGGTACCGGCGGCGCTACATTCGTCGCCTCGACGAATGCTAACAATATATTCGCGGGAGGCCACGCTGCGGCATTTTATTCCACCGCAATGACGGGCGGGCTGGGTATAAGTGTTGGATCTAACAACACCAGCTTGATCCAGTCCTTTAAGACGTCGTCTTTAAACGGCATCGGAGCAACGTCGGAAGATGGCGTTTTGCTTCTTAATCCGAGCGGCGGCAACGTCGGTATCGGAACGACCAGCCCCGGAACCTACAAACTCGCCGTCAACGGCACGATCCACGCCAAGGAAGTGGTCGTCGATCAGATCGGCTGGGCCGACTATGTCTTCGACGACAACTACCGCAACGCGCCCTTGAGCGAGGTCGAGCAGCACATCAAGGAACACAAGCACCTGCCGGGTGTGCCTTCGGCCGCCGACGTCGCGGAGAAGGGTGTGAGTGTGGGTCAAATGCAGACGGTTCTATTGCAAAAAGTGGAAGAGCTGACGCTGCACCTCATCCGCATGGAAAAAGAAAACGCCGAACTCCGGCAACGAGTCCAGCAACTCGAAGCGACGACGAAGTGAGCTATGACATCTGAAGGCCTCAATCCTACAGCCGAGCCCCAAATTTCTAGACACATGCACTCTTCACAGAAGGAAACAGAGATAACGGAGAACGGAATGAGCACCGGTGCTCGGGGTCCGGAAAATCCATTTCGGGTGGGCCGTTTCCTTCTTGAGCGATTTCGGTCGACCGGGTTGCTGCTTATCGCGCTTGCAGGTGCTGCTCGCGCACAGGACCAGACGGTGAATGGAAACCTGACCGTTGCCGGAAATGCTTCGGTTTCCTCGCTTACTTCCACCGCTGGTTCGCTTAAGCTCACTGGCAATACGCCGCTGACTGCCGGCGGTACGCCCGTATTCGCAAATGTCTCCGGGTTCGGCCTGCAACTCTCGACTTACAATTTCGGTATTGCGACCAACTCGGCCACCACGCCCAACTTCGTCCTCGATTCAACGGGCAAGCTCGGCATCGGTACGACGAGTCCTGAAAAGAAGCTATCTGTGGTTGGTGGCCAGATCGGGATCGATAACGCGACTGGGTTGCTCGCGCGCGATTCCGGTGGAACGTACAGAAATCTCGTCAATGCGAATGCCGACAATTCCGTTACGGTCGGCGATGGCGGAGGTGGATGGACTGCACTTCGCTTCTTCCCTGGCGGAGCAGAGGCGATGCGGATTTCCGCAGATGGCAAGGTTGGCATCGGGACGACGGCGCCCGCGGCCAAGCTCGACGTTATTGGCGATATCAGAAATTCATACGGACCGGTGGCGATGGCCTTGGGTGATTGGAAAACCCTCGTTGTCGCCGGCTCTTCAGATCAGTTCTATCCGGTAAGAATTCCGACCTCGGGTTATCGTCGAGACTTTATCGAGATCATGCAGCCGTTCGTCCATGCCGACGGCAGCTGGTATGGGTCATTACACTTTGTTGCGCAGTTCAACAACAATGGGTGGGGCAATGTAAGCACCGTCGACCGGCTGCTGCTAAATACCCGTAATGGTTCAAATAGCTATATCGCCCGATTCGCCGATGCGGCATTTGGGATGATCCCCGTTGTTTGGCTACGCGGCGACCAGTCTTACGAGTATCGTGTCACGAATGAGGGCAGCCTCACCGTAGTCGGTTACGATGCGAACACTCTTATATTCGGCACGGCCGATCATCAATATGATCGTTACGTTTCCCCAATGTCGGCCCCCGACAGCACAGTCCCGATGGTTTCGGCCAGTGATGTCGCCGGCGACCTGAATGTTTTTGGCAATTTAGCATTCGCTGGCACGTTGACCGGCGGCGATATCAATGTCGCCGGCAAGATCGTTCAAAGCGGGACAAGTATGAACTCATTCTCTGGCCCGATCACAATCAGCCAGCCGTCAAGCTCAGCCAAATACGTATTTACGAATAACCAAGCTGGCGCCAAAAGCTACACTCTGCGTGGAGACATCCTAGGTGTGTCGAACGCCGGATTTTCACTGCGTAATGACACCGACGATCGCAACGAGATTTTTGTCGACAGTTCGGGTAATTTCGGCGCGTCAGGTAATCTCATCGTAAATGGCACCGGTACTAGTGCCTTTGCGGGAGCGGTGACTGCGGCCGGACAAATTTCCGGCCCAGCGAATAGTCGTATGATTATGGATTTTGCCGCCGCCGATTATGGTCGGTTATTGGCGAGCAACAGCAGCGGCCAATTCACGACAGCTATACACATCGTTAATCCTATTAATGTCGAGAGCACTGCAACGAGCAACTTCGCTGGAAATCTTGCGGTCGCGGGTACATTTTCTGCGCCAAACTACACAGCTTCCGGTGGAGCGATTACAGGTGGCAGCACGGGACTGACATTAAACGCCGGCGGCAGCGAGCAAAGCATCACTCTTCAGCCGAGCGGTTATGGCGGTACGGTATGGGCGCAGAATACAAATGGCCAAGATAGTTATCCTCTGAAGGTGAGAAATGGTCTTTTGAAGGCGAATGACAATTATCTGGGGCTTCTGCTACAGAGCAATGATGCGGTTAATCCGCTCACAGGCGCTCTTTTATTGCATGGCGGCGCTGTTGGCAGCCGTCGTCTCGAGATTGCCGCGTTTGATAACGGGGTCGGCCCCGCCAATGTGGTTGTGGCGTACGGTAATCTTGGAGTTGGCACAGTAACACCACAGACGAAACTTGATGTGGTATCATCGGCGAACGCGGGCGAGCTGACGGCATTGAGCCTTCGGCAGGCAATAAGCGGCAACAATTTCAACGATGCGTCGACGGCTGTGGCCTTGGAGTTTCGACTGCCGAATAATGTCGATAGCTATGGGTCGCCGGCGGGGAAGATTGTCGCCGGCAAGGATAACGCGAACTGGACGAATGGCGCACTGCGGCAAGGAAATCTTCAATTCTATACCGCCGACGGAAACACGAACAACAACGTCGAGCGCATGCGGATCGATCATCTTGGCAATGTCGGCATCGGGACGAGTAATCCCGGCTCCTACAAGCTCTCGGTCAACGGCACGATTCACGCGAAAGAAGTCGTGGTCGATCAGATCGGCTGGGCGGACTATGTGTTCGACGAAAACTACCGCAACGCGCCCCTGAGCGAGGTCGAGCAGCACATCAAGGAATACAAGCATCTGCCGGGCGTGCCGTCCGCAGGTGAGGTCGCCGAAAAGGGCGTGAGCGTCGGTCAAATGCAGGCGGTCCTGCTGCAGAAAATCGAGGAGCTGACGCTGCACCAGATCGAGCAGGAGAAGCGGATGAGCGCCCAAGATGAGCGGATCGCCAAACTCGAAGCGGAAAATTCCGCGCTGCGCAGCAGCAAGTAGGTCTCCCACGGATTACACAGAGAACACGGAATTTTTAGCCAGCGAAGCACACGGCCTACGCAAAATTGTTTACTCCTCTCTTCCATGCATCGTTCAGCCTTCAGGTTTACCGCTCTCCGTTTTCTGACTTCCGAATTCCGGTCCACAGCTTCCGATGTCAGGTTTTCCCGAGAGGAGAATCAATCCTGTGTAGTGCGTCTCTTCCGTGGACGGCTCCTCTTGCCTGGTTTGCTCCTAGTTTTGCCGGCATTGGTTCGAGCCCAGACCAACGTGTTTCCCGCTAGCGGCAGCGTCGGCGTGGGAACACCGACTCCTGGGGCCCCTCTTGAGGTGTTCTCTACAACCGGCGGATACACGGCGTTCATTACCGGCGGAGGAACGAGCGTTACCCGCTTCGCTTTGCGTAACGAGACCGACCAGGGGCAGGTCGAACTCGATATCGCAGGCGGTTCGAATCCGTATGCGCTCATCCAAGCCGGTAAGACTGCGAATATCGGACTTCAGTTTTCGGCTGCCTCCTACGCGTTTCTGAATGGTTCGTTCGGGATTGGAACGAGCTCTCTGCCCTCGAATGGGAAGCTCCAAGTAAACGGAATCGTCGATAGCATTGCAGTGAATAGCTCAGGCGCATTTCGCGTTTTCGACGGTACAAATTTCGCCGGAGGGGTGGGATCCGATGCTTGGGCTCACAATTGCGCCAATACGGACTTCACTGTATTTACTCCAAATAATCTCTATTTAAGCGCCGGCAGTGCAAAGCGCGTCAGCATTCTGGCAAATGGCAACGTCGGCATTGGGACGAATAACCCTGCCTCACTTTTGACCGTTGGCGCGGCGTCGGTCTTTCCCGGTTATGCCTTCGACGGGAAATTCAATATTCAAGGGGGGGCTCTTGGTACGACCGTCGGCAGTAGCATCAAAATTGGCGACTTCAGCTTCGACACAGGCGGTAATCACGCGGGACTCGGGATTTCCGCAACCCGCGTATCGACCGGTAGCGATTGGACCACCACTGGAGTGAAGTTTCAATTCGACGTCGATAAGACCAATCCGGTAGCCGATAAGATTCTAACATTCACATCTTCCGGCAATGTTGGCATCGGCACGTCTCTCCCCGTTAGCAAATTGTCAATCGCGGGGCGCCTCGACGTCGGTGCCGGAGGGTTTTCTGGTAACAATGGGATGACGGGCGTGGTCCTAAACGGACAGGCTGGCGCAACCGGAACGGCCAGTCAGGGTATTCTCTTCGGCGGAAACGGTGTTGCGCACGGCAACCTGGCCTGGTTGCCGAACGAGCGCACATTCATCTTCAGGACCGGAATCAATCCCACTGATATTGGTGATTCGTACGGTGCGGCAACGATTGCGACAAACGGTACCCTGCGGTCAGCATCCTGGCAGCCGTATGGCAGCGCTAGCGGCGACGCGTATCTGGACGTCGAGCCGAATACACGAATGTTTCGGACAAGGAATTGGAATACGGCATCTCCCAATATAGCAGCGACCGGCCTTCATACAGGAGCTGGCATTTTCGATGGCAACGTCGGCATCGGCACGACGACTCCGGCCGAACGACTGCACATCATGAATGGCGCCGTCCGAGCGGATCTCAGTACCAGTGGCGCCAGCGGAATTTTCACCGGATCAGGCTCGAACCTTCATATTGTGCATAATGGCACGGCAGACGTTCGATTTCTGAATTCCTCCGGAGGCGGCTACAAGTTCGTCAATTCAACAAATACAGTCGAGATGGTTACCGTTGCGGGCGACGGTAAAGTCGGCATCGGCGTAGCTGCGCCTACGCGCCAACTTGATGTTTACGGTACAGGAGGATGGACCTCGTCCGGTGGAATTCGGCTGCAAGGGAACAACCCCGGCATCGAGATGGTCGATCTTGCTTCTAGTCAACGTTGGCTTATGGCCAATGGTGTAGTCACGGGCTACGACGGCAAGTTAGGTCTCGCCTATGATGTCAATCGCGGTCGGCATAACATCGTAGTCGATACCGCTGGCCACGTTGGTGTTGGCACGTTAGCTCCAACCGCCACTCTCGATGTCGCGGGCGATGCCAAGGTCAGCGGCAACCTGGCAGTGAATGGTACATTGTCGGCGCCGAATTACACCGCATCAAGCGGTGTGGTCAGTGGAGGATTGGCAGGGCTCGTATTGAATGCCGGCGGCACTAACCAGAGCGTCACAATCACACCGAGTGGTACGGGCGCCACGATCCTAAATGGCACCGTTGGAATAGGTACAAACGTGCCGAGCGGAAAACTCACGGTTACGCGCAATGACAATGCGCTCGGTACTACTGGCGCTCCAGGATTGTGGCTGGAGAATATTGGGGCAGGCGACAGTGGCCTGACTTTCAAGCGCGCGGGCCAACTGATCGGCGGGGAATGGCAGGTGTTTCAGTCGAACGACTCCAACAAATTTAAAATTGGCCGGGCGGCTGTTGCCGACTATGTGACGATAGAGACTGGCGGCAACGTCGGTATCGGCACGTCCGCTCCGGGTTCTTACAAACTCGCTGTCAACGGCACAGTCCACGCGAAAGAAGTCGTCGTTGATCAGATCGGCTGGGCCGACTATGTGTTCGACGAGAACTATCGCAACGCGCCGCTGAGCGAGGTCGAGCGGCACATCAAGGAGCACAAGCACCTGCCGGGCGTGCCATCCGCTAGCGAGGTGGCCGAAAAAGGCGTCAGTGTCGGCCAGATGCAGACGGTCCTGCTCCAGAAGATCGAAGAACTCACGCTGCACGTCATCGAGCAGGAGAAAGAAATGAAAGCGCTCAGAGGCGAAAACGTGGAGTTAAAGGCGCGGATGGCACAACTCGAGTCCACTCAAAAATAAAAAACCTTTCTCATATGCGGATAAATTCCTCCATCCAAGCTATCGGTTCCTGGCAAAGTGGACGCGGCATCGTCCTCGCAGTGCTTCTGGTTGCTAGCGCATTCGGCCAAACACTATATGTGCCATCCGGTACGTCCGGGATAGGCGCCTCATCCAACGGCAACGTTGGCATCGGGACTGCTTCTCCAATTGCACGATTTCATGTTTCAGGGACAAACGGCAGCGTGTGGGCAGATTTCGATACGAGCGACGCCGTCCTGCTGCATCTACGATCTAATCCGGGAAAAGACGCGTATTTATACTGGGCGGAGTCGTCTGTAGCAGAACGCGGCGTCCTTGGGTTTTCAGGTGGGAGTTCGGATCTCGTTTACCGGTCGGGCGCGTTCAATATGTCGAACGGTATTGAACGCTTTAGAATCACAGGCAATGGCAATGTTGGAATTGGTATTACGGCACCAGAATCAATCCTTACGATTAATAACAATTCGAGTCAGTACGTTAAACTCGATGCGACACCGTGGGGACTGCGACTCGGATCGCTTCAGAGCGGGGTGCAGTTCCTGAGTTTAGGCGTTAAGAAGACCGCGGCCGACAATACATACGTGGCCGGCACCGGGAACGATGCGTCCGTCAACCATCTAGTCTTTGAATTGAGCTATCCGAATAACGGGGGCGGATTTAATTTCCTAGGTCAAACGCACATTGCCGACAACGCGGCCCTTTCGCTTACGAACTTAATGCACATCGACGTGGGCGGGAATGTCGGCATCGGCACGTCGACGCCCACCAGTAAATTGGAAATTCGATCCGATACTCCACAGTTGAACTTGACGGATACCAGTTCCGGCGTAGGGGCAGTGAATTTCACACTCAACGGCACGCTGCAATCGAGAGTGATGAACGGGGTTTCAGCTCCCAGTATGCTAGAATTCTGGACCTCCAACGCATTTAGGATGGGCATTACCAGCGGAGGTAACGTCGGCGTCGGTACAACCACGCCAGGCGCTAAACTTCACATTGCAGGCAATGCAGGTCTATACGGTGACTTTATTGGCTATTCCGGAACGACAAGTCCGGGCCTCGTTTGGCCGAACGGAAAGGTTCCCGAGCTTTTGATCGAGCGTGCGAACTCGAATGCTGCCATGTACCCACCCAACGACACCTACCGCGCCGGCCTCGGTTTGGGACCTGGGGTTGGCATTTACTCGATCAATCCTAACCCGGCGGGCAGTCAATTCTACGGGGACATCCGATTCCATACAACTTGGTGGGACGGCACGAATTATCGGAATTCGGATCGGATGGTGGTATCGCAGAATGGTAACGTGGGTATTGGCACAAATGCACCGGCGGAGCGGTTGCACGTGTTTGGTGGCAAGGTGAAGATTCAGAGCGGGTCGAACGGATATGGTTGGATATATGGCGAGGAT
>CBINOT010000144.1:0-16048 GCA_966252355.1 uncultured Opitutus sp. | reverse complement strand
CGACGGCGAGCCGCACGCCGAGCACCATGACCAAGACAGCAAGACACAGCAGCGAACGCATCGGGAGAACGGTCCAATCCGCCGCACGAGCGGAGTGGCGCCAGGGGTGCGAAGGTTGAACGAGCAAGGTCACGGCACCGCAAGTTTTCATTTCGTTTCGCCGAGCCCCGCGATGACTTCGGCCATCATCTCGCGCTCATCGGCATCGTGCACGTTCCGCGAGAACTCGCGCGCCGCCGCGGGGTTCTGCTGCGCCCATGCCGTGAAAACCGTGTGTTTCGCCATCATGCGTTGTCCGCGATCGGTGATAGTGTCGGCCCATTCCAACGCCGTGGTCGGCTGCGCCGCGATCAAGGACGGCATGGTGGCGACCGCCTTCATGCTCTCGTCGAGCTCGGGACTCGGATCGAAGCGGCCGACCCACTCCATGGCGCCAGCCGGATCTTTTTGCGCCCAATGGAATGCGGCTGAACCGAAGGCGCGCGTGCGCTCCTCGCCGGCCGGCAAAGCCGTCGCGAACTGCGCCAAGCGCGTGGGATCGGAATCGGCCCAGCCGGACACCAGGCCCTCGAACGCCCCCTTCCGCACCGCGGGATCGGTGATTTGCTGCCAATGACTCAAGGCCTGCTCAGGCTGGTGGTGAGCCCATTGACGAAAGGCCGATTCAAGCAGGATCCCTTGCCGATCGACCATGCCGGCGGCGGCCGCAAAGCGCGCCGCGGCCTCGAAGGCGCCATTCTTCCCCGCGAGCGCATTGATCAAGGCGTGGCCGTATTCACCGGCTTGCTCGCCGTCGACCGCACACAATTTCAGGCCGACCCGCACGGCATCGTCGGGCTTTTCCGCGGCGCCGGTGAGGACCGCCGAAACGCATTGCATCTTTTCTGCCGGCAAAACGCGCTGCATGGCCCAAGCGCCGGCGGCGTCGGGAGCGACGGCGCCCCAGCCGCGCAACGCGGCATCGCGCAGGCGCGCACGCAAATCCCAATTCGGCTCGGCGAGGGCAAGCTGCAGCGCGCGCTCGGGATTCGTGCGCGCCAGCTCCTCGATCAGCGTCTCCATGCCGCGATCCCGTCCCGGGGTATGCGCTTGCTTCAGAACCCGTTCCCACCGGTTGGCCCACGCGGTAGCAGCGGCGCTGCCGGTCGCGCGCAAGGGCGGGGCCGAAACGGCCAAAGGCAACGGCGGCGACGGTATCGTTACGCGGTAAAGCGCCACCAGCCGGGCACCGCCGTAACCGAGCAACGTCATCGCGAGGGCGGCGGCCGCAAGTTGCGGCGTCGACCAGCGGGGCAACGACAGGGCGTGGGTCGGTTGAGCCATGAGCAAAAAATGGACTGCGGCGGTCAACCGTCGGGCAACAAGTCCTTGAGTTCGTCGAGCAGGACCGCCCGATCGTTGGAATTCTGCAGGCCTTCGATGAAACGGCGGGCCGCGGTGATATCCTGGTTCGCCCATTGGCGAAACACCGCGCGCATCGTATGCGAACGCGTCGCGCCGTCGCTGATGTTGCCCGCGAGTTCCATGGCCATGCGCGGCTGTTGCGTGACCAACGATTGCAGGTTCGCGACAGCGACGACGCCCGCGTCAAAATCGGCGCCGGAATCGTTATGCTTGATCCACTCGCCGGCGGCGATCGGATCCTTTTCCACCCAATGCGGCAGCGCGGCGGCGAGGGCCTGCGTGCGGGCTTCACCGGGGGGCAAGGCGATCGCATAATCGGCCACCGCTTTGGCGTCCGCCCGCACCCAGCCCATGAACGCCTGTTCGCGCACCTGGCTTCGGAGCAACGGGTCGTCGATGGTCGCCAATGCCGCCATCGCTTTCTCGGGCTCGCGTTGCGCCCATTGGTAAAATGCCGATTTTAGGAGAAAGGGGTACTTTTGCGTTCCCACTTCGAGACCGAAATTGACCGCGGCTTCGAATTCGCCGACTTGGACCAACGCGTCGATCGCCGCGTGCCCATAATCTCCGGCAGGTTCCGGATCCGCGGCGCAAAGATGCAGCGCCACGCGCACGGCCTTCGCCGGGTGCTTGGCGGCGCCAGCTAATAATGCGGCGACGACGGCGCGACGATCCTCGACGCGAACACCCAAGGCCCACTGCGCCGCCGCATCCGGCGCGACCGAAGCCCAGCCGCGCATTGCCGCATCGCGCAAGAGATCGCGCAGCCGCCAATTGGGCTCGGCCTTGGCCAGCGCGAGAGCGCGTTCCGGATCCGATTGCGCAAGCTCTTCGATCAGCGCGGCCAACGCCGCGTCGCGCGCCGGTGTGCTCGGCTGCGCGGAAAGCTCGTGCCAGCGATCGTCCCACGGCGCGGTCGCCGCGGCGTCTTCGCGCGACGTTTCGGACAGCGCCGGCGCCATCGGCGATTTTGACGGTGATTTCGTCGCAGCCGAAATCACCGTCGCAGGGGTTGAGGGCGTTCGAAGTCCGACGGCCGACCCGAGTAGCGCAAAGCCTGTGCCCACGACCAGCAGGCTGGTCGTTGACCATCGCTTGGCATTTCGCGGCTCCGGCATCGGGAAGAACGGCCTCAGTAACTCTTCACTTCGCGCCGGCGGCTAGGCTAACGGGCGAAGCAATACGATGGACAAACACGCATGGCAGCGGAGCCGCCATGCGTGCCGAATCCGTTAAGCAACTACGCAGCCGCTTAGTAAGCCGAAGCCTGCGAGCTGCGGCCATACCACCAACCATTGCTGCCCGTGAAGTTGTTCACGGTCAGGTTGTGGTAATGGAACCGCGTCGTGGAGGAGTCGGTACGGCCGATGGCTTCGTGGCAGTTGTTCGACGTCGTGTCCTTGTAGTAGAAATTGCACGTGAACGTGGTGCTGCCGTTCTGGCGGATGACCTTGCCGCAGGTCGTCTCGGTGACTTGTTCGAGCGTCCAGGTCGACGCCGCGTTGGCCTGGCAGAACTTGTCGTAGGCCGACGACGCACGCGATTGGTACATCCAGCAGGTGCCGGACGACTTGATCGTCGAGGCGTCTTCGCCGACGTCATTCCAGGTGACGCTCTTGATGTTGCCGTTGCCGTAGTAATGGATGCCATCCACGCCCGGAGCGAGGAGGATGACGCTCTGCACGGTCGAGCCCGAATTCAGCCGGAAGAACGGCTTTTGGGTCTCGCTTTGGCTGCCGTCACCCATGTTCACGGCTTTGATGCTGTTGCCGTTGCCATTATAGGTGGCGCCGGCAGCGACAACGATGGTCGTGGTGATGGTGATGGTGGCAGCTTTGGCAGCACTAGCGAACAGGCCGACGAGGGCCGCAGACATGGCTACGCGACGCGCGTAAGCGAACATGTTATTCATGGGGGTTGTGTGTGTGGTTTATTCGTTCGGCCTCGGGATGAGGCCGAAGGAAAGCGCAGCAAATATACGAACGACTGTCGGAGGGGTTGGAGTCGAGTTCGTGCGGATCGCAGCCCGTCACGGACACGTGTCCGACATGAAAGGAAGGGGCCGCGCGATCTGTCAAACAGTTTTAGGCAAAAGGCCCGAAAAATTGCGCGCGCGAGCGAGCGCGCTGCAAATTGCACCGCGAAAACAGCACCGCATCGCCGACGTTTCCGCTTTCCGAACGTCAGCGAGAAACGGATACAGCGCGGCTCATTACGCCTAAGCGTGCGCGCGGCGAGCCCGGCGTGAAACGCGTCGGCTCAGCGGCCGAACTGAGTCTGAATCAATTCACGCAACGCGGCGTGGAGTTCCTCGTTCGCGAGGCGATTGAGCACTTCTTCGAAGAAGCCGAAGGTCAACAGCTCGTCCGCCATCGCCTTTCCGATACCGCGAGACTGAAGATAGAACTCCTGCTCCGGATCGATACGGCTGCTCGTCGCGCCATGCGTGCAGCGCACGTCGTTCGCTTGAATTTCGAGCCCGGGCAAGGAGTTCGCCTCCGCTTCCTCGCTCAGCATCAAGTTGCGATTGCTCTGGTAGGCATCGGTCTTCTGCGCGTCCGGATCGACGACGATCAAGCCGGAGAAAATGGTCTTCGCCTGATCGCGCAGCGCGTTCTTGTAGAGGAGATCCGATTTTGTGTTCGGCGCCTGGTGGATCTGCAGCGTGCGTTGGTCGAACTCCTGCGCCGCGTCGGCGACCGTGAGCGAAAGCATTTCCGAAAAGGCGCCCGGCGCTTGAAGCTGCGAGAGCGATTCGTGGCGGGCTTGGCGGGCGCCGAGATGGAGGTTCAACGATTGCACGCGCG
Source organism: uncultured Opitutus sp. (assembly GCA_966252355.1). Lineage (GTDB taxonomy): Bacteria > Verrucomicrobiota > Verrucomicrobiia > Opitutales > Opitutaceae > ER46. Next base: position 11,837 of record CBINOT010000144.1, on the reverse strand, counting down.
CATCCCGCCGCACGACGGTCGAGTTGAACTGAAACGACAGCGTGTCGCGCGACCAATGCTGCGCGCCGACATACGTGAGTTGCGCGCCATGGCCCGCGTAAAGATCGTTGGCGCCACAGGCGAACTGGGCGAACGACTTGGCCTCGCCGCGACGGCCGTCGCTCCCCGTGGAAACGAAGTAATCGATGACCGTGACCTTGGCGTTTTCCTCCGCGATCACGAGGGTGTGCGGGAAGACGGTCGCGCCGGCGCCGGCGGCAATATGAGTGATGACGATGGGAGCGGCCAGCTCGACGCCGCGCGGAACGTAAATGAAGGCTCCGTTCGCGACGAAGGCCGTGTGCAATGCCGCCAGCTTTTCCGAGCCGAGCTTCTGCGGCTGCGCGAGGAAGTGTTGCTGCAGGAGATCGCCGTGCGTGCGCAAGGCGTCGGCAATCGGAGTGACCACGACGCCTTTCGGGCGCGACTTGTCCGCGAGCGCGACCACCAGCTGATTATTGACGAACGTCAGCGCCGAAGGCCCGAAGGGCGAGCCGACCGCCACGCCGGTCGGCACGGCCAACTGGGGATCGAACCCCTCGACGGTGAGGGTGGCGATATTGCTGAAACGCCATGGTTCGTCGGTGCGCTTCGGCATCGGCAGCGCCGCGAACGTGTCGTACGCCGCACGCTTGCGCTCGAGCCACCACGCGGGCGCCGACGTTTGCGACTTCACGTGCGCCGCGAACGCGTCGGCCGTGAAAGCGCCGATCGGCGAACGGGGCGTGATTTGAATAGGAGCGGGAGAAGACATGCTGAAATGCGGATTGGGGAATTGCGGAATGCGGATTGAAAACCAAGCGGCTAAGCGGAGCCGATTGCGACAATCCGCAATCCCGACTCCGCAATCCGCAATGGGTTCAGCCGACGCTTCCTTCCATTTCGAGGTCGATGAGGCGCTTCAGTTCGACGGAGTATTCCATCGGAAACTGCCGGGCGAGATCGTTGATGAAACCGTTCACGGCGAGGCTCATCGCCTGGCCCTCGGTCAGACCGCGCTGCTGCATGTAGAAGATCATTTCTTCATTCACCTTCGAGACGCTGGCCTCGTGCTGCACGTAGTTGCGGTCGCCTCGGACGGTGATCGCGGGATACGTGTCGGTGCGGCTGTTCGTGTTGATCAACAAGGCATCGCACTCGGTGTTGTTCTTGCAGCCCTTGAGATGCTTCGGGATGTGAATCTGTCCGCGATACGTGGCCCGGCCTTGTCCGACGCTGATCGACTTCGAGACGACGTTCGACGTGGTCTCGTCGGCGGCGTGAATCATCTTCGCGCCGGTATCCTGGTGCTGGCCGTCGTTCGCGAGCGCAATGGAGATGACCTCGCCGCGCGCCTTGCGGCCCTTCAGCACGACGCCCGGATATTTCATGGTGAGGCGCGAGCCGATGTTGCAATCGATCCATTTGATCTCGGCTTCCTCGTGCGCGACGCCGCGCTTGGTCACGAGATTGTACACGTTCGGTGCCCAGTTCTGGACCGTGATGTATTGAATCTTCGCGCCTTTGAGCGCGACGAGCTCGACGACCGCGCTGTGCAGCGTGGACGTGCTGAACTTCGGCGCCGTGCAGCCTTCCATGTACGTTAGCTCGGCGCCTTCATCGCAGATGATGAGCGTGCGCTCGAACTGGCCGAAGTTCTCCGCGTTGATGCGGAAGTAGGCCTGGAGCGGATGCGACACTTTCACCCCCGGCGGCACATAGATGAACGAGCCGCCGGAGAACACCGCGCTGTTCAGCGCCGAAAACTTGTTGTCGCCGGTCGGGATGACCTTGCCGAAGAATTTGCGGAAAATCTCGGGATGCTCGCGGAGGCCTTCGGTCGAATTGACGAAGATAACGCCCTGCTTTGTCACCGCTTCCTTGACGCTCGAGTAGGCGGCCTCGGAGTCGAATTGGGCTTCGACGCCCGCGAGGTACTTGCGCTCCTGCTCCGGGATGCCGAGACGTTCGAACGTCTTCTTGATGTCGGCGGGCACTTCGTCCCACGTCCGCTTCGGCTTTTGGCCCTGGGAAAGATAGTACCGAATCTTGTCGAAATTGATGTTTTCGAGATCCTTCGTCGCCCAGTGCGTCGGCATCGGCTTCGAGCGGAAAACCTTCAGCGCGTTCTGGCGAAACTCGCGCAGCCACGCCGCCTCTTTCTTCACCCCGCTGATGTAGTCGACGACCTTCTCCGACAGGCCGGTGCCCGCGTCGAACTCGTACGACATCTCGTACTTGAAGTCGCCGACCGATTGATCGATGCCCGCCACGGGGTTCGCGGCGGCGTCGGCTTCGAGATCGGCTGGGGAAATGGTTTCAGCGTCTGTTGGTGCTTTCATGACTTTTCGTCCGGTCAGGGGAGCGGCGGGTCGAGCGGGGAGCGGCTGAATGCCGCGAGGAATCGGGACGTAAAGTCCCTCCCACAGTTCAGAAGCGCGGTAGCTCCATCAGTTGAAAATTTCGCAGTGCGATTTGGACCTCGGGAAGGTTGCGCGACGCACCTTACGCCGTCGCGGCGGCGAACTCCTTTTTGACCCAGTCGTAACCCTTCGCCTCGAGTTCGAGGGCAAGGCTCTTGTCGCCGCTTTTCACGATCCGGCCGTCGTACATCACGTGAACGTAATCCGGCACGATGTAGTTCAACAGGCGTTGATAGTGCGTGATCATCAGCACCCCGAGCTTCGGGCCGCGGAGTTGGTTCACGCCGTCCGCCACGATCCGCAACGCATCGATGTCGAGGCCCGAGTCGGTCTCGTCCATCAGAGCGAATTTCGGCTCGAGCATCGCCATCTGCAAAATCTCGCAGCGCTTCTTTTCGCCGCCGGAAAAGCCTTCGTTGACCGAACGCGAGGTGAACTTCCGGTCGATCTTCAGCATATCCATTTTGGAATAGAGCCGTTTGTAGTAGGCGGTCGCGTCGATCTCTTCGCCCTCGGCCATCCGCGCCTGCTGCGCGGCCCGCAGGAAGTTCGCGATCGAAACGCCGGGAATCTCGCTGGGATACTGAAATGCGAGGAAGACGCCGGCCCGCGCCCGCTCATCGGGCTCCATCTCCAAGACCGACACGCCATCGAGCAGCACGTCACCACCCGTGATCGTATAGTCGGGGTGACCGGCGATCGCTTTCGATAGCGTCGATTTGCCGGTGCCGTTCGGCCCCATGACGGCATGGACTTCGCCACTGTTGATCGTGAGCGTGAGACCCTTGACGATTTCCTTTTCGCCGATGGCGACCTGGAGATTTTTGATTTCGAGCGAGGACATGGAAGGGAAAGTACGATGAACTTAAAGTGGAGGGGCGATTACGACGTCGGAGCAGGCGGGTTGGCCTTGCCCCGAAAAATGATCTCGACCGACGACGCGTCGTAACCCGGCGGCAGAATCGATTTGACCTGTTCGAGCAAGGGTAGCGGCAGGTCGACGTCGTGGGTCTGACCCGAGGTCTCGTCGTGAAAATGCGCGTGCGGATTCAGGTTCGGACAATACCGCGTCGGACCGCGCTCGAAATTCACCGCCCGAACGGCTTGGCACTGCACCAGCGCTTCCAAGCAGTTGTACACCGTCGCCAGCGAAATCGACGGCAGCGCCGAGCGCACGCGGGCGTATACTTCGTCAGCCGTCGGGTGATCCCGCTTCTCTAACAACACGCTATAAACCACCTCCCGCTGCGGCGTGGATCGAAGCCCGGTGCTAGCGAGTTTCTGGGATAGTGGCTCAGGTGTGGCGGGAGGACGCATACGAAAGTAGGACCCAGCAGCAAATTGGAATGGTTCTAAGGCGCAAGTGAGAATTAGACCTATTCTAAATGGATTTTGAGAGCCCGGCCCGAATGGACCCCGAAAACGAGACGAACTCATAACTTTGAGCTAATTAGCTCCTTGCCATCCCATTACCGCACGTACTTGAACATCGCAGCCTACCCTGTCGCCGCTTTCCGTCCGGCAGAAGAGGCTTCGATACGGGCGAGCAGCTCGCGTTCGTAGGCGTTCGCGTCAATGGGCAGCGTAACCGGCTGTTTTCGCCAAGCGGACAGGAGAATCGCGTTGGCCAGCTCCACGGAGGCGGCGCCTTCGCCGGCCGGCGCGATCAAGGGTACGCCGTCCAAAATCGCATCCACAAAATTTTGCAGCGTCTCGATATGCTGTCCGCCGTGACCTTCGATCGCAATCGGCGCCAGCTCGGTGGCCGGTTGAGCGAACGGCCCAATGGCGCTCGCGCTAAATTCTGACATCGGAGCCTGATTACGCGTCCAGACGAGGCGATCGTCTTCGTACACGACGCGTCCGCGCTCGGCGGCAATTTCCAATCGGTTCGCTCCGGGCGCCTCGCCGGTCGACGTGATGAACGTCGCGTGCGCGCCGTCCGCGAACTCCAGATACGCGGTCACATCGTCCTCCACTTCGATCGCATGATAGCGACCGAAGCTGCAAAACCCCGTTACGCGCTGCGGCATCCCGAAGATCCATTGGAGCAAATCGAGATTGTGCGGACATTGATTGAGCAGCACGCCGCCGCCCTCCCCTGCCCAGGTCGCACGCCAACCTTGCATGCGATAGTAAGCCGCCGTGCGAAACCAATTGGTGATCGTCCACTGAATCCGTCGGATGGCGCCGAGTTCGCCGCTCCGCACCAGCCGGCGAATGGTCTGAAAGTACGGATCCGTGCGCTGGTTGAACATCGCCGCGAAAACCTGCCCTTCGCGGCCACGATGGGCGGCAATCAATCGTTGGGCATCGGCGACATGGACGGAAATCGGCTTCTCCACCATGACGTGCAGCCCCGCTTGCAACGCCGCGACGCCGACGGTCGTATGCGCAAAATGAGGCGTCGCGATGAGCACGGCGTCCACGCAACGAGCCGCGAACAAAGCGTCCGCCGACGTAAACGTCCGCAGCTGCGGAAATTTCTCGAAACGCGTCGACACCGCGTCGCACGCCGCGACGAGTTCGCAGCGGGCGATTTTTCCGGCGAGCACGTTCGTGGCGTGGTGTTGCCCCATGCCGCCGAAGCCAATGATGCCGAGCCGGACGTTCTTCATGTTCGCGCCTAACCGATACCGGTCGGCTCGCGAAGGCGAGCTTGCGTAAATCGATCCCTTCGGCCTCCAGCCTCACCGCATTGCCATTCGGCACCTCGATGTGACGCGGCCGAAAAAGCACTTGCGTTGCTCCCGCGCATGACGCTTTGTGGCCGACCACTTGTTCGGGCTGTAGCGTAGCCTGGTAGCGCGCTTGCATGGGGTGCAAGAGGTCGTGAGTTCGAATCTCACCAGCCCGACCATTTTTCCCCGCGGCGGATAGCGGTTTCACCGCGCCAGCCAACCATCCGCTTTTTAACGTGCTTTGCCTGCGAAATATACCGCGTCCATGTCCATACGCGGAAACCGCCCCGCCATGCGGTAAAAGCTCATTGCACGGCCCTGGGACAGTCGTTGTATTAGGGGAAAACCCTCAATGAGTTCGTTGCCCACATTGCCGCATCGCTCGTGGCTGGAGCGGGCATCGCTGGCGATCGAGTGTCTGCTGCTATTGATAGCGTCGCTCACGGTCGCGGGCTGGGTTTTTCACGTCGATGTGTTACTGCAGCCACCGTGGCTGGGGCACGCGACGTTGAAGATGAACGCGGCGGTTTCGTTCGCGATCCTCGCGAGCGTCTTGATCGCGATTTCGCTCGGATTGCGCCGCACCGCGGTGATTGCACTGCTACCCGTGGCGATCGGCGCGCTCACCGCACTGGAATACGCTTTCGACATCGATACCCACATCGACGAGTTGCTGGCGCACGATTATCTTTTCGCGATGACCGGGCATGGCGGGCGAATGCCGATGACGAGCGTGCTTTGCCTCGTGTTCGGCGGTGCCGTGCTGAGCTGGCATGCCACCCGACGCTACACTCGCGCGCGCCAACTCTCGACCGCAGTCATCGGCTCGCTGATTGCGTCGGCCGGTTTCTCGACGCTGGTCGGCTACGGTGCGGGCCTCTCGGCGGTTTACACCTGGGGCACGACGGTCGCCACCGCCCCGATGGCCGCCGTCACGATGGTGCTGTTCGGCATCGCGCTGATCAGCCTCGCCTGGCGTGACAGCAACAAATCGGAAGGCGAACCGCCGGCGTGGTCGCCCATGCCGGTCGTCATTGCGTGTTTGACCCTCACGGTCGTCTTGTGGACCGGCCTGATCCAGCGCGAGACCGCGTACATTGGCGCGAACACCGCCACGATGATGGACCGGCTGGTCACGAACGTGCAGGCCGAGCTCGATCGACAGCTGAACCAGCTCGAACGCATGGCCGCGCGGTGGAGCAATCGCATGAGCAATCCCGTCATGTGGGAAGCCGATGCGCGCACCCAGTGGCCTTATGCGAACGCGATGGGCTGCCAGCTCATCGAATATCTCGATGAGCGCGGCCAGACGACCTGGGTTTTCCCGCGCGAGGACAACGAAGGCGCGCTGGGCTTCGATCATCACGGCGTCCCCGAACGACACGATGCTTTGCAGGTCGCCGCAAAAACCGGCAACCGGATCATTTCCCGCTCGACGCGCATCAGCAGCGCCCGACCGACCGGCATCGGCTTCGTCATCTACGCGCCCATCGTGCGCGACGGCGTGATTATCGGCTACGTCGCCGCGGAGTTCGCGTATCAACCGCTCTTCTCCCGCATCGCCACGCGGGAAAATGTGACGGCGCAATACCGCGCGACCGCCGCCATTGGCGACTCGCCGATCTACCTCTCCGGCGTGGCAAGTCAGGTCACGCACGAAGAGCTCGCGAGCACGCGCACCTACACGATCGCGGATCGGTACGTGAAAGTAACGCTCGCCCCCATGGAGGACGCGATCGCGCGCGATCGGCGCTTCCTGCCGACCCTCGCGTTGTTCGCCGGGTTTGGCATCACGGCGTTGTTCGGGTTGAGCGTGCATCTGGCGCGGCGCGCACGCGCCGGCCAGCGCGCGGCGGAGCACTCGAACAAACGGCTGTTCGCCGAAAACGAAGAGCGTCGGCGCGTCGAAGCGCGGCTCAAAGTTTCCGACGAACGCCTGCGCCTCGCGCTCGATTCCACGCAGATCGGCATCTTCGAATGGAGCGTGGCGGCAGGTCATGTGTATTACAGCCCGGGACTTTGGGCCATGCTCGGCTACGAGCACACGCGGATGCCGTCGACCGTCGAAGCGTGGCAATCGCTCATTCATCCGGACGATCTGCCGACCTATCGCCAGCGCATCGAAGCGCAGCTGACCGGGTCCGTTTCGTTCATCGAACCGGAATATCGCGTTCACACGCGCAACGGCGATTGGCGCTGGGTCTACACGCGGTCCAAATCGGTCACGACTGGCACGGACGGGCGTCCCGTCCGGATCGTCGGCACGGTCCAGGACATCACGGCTCGCCGCGAAGCCGAGCTGGCGTTGCGCGAAAGCCAGGCGGAAGCGCGCAAGCTCTCGCTCGTCGCCGCGAAGACCGACAATCCCGTGCTCATCACGTCGCCGGACGGCCACATCGAGTGGGCCAACGAAGCGTTCTGCCGCGTGATGGAGTATTCCCTCGACGAAGTCATCGGGAAGAATCCCGCGCACTTCATGGCCGGCCCGGAAACGAATCAACGGACGGTCGGTCGTATTCGCGCGGCGATGACGAAGGGCGAAGGCATCAGCACCGACGTCGTCAACTACTCGAAATCCGGACGCAAATACCACCTGCACGTCGAAATCCAGCCGGTGCGGAGCGCGGAGGGGGAGTTGGAGTATTTCATTGCGGTCGAGACCGACATCACGGCGCGCGTCGAGACCGAGCACCAGCTGCGCCGCGCCAAAGCGGAGGCGGACGACGCCTCGCGCGCGAAGAGCGAGTTCCTCGCCTCGATGTCGCACGAAATCCGCACGCCAATGAACGGCGTGATCGGCATGACGAGCTTGCTGATGGAAACGACGCTCAGCGGCGAGCAGCGCGACTACGTCAACACGATCCGCACGTCCGGCGAAGCCCTGCTGACGATCATCAACGACATTCTCGATTTCTCCAAAATCGAATCCGGCAAAATGGAGCTCGAGCATTCGCCGTTCGAGCTCGGCGTATGCATCGAGGAGGCGCTGGACCTTTTCGCGCTGCAAGCCGCAGCGAAGAAACTCGAGATTGGATATTATATGGCGCCGGACGTGCCGCCGTGGATCGTCGGCGACGTCACGCGTTTGCGCCAGGTCCTCGTCAACCTGATCAACAACGCGGTCAAGTTTACGCCCAGCGGCAGCATTTCGGTCGAGATTCGGCGCGCCACGCGCGAGCCGGTCCCGCTGGGCTTCGATCCCGGCATCGTGCCGGATCCCACGAAGCCGATGCTCGAATTTACCGTTCGCGACACCGGCATCGGCATTCCGCCGGATCGGCTCGACCGATTGTTCAAGGCCTTCAGCCAAGTCGACTCCTCCACCACGCGCAAATACGGCGGGACCGGCCTCGGGCTCGCGATCTGCCAGCGCCTCACGCAGCTCATGGGCGGTGACATTCGGGTCGAGAGCACGCCCGGCCAGGGTTCCGCCTTCATCTTCACGTTGCAGACCGAGGCCGCGCCCGTAGCGAGCGAATCGGGTTTGCCTTCGATTCCCGCGGCCCTGCGCGACCGCACCGTGCTTTGCATCGAGGACCATCCCGTCACCCAGCGGCGGCTCCGGACCATTTTCGAGAAACTCGGCGTGGCGTGCGTCGTGGCCGACGATGCCAGCGCGGCGCTCGCCGCCGCGCGGGATTTATCGTCGCCTCCCGCGCTCATCGTCGTGGACGGCGGCGACATCGAAGGCGCCGTTCCGCTCGAGGCCATCACCACGCTGGCCTGCCCGCGATTGATCCTTTTCCCCTTCGGTCAAACGGCGCCGACCGGCACGCCCGACGGCCTCCCGACGGGCAGCGTCTCGAAGCCAATTCGGACCAGTGCGTTCCTGCACGCCTTGACCGTGCTTTTTCAGGCCGCCGCGCCGGGACACGTTCCGATCGCACGCGTGGTCGAGCGCCCGGTCGGCGAAGAGATTCCGCTCGAGGTGCTGCTCGCGGAGGACAATCCCGTGAACCAAAAGGTCGCGCTGCGTTTCCTTGAGCGGCTGGGCTATCGGGCCGATGCGGTCGCGAACGGCATCGAAGCGATCACGGCGATCGAGAACCGCCGCTACGATCTTGTGCTGATGGATCTCCAGATGCCGGACATGGATGGCTTCGAAGCCACGCGGCAAATCCGGACCCGCCTGGCGCCGGAACGGCAGCCCAAAATCGTGGCGCTCACCGCGAACGCGATGCAGGGCGACAAAGAGCTGTGCCTCGCGGCGGGCATGGACGATTACATTTCGAAGCCGGTGAAGATGCACGAAATCGCGGCCGCGATTCGCCGCCATTTCGCCAAAGCGCACGAAGTGATCCCACAAGACCGAGATTGAGCGCAGCGCAATATCGCGCGCCCGACCTCGGACCGACGGACCGCGGTCGGACAGTGGTGGCGACGGCCGCAACCGCTATGGTGCGGACGCGTTCGTTTGAATCTTCGCGAAGGCGCTCAGCAATTCGCGGCTCTGCGCTTCGGCCGCCGCGGCGCCGATTTCGCGCGCCAATCGCAGTGCGCGCTCCGCGGTCGCGCGTCCTTCCGCTTGCCGGCCAATCGCGCTTTCCGTCATCGCGAGCGTATTGAGGTAGCGCGGCAGATGATTCTTCGGCCCGCACGCCACCGCGCGTTCCGCCGCGTGCAGCGCTTCCTCGCCCGCCTCCGGCTCGATGCCGGTCGTGATCAAGGTCAGCGCAAGATTGTTCAACAAGTCATGGTTATTCGGATCGATCTTGAGCGCCCGCCGATACAGGGCCACTTGGGCTTTGACGTCGCCGGTCGCACCGCAGGCGTACGCGAGATTCGTCATGGCACGCAGGTCATCCGGCTGCAGCGCGAGCCGCCGCTCCCAAATCGGTTTCGCTTCTGCCACGCGGTGTTGCCGGAGGAACAAGAGACCTAAATTGGTCAGGGCGGGCGGGAAGTTCGGATCGATCTCGAGGGCGCGCTTGAGCGTGGTTTCGGCTTCGGCCGGGCGATCCGAGTTCATCAAAAGCAACCCGGCATTCGCCCAAGAGGCACGGTCTTTCGGGTTGAGTTCAGTCGCGCGCCGAAAGGCCGCCAGCGCCTCGTCGTTTTTTCCATCCGCCTTCAAGCCGCTGCCTAGATTCGACCAAACGACCCAAGACTCCGGAGCCACGGAAGCGGCGTGTTGAAACACGGTCGTTTGACCACGGAAAAAGGCGGCCTGCCGTCGCGCCAGCACGCCGAGCACAACCAATAGCGCGGCGATGCCGAATCCGACCGTCGCTCGCACGCGCCGGTCACACCGCCACGCTGTCGCTCCGAGCCACGCCGCGACGCCGACGACGGGAGCGATGCTCGCTAGGTACTGATAGCGGTCCGCGGCCGGCGACATTTCCAACAGCGGAAAATGGATCACGCCGGAGACCGGGCCTAATGCGATGCCATAAAACATCCAGCACGCCCACGGGCCACGGCCTATCCGACCGCGCAGACGCCACAGTACGATCGTCACGAGCGCGATCGCAACCAGCGGAAGCCACGCCATGAAGTCATTCGATACGATGTGCCAGCCCGGGTAGATGAGGCTCAGCTCGCTCGGCCACACGAGTTGGCGGAGATAAAACCAAAACGCCCAGCCTGCATGCAGGATTCGCTCGAGCAGCGGTGGCACCACGGTCAAAGCGGACGATGCGTGCTTCGCGTGCACGGCATCGAAAGCCCCCAGGCCGATCGTCAACGCGCCGATGAGCGCAAGCGCGCCACGAAGACGGCCGGCGATCCGTCCGTCACGATACCAAATCAGCAACGCGAGGCCCACCGGCAACGTGATGGCGATCGATTTGCCGAGCATCGCGGCCACCGCGAAGCAGGCCGCCGCGACGAGATCGCGCCGGGCGCCCTTCGCGTGAAATTCTAAAAACCTTTCGGCCGCGAGTAGACAGAATCCCGTCGCGAGCAGATCCTTCACCCCGATCACCCACGCGACGGCTTCGACATGCACCGGATGAGCCGCGAACAACAGCGCGGCCAGCCACGCGCCAGGCAGCGCGAGCCGGCGCATGAAGCGCCACAGTTGCCAGCAAACGGCGGCGTGCAGCAACACGTTCACGAGGTGAAAACCGAGCGGTTGCAATCCCGACAACTGCCGGCCGATCCAGAGCACCGTATATGTGACCGGCCACCAATGCGTCTCGTCCGGAATCTTTCCCGTGGTTGTCCAAATCTCCATCAAACCCCGCGCATGCGCTAGCAGCGGATTGTTCACCACTGCGCTTTCGTCGTCCCAAACGAAACCGCCGCGGAGCGCGGGCCAGTAACAAAGCAATGCGAGCGCAAGCAAAGCGGCCGCCGCGAACAGCGGATGCAGCAGCTTTCGTTTGGTGTCAGACGGGGTCGTCATCGGGGGGCGCGAATACAACCGGGGCGCGCACTACTTGATGGGTCGCCGACCCGTTGGCGAGCGAAAGCTCGGGTTCGCTCAAGATTCGCGCGCGAGATCGCCGAACGCCACGAGTTCCGCGATCTCAGCCTGTCGCGTCGGATCGTCGGCGAGATTCTTCTGCTCCAGCGGATCGCGCTCGAGATCGAAATAGAGCCAAGGCTCGAGACGAGCCGACGAGCTCTAAGTCGCGGGGACTTCCTCAAGCTGGGGGGCGTAAGCTTCGCCGGAGCGGCGCTCCTCGGGGTCCTCGCGGGCTGCGGTCCCACCGAAGAAGGAGGACCCACCAGGCTCGTCTTCTCCCACGGGGAGGATACCGAGATCCTGAGG
>CBINOT010000143.1:0-16056 GCA_966252355.1 uncultured Opitutus sp. | reverse complement strand
TGTCTCGCACGCGATCGCGGCCGGCGAAGACGATGTGCACGTGATCGGGTTTCCGGGATGCTACGACAATGCCTATGCGATCCGGCTCATGCTCGCGTTGGCGCGGCATCCGAACGTCGGCGCGGTGCTTTCGGTCGGGCTCGGCTGCGAGTACACGCAGCCCGAGAAGATCGCGAACGTCGTGCGCAGTTCGGGGCGGCCGGCGGAGTGGTTCTTCATCCAACAAATGGGCGGCACGAACAAATCGGTCGCCGCCGGCAAGGAAATCGTGCGCCGCTTGCGCGCCCAGATACGGGCCGAGACACCGCGCGTCGCCATGTCGCTCGCCGATCTTGTCGTCGGTTGCGAATGCGGCGGATCCGATGGCACCTCGGGTCTGGCGGGCAATCCTGGCGTCGGCGCGTTCTTCGATCTCGTCGTGGACGGCGGGGGCCGGGCGATCTTCGAGGAGACGGTCGAGATGATCGGCCTGCGCGAGCATATGCTTTCGCGCGCCGCGACGCCCGCCGCCGCCGAACAGCTCGCCGCGGCGTATGATAAAGCGATGCGGTATTGTCGCGACGTACGGCAATTTTCGGTTTCGCCCGGGAATTTCGCCGGCGGCTTGACGACGATCGAAGAGAAGAGTCTCGGCGCCTTCGCGAAAGGTGGGACGCGTCCGATTCAAGGCGTGATCAAAGTCGCCGAGTCGCCGCCGCGTCCCGGATTGTGGATCCTCGATAGCGTGCCGGATGCGCATTTCATGCAGTTCGGCTATACGAATCCGAACGACACCGAAGGCATCATGGATCTGATCAGCGCCGGTTCGCAGATCGTGTTGTTCGTGACCGGCCGGGGCAGCGTGATCGGGAGTCCGATCGCTCCGTTGATCAAGATCACCGGCAACAGCGCGACGTATCGCGCGCTTGTGGACGACATGGACTTTGACGCGGGACGTGTGCTCACGGGCGAAATATCGCTCGCCGACGCGGGGCGCGAATTGCTCGAACTCGTGGTTCGGGCCGCGCGCGGCGAGCCGACGAAGCCGGAGGTGCTCGGGCATCGCGAGTATTTCATCATGTACAAACACCAAGAGACGCCCGGCCTCGCCGCGGGCTGCCGCGCATGAAACTTCCCTCGAGAGACGCTGCGTTCGACCTGTCGAGCCAAGCCGCGCTGAGTACCGGCGGTGGCACGGGGCTCGGCTTGGGTGTCGCAAAATGTTTGGCGGCGTCGGGCGCGAAAGTGGTGCTGGTCGGACGGCGTATCGATGAACTGCAGAAAGCGTGCGCGGAAATCGGCGACCATGCGATCGCGTTGCCCGGAGATGTCACCAAGCTCGAGTCGATTCCGGCGCTCGTCGCCGAAGCCGAACGGCTCGCTGGTCCGCTCACGCTTCTCGTCAACAACGCCGGCATTCACCTTAAAAAGCCGGCCACCGAAACGACTGACGCTGAATTCGAGCGAGTGATTCAAACGCATTTGTTCGGCGGGTTTGCGCTGACGCGCGAAGTCGGCCGGCGAATGATCGAACGCCGTGCTGGATCCGTTATCTTTACGGCGTCGATGGCCTCGTTCATGGGGATGCCGCTGATCGTGGCTTATTCCGCGGCGAAAAGCGCCTACGTCGGCGTGGTGCGAACGCTCGCGACGGAGTGGGGTCCCCACGGCGTCCGTGTCAACGCGATTGCTCCGGGCTGGATCGGCTCGGCGATGCTCGAGCAGGCGTTGAGCAACGATCCGGCTCGCCGTGCGAAGATTCTTGGGCGGATTCCCGCCGGCGGGTTCGGCGAGCCGAACGACATCGGCTGGGCGGCCGTGTATTTGGCGTCGCCTGCCGCCAAGTACGTCTCCGGCGTCGTGCTGCCGGTCGATGGCGGCGCGGCGGAGAGTTTCTAAAGCCGCAGTTTTCGGCCACTTCCGTGCACCGTGTGACGCACCACTTTCTCCGGGCCTATGGCAACCGGTGACGTCGTACCGAATCCGAGCGGAGTCCGGGGCGCCGTGCCGGTGCGGCGTGGTTGGGCGATTGTCGCCGCATTGCTGGTCGTCGCGACATGGGTCGCGTACGCGAATACGTTTCGCGCGCCGATGGAGTTCGACGACAAGCCGTCGCTGGCGGACAACCCGACGATTCGGCAGCTGTGGCCGCTCTCGATTCCGCTTTCGCCGCCGACGGGTCTTGGGCTGACGGTGGAAGGCCGGCCCCTCCTCAATCTTTCGTTCGCCATCAACTACGCCCTCGGCGGAGCCGATCTCCGCGGCTACCACGTCGTCAATCTCACGATCCACATTCTCGCGGGCCTGACGCTCTTCGGGCTGCTTCGTCGGACGCTGCTCACGCCGCGTTTGCGAGCGCGATACGGCCAGGATGCGACGGCTTTAGCGGCGGTCGGCGCGATATTCTGGACGCTGCATCCCTTGCAGGTCGAGTCCGTCACGTATCTGGTCCAACGGGCGGAATCGCTGGCCGGCCTTTTCTTCCTGCTAACCTGTTATGCGTTTGTGCGCGCCGCGGACGGCCCTTGCCGAGACGCTGGTACCGTGGCCGAGACCGTGGGAGGAACCTTACGTCGCGACTCTGTCGACGACGAGTCGCGAACCGGTCTGGCTGCGGATCGCCGAGTGCAGTTCGCGCGCAGCCGCGCGGTCGCCATTTGGTCCGTTTTCGCCGTGCTCGCCTGTTTGTGCGGGATGGCGACGAAGGAAGTGATGGTGGTGGCGCCGGTCTTGATCTTTCTGTACGATCGGACGTTCCTGGCGGGCCGCTTCCGCGAGGCTTGGCGCCAACGGCGTGGGTTGCATCTCGGTTTGTTTGCGACATGGCTGCTGCTCGGTTGGCTGGTGCTGCGTTCGGGCAGCCGCGGGGAGACGTTCGCTTTGGCGGATCCGCTGGCGTGGTGGCGTTACGGGCTCACCCAGTTCATGGCGGTGGTGCGTTACCTGCGCCTTGCAGTGTGGCCGCATCCGCTGGTGTTCGATTATGGCAAGTTCTGGGTGATGCCGAGCCAGGTGCTCCCGCACGCCTTGCTCGTGGTCGCATTGATTGGCGCCGTCGGATACGCGCTGGTGCGGCGACCGGTGTACGGTTTCGTCGGGGCGTGGTTTTTTGCCACGCTCGCCCCTGCGAGTGTCTTGCCCGGCACGCTGCAAATGATCGTCGAGCACCGCATGTACCTCCCGCTTGCCGCGGGCGCGATGCTTGCGATCCACGCGGCGATGCTGTTGACGCCACGGACGCGTGCCGTGGTGACGCTCGCGCTGGCAATTGGGCTGGTGGCGTTGACGCATGCCCGCAACGAGGTGTTTCGCAGCGGGGTTCGGCTCTGGACCGATACCGTCGCGAAGGCGCCTGGCAATGCGCGCGCCGTGGGCAATCTCGGTACGGCGTTGCTGATGGCGGGTCGGCCGTCGGAGGCGCTCGAGCGGATCGCCGAGTCCGTGCGACTAGATCCGCTGTATCTCGAAGGCCGTCTCAATCTCGGGCTGATCTACATGGAGCAGCATCGCCCGGCCGATGCGGTCCGCGAATACGTCGAAGCCGCGCGGATCAAACCGAGCTTTGCACCGACCTACTACAAGCAGGCGATTGCGTTCATCGAGCTAGGACGTCGTGACGAAGCGATCGCGGCGTTAGAACAGGCGGTGTCCGTGTTCCCGCGATATGCGGCGGCGCACTGCAGCCTTGGATTGCTCTTGTCCGAGTCGGGGCGACAAGACGATGCGATTAAACATCTCCGGATCGCGCTGGAAATTCAGCCCGACTACGTGGAGGCCGAAGCGCATCTAGGACTGGCCCTGTTGAATTCCGGTCGACCGGAGGACGCGCTACATCATCTGGAGCACGCGATCGCGCTCGATCCAAATGTATCGATTGCGCATTTCAATTTAGGTCTAACCTACGCCGCGCTCGGCCGAAGCGACGCCGCCGCGCGCGAATATCGCGAGACCGTGCGTTTGAATCCCGACGACGGCGAAGCGCATCTCAATCTCGGCGTCGGGCTGGCCCAGTCGGGTCGGGCTCCCGAGGCTTTGCCGGAGCTCGAACGCGCGGTGAAACTTGTGCCCGGTTCGCCCGAAGCGCATCAGAACCTGGCGAACGTCCTCGCCGAACTGGAGCGTTTCGCCGATGCCGCCTCCCATTATGAAACGGCGTTGAAACTGCGGCCGGCCTACGCCTCGGCGCATTACAACTACGGCAATACGCTGCTCATGCTGGGTCGGATCGACGATGCGACGGCGCAGTTCCAACAGGCGCTCGTGTGCAATCCCGGTTTTACGGCCGCTCGTGAAATGTTGGAGCGCATTCGATCGGCTCCGCGGTAGGCATATCGAAGTGACGACAGACGGATACGGATTGAACCGATCCGCTCGCTGACCAGGCGGCTTAAACCCCGTTGGTCGATCCCGGCCAATGTGGCGGAAACCGTGAGGTTTTCGGCGCGTTCACGCATGTTCGGACGAAACGCTCACGCTCGGCAAACTGTCGCTTTCGCTCGGTACTGCTACAGCCGCCGAGTCTTCACGTTCTGTGGCGCTCGTAGCGGTTGGCGCTCGATTGGAATGTAGGGCGGGGTCTCCGAACCCCGCTGCTTTGCGTTCGTAAGCATCGCCGCACGATGTCATCGATAAGAGCTCTCTGCCTTGTCTCGTTTGCCGAAACCAAGTAGTGCTCGCTGCGTCCTTTTCTCCATGGCCCCCGATGAGATTTCATTGGTTGATTTTCGGCAGTCGAACGCAGCAGCACTGATTCTTTCGTCCAGCCCACATCGACATCAGTTAGCTCCGCAATGAAGCTACGCATCGTTCTCGTTCTTCTCTCCCTCGCAGCAAATGTCGCGCTAGCTATCGTCTGGATACGTCAGAGCGGCACGCCCGATCTTCAATCGGCCACAACGCAACCGGCAGCGGCCGCGGTTGTGCCGGCGCGAAAAGGAATTCCGCTCAATGCGGCTGCATGGAAAACGATCAGTGCGTCCGACGATGCCGCCTTTGTCGCGCAGTTGCGCGACCAGGGATTCCCGCCGGAGGTCGTCTACGCCCTGGTGCGCGAGCGCGTGCAGGAACGATTTGCGGACCGGCAGCGTGAATTGCGGTCGGTTCCGCCGCCTCCTTATTGGCGCAGGTCGAATTTTTCTCCCTCCAGTAACCGCGACCCCGCGACGCGCGCCGCGCAACGTCAGCTCGATCGCGAAATCGCCGATGTCGTTAAACAGCTCTTGGGGCCAGATGCCGACTATGCCACGACTTATGAGCGGGCTGATCGGCAGCGGTTTTATGGCAATTTGGCTGTGGAGAAAGTGGATCAGATCAAAGCCATCGATCGCGATTATGGCGAGTTGCGCGCCCAGATCAGCGATGCCTCCAAAGGAGCGCTATTGCGCGAAGATCGCGAAAAGCTCGCGTTTCTCGATGCCGAACGTCGGGCGGACCTGGCGAAATTGCTAACGGCGGAAGAGTTGGTCGAATACGATCTCCGGTCGAGTCCGGCGGCGAATGAAGTTCGCTATCGGCTCGCGAATTTTCAGCCGACTGAAGACGAATTTCGAGCTCTCGCTAAACTCCAACTGGACTTCAACACGAAGTACGGATCGGCCAATCTCACCCAAGAGCAGCAGGAGCGGCGAAATAATGCCCAGCCTGAGCTCTTGGCCCAAATCAAGGCGACGCTCGGCCCTGACCGGTTCGCGCAATACGAGATAGCCACGGATCCAAATTATCGTTGGGTAGATCGCGTCGTACAGATGGCAAAGCTTCCGTTAGAAACGACCGCTCAGGTGATCACGGTCCAACGTGACCTCCAGAAACGCGCCGACGCGATCAAGAAAGACCTTACGCTCACCGTCGATGCCCGTAACCTGCAGCTCACGGCGTTGGGCGACGAAGCGGCGCTGCGCCTAAGAACCATGCTCGGCCCGGAAGGCTTTGTGGAATACGACCGCAACGGATGGTTACAACGGTTCAAGCCTCCTACGGCCGAACCAAAACGCTGATTTGTCGCCGATGCCCATGAAGTTCATCCGGATTCTACTCGTTGGTTCGTTGCTGGTGAACGCCGTACTGGTCTGGGTGATTCGGACGCATCCGCAGCATCCAGCGACCGGGGTGTCGGTGGCAAACCGAGCGGGCAGCCCCAACCCGAATGCTGCCTCGGCCGAAGGCGAGGGGTCTCAAACGCTTTCCTCCACTACGCGCGGTTCGCCCGGCAACACGCCGCAGCTTTGGTCGTCTCTGGGGCCCGAGGATCTCGACGTGTTGGTGCAGCGTCTACGGGCCGCTGGATTCCCTTCGAAGACGATCCGCACGATTTTAGCCACCGTGATCAGCCACCGATATCAGACTAAGCGGGAGGAGCTATTGGGAAATATCGAGCACATGCCCTATTGGCGGCAGTACTCGTATTATTCGACCGATCCGAAGGTTCAGGCGCAGCTAAGTGCATACGATCGCGACATGAGTCGAGCCTACCGCAAATACTTCAACTCTGCAGAGACGTTGGCGGAGGACGAGGACGCGTTGGCGTCGACACGGGAACGTTTCGGACCGTTGCCTATCGAAAAGCTGCAGCGCATTACTCAAATTCAGGAGGATGCCATGAGTCGCATGGAGGAAGAGTCGGAGAAACTGCAAAAGCTTCCGCGCCAAGAACGCGACATGGCGGAGCAGCGGTTGTACGCGAATTATGAACGCGATCAGCAGGCGGCGATTGCGCGAGCGCTGACTCCCGAAGAACTGCAGGAATATCAGCTGCGCCAAAGTCCGGTTGCCAATCGGCTGCGGACTTCATTGGAAACCTTTCGGCCGACGGAAGCCGAGTACAAGGCGCTGTTCGCGCTCTACAACAGCGTGGAGCAGCAATTCTCCGATCCGTTCGACGAGGCTCAGGGCACCGCTCGCGCAGCTGCCATGAAGCAACTTCAGCCGCAAATCGAGGCCGCTCTCGGGCCAGAACGATATGCGGACTACGTTCAATTGCAGCAGGGCGGAAACGACAAACTGAGCCGGCTCGTGGCGCGGCTTGATTTGCCGCTGGCGGTCGTCGGGCAAGTCAACAAGGTCCGCGACGACATCACGCAACGAGCGACGGCTGTGCGAGAAAATCCGCAATTCTCCGACGCCGATCGTAACCAGCAACTCACGACCCTCGCGCAGGAGGCGGCAGCGAAAGTGACGGCGGTCATGGGTCCGCGCGGTTTCCAAGAATATCAGGACATCAAGGGCGACTGGATTCGTGCATTGACAGCGCCGCCAAAGAAGTAGGTCTCGTCAGCCCGTCATGCCGCAACCGACGCTGCGCCACATCGCGAATCTCTGGACCTTCATGGAGCACCCGTCGAAAGACCGCGAATGGTCGCTCGACGAAAAGCTGCGCGCGATGAAGGCGGCTGGCTTTGACGGCGTATGCTGGGCCGGCAGCCAGGAGTTGTATGATGGCTGCCGCCGCCATGGACTGATTTTCGTCGGCGGGATGGCATCGAACGATTGCGCGGCGTTTCCCTCGATTCTAACGGATCTGAAACGTTTCGGGGCACACCATATCAACGTGCAGCTCGCCGGCGACGAAGTGCTCACGCCGGAGGCGCTCGGGCTGACGCTCGCCTTGCTGGCGGAGGGTGAGCGGTTAGGCGTCGAGCCCGCGATCGAAACACACCGCGGCACCTGCACCGAGACGCCGGAGAAAACGTATGCGCTGGCCGATGCCTACCAACAACGCACCGGCAAGCTGCTGCCGCTCTCGATCGACTTTTCGCATTTCGCGGTCGTGAAGCATCTGACGCCGGATCGGTTCGCGGCGCGGCTACTCGTCCGTCGGGACTTGGTGCAGCGCGCCCAACAGTTCCATTTTCGACCGTTCAACGGCCATCACTGCCAAGTGCCGATCGCACACGCCAACGGCGAACTGACCCAGGAGGTGCGCGACTGGCTGCCGTTCGCGGAGGCCGTGCTGCGTTGCTGGCTCGAGGGAAATCGCGACACGGATCGCGAGATCTTCATCTGTCCGGAGCTTGGTCCGGTCCTCGGCGGGTACGCATTGTCGACGTTTCCCAATAGCTGGGAACAGGCGCAAATCCTCCGTCGCGAAATCGACGCGCTGTGGCACCGCGTCATGGCTAATCGGTAAAACCATTTCGCCACAGAGGACACGGGGCTCTGACACGGAGCGCACGGAGGAATACCTTCCTTCGCTCTGCGATGTATTGCTCCGTGATCTCTGTGTCCGAGCTCTGTGACCTCTGTGGCGAAAGATCGAGGATCTTGCCCACTAGAAAACGGGAAGTATGCGCGGCAAAACGGGAAGAATTCCGCTAAACTAGCCGCTACGCTGGGCGCGCAATGAGCATCGTTACCCCGGTCCACAAGAAACTTTATCAAGACGAAGGCTACATGATCCTTCCGGGCGTGATCCCGGGAGACATGCTGCAAATGCTACGCGAGGAGTGCTCGTATTTCCTCGGGTACTACGACTCGATGCTGGACGCGAAGGGCGTGCAGTCCGAGGGCATCACGCATCGGGGCAAGCGTTACTTCGTCAATAATCGTTACCGGCTCAGCAACCGACTCTGGGAATTCATTTTCAGCCCGCTGATGGCGCAGGTAGCGGAAGCGACCGTCGGCCCCGACGCCTATTTGTTTCACGAGCAGTGGGTGGTCAAAGGCGCCGAGCAGGGGATGAAGTTCGCCTGGCACCAGGATAGCGGCTACGTGAAGTGGTACGATCCGTCGACCCAGCATAAGCCGTACGTCACCTGCTGGTGCACGCTCGACGATGTCAGCGAGGTCAACGGCACGATCTACGTCCTCCCGCATTCGCGCGCGGGCACCAAGGACAAGATCATCGATCACAAACAGGAGCCGGGCTCGAACGATCTGATCGGCTATTTTGGCAAGGATCCGGGCGATGCCGTCATCGTGCCCGCGGGAAGCATCGTGGCATTTACGAGCTACGTGTTCCACCGCAGCGGTCCGAACACGACAAATCGCATGCGCCGCATTTATCTCCCGCAATATAGCGGAGAGCAGATCAAACGTCCCGACGGCAAGCCGTGGGCCATGGCCACGCCTTTCCTCAAGGACGGCAAGATCGTGTACGATCACGCCGCCGACACCGCCGACAAGTTCGGGCCGTTTCCGGAAAAGAAATAATCCCGAGTCGATCCACGGACGCCGCAGCAAATATAACCACGAATAGACACCAATGGACACGAAGCGAAACGGCCTGCGAGTATTTCATTCGTGTTCATTTGTGTCCGTGGCCGATCTCGCGATCCTCGGTAGGTGGTTGAGCTGAATGGTTTCCACTCAATCGGGTTCGGTACGTCGCGCGAGTTAGAAGCAGGCCCAGGAAAATCATAATTTCCCTCTGCGTTTAAAACCGCTGCATGAAAAAGCTCGGGCTCGGCGTTTTGGGATTGGGTGAGGGGCGGAGCATCATTTCCGCCGGGGTGCACAGCGAACTGTGGCACGTCGCCCAGGTGTGCGACGTCAACGAGGCGTTGTGCAAAACCCGTTGCGCGGAGTTCGGGCTATCGCGTTGCACCACCTCGTACGAGGAGATGCTGCGCGATCCGGCGGTGGAGGTCATTGGCATCTACACGCCCGACCACCTGCACGCCGAGCATACGATCAAGGCGCTCCAGGCCGGCAAACACGTCATCTGCACCAAGCCGTTCCTGGACAATCTCAGTCGTGCTCGCGAAGTCCTCGACGTCCAGCGGCGAACCGGACGCCAGGTGATGGTCGGCCAAAGCTCGCGTTTCTTCGAGCCGTTCGCTCGCCAGCGCGACCATTTTAGCGGCGGCGCCTTCGGCGAATTAAACACGATCGAGGCGCACTACCATGCCGACCATCGGTGGTTCCTGGCAAAGCCGTGGGCACGGCAGTCGGCCTTCAAGTGGTTGTATGGCGCGCTGAGTCATCCCGCGGACTTGGTCCGCTGGTACTTGCCGGACCTCGTCGAGGTCATGGGCTATGCCCGGTTGAGCGAGAATGGTCGAGCCGGCGGCCTCGCGCACCCCGATACGTTTCATTATGTGCTGCGCAGCGCGAGCGGGCGCATTGCGCGGGTGAGCGGCTCGTATTCCGGACCGACCGTCCCTTCCCAGCGCGACAGCGGCATGACTTGCGTGCTGCGTTGTGCGAACGGCGCGAGCCAGGCCGATTATTGGGAGCTGCGTTATTCTTGGAAGCTCGACGGCAAAGCCGTCATCGAGCGTTTCGAAGGCGAGGAGGATCACTACTTTCGTTTCGGCGGGCATAGCCATCACGCCGGCGAGTACCAGAACTACATCGAGTATTTCGCGCGTTGCCTCGAAAGCGGCGACGTTCCGAGGCCGGACATCGCCGAAGGCATCGTCACCGTCGCCTTGCTGCAAGCGATGGAAGAAGCGTCCACGACGGGGCGGCCGGTGAAGATCGCCGATGTGCTCACCCGAAATGGATTGGCGGATTTGGTGGGTAAATGAGGTCATGCATCGCTCGCGAAATCGATTTTTTGAAGGTAGCGGCGGTCGTCCCGACCGCCATGCTGTCGGGTAGCCGTCGCGACATCGACCGCTACTTTAGATCCCGCTTCCCGTGCTCCCCACCATTACCCCTTTTACCCGCGACGGCAGTCGCCTCATCTGGCGTTTGAAGGACCAAACGCTCTGGGTCGAGCCATGGGGGCCGGAGGCAATCCGCGTCCGTTCCACGGTTTTGCCGGACATGCCGTTGCGCGATTGGAGCGTATTGCCGCCACCGGCAGCCCAGAGCGAAATCGCGATTGAATCCAATCGCGCCCGGCTAACGAACGGGCAACTCGTCGCGACCGTCGATTCCCGCTCCGGGCGCGTCCGGTTTTTCAAAGGCGGTAGCGAGCAGCCGCTCGTGGAGGAGATTTTCGCCCGGACAAACTATCCGGCGTCGCGGACATTCCGTTCGGTCGCCGGCGACCTCTACCACGCCGAGGCGAGCTTCACCGCGTTTGACGACGAACGCATTTACGGTCTCGGCCAGCGACGGCACGGCTTGCTCGATCAGAAGGGCTGCGTCCTCGAACTCGCGCATCGCAATTCGCAGGTCTCGATTCCGTTCCTTGTGTCGAGTCGTGGTTACGGCCTGCTGTGGCACAATCCGGGCATCGGTCGCGTCGAACTCGGTCGCACGCAAACACGCTGGGTCGCCGAAAGCACTCGGCTCATCGATTACGTCGTCGTTGCCGGCGACGGTTATGCGCAGATCATGGAGCGCTACGCCGACCTCACGGGTCACGCGCCGAAACTGCCGGCCTGGGCTGCCGGCTTCTGGCAGTGCAAGCTGCGTTACAAGACGCAGGACGAGTTGCTGGCCGTGGCGCGCGAGCACAAGCGGCGCGGGCTGCCGATGTCGGTGATCGTGATCGACTATTTCAATTGGACGAAAATGGGGGAGTGGAAGTTCGATCCCACGTGCTGGCCTGACCCCAAGGCGATGGTCCGCGAACTCGACGCGCTCGGCATCAAGGCGATGGTTTCGGTCTGGCCGACCGTGAATCCCGACAGCGAGAACTTCGCCGAGCTCGATCGCCGCGGGCTGCTCGTGCGCACTGAGCGTGGGATGAATAGCTTCATCAAGTTCACCGACGCGAATGTCAGTCACACCGTCATTTCGGGCTTGCTCGATAGCACGCATCCCGACGCGCGGGCGTTTTTGTGGGACAAGGTGCGACAAAATTATTTCCGCGACGGCATCAAGGTCTGGTGGCTGGATGCGATCGAGCCGGAGATGGTTGTCTACGATCACGACAATGTGCGTTACCATGCCGGCAATGGCCTCGAGGTGGCGGGCATCTATCCGATGGCACAGCAACAGGCGTTCTTCGAGGGCATGCGGGCGGCCGGCGAAACGGACGTCCTCACGCTCGGTCGCGCCGCCTTCGCGGGATCGCAGCGATATGGCGCTGCGATGTGGTCGGGCGACATTCATTCGACCTGGGACGACCTGCGGCAGCAGGTTCGCGCCGGTCTGAATGTGGCATTGAGCGGGATTCCCTGGTGGACCACCGACATCGGCGGATTCTTTGGCGGCGAAGTCGACTCGCCGGAGTTTCAGGAACTGATCGTGCGCTGGTTTCAGTACGGGGCATTTTGCCCGCTCTTCCGCCTGCATGGGTGGCGGAACAGCTCGCTCGCGCATCCGGAGACGAGCGATCCCACGCGGGGCGGTCCGAATGAAGTGTGGAGCTTTGGCGAACGCGCCTACGGCATGATCAAAGAGTTGCTCTTCCTCCGCGAACGGCTGCGTCCCTACATTCTCGCGCAAATGGATGCCGCGCACGCGAAGGGCACCCCGCCGATGCGCCCGTTGTTCTTCGATTTTCCGGACGACGCGGCGGCGGCGAACGTCGATGACGCATTCATGTTTGGGCCCGACGTGCTCGTCGCGCCGGTTCTGCACGCGGGTGCCGTGCGGCGGTCGGTGTATTTGCCGTTGGGGGCGTGGTGGACGAACGCCTGGACGGGCGAACAGCATGCCGGCGGTGCGACGCTCGACGTCGACGCTCCGCTCGAGCGAATCCCGTTGTTTTTACGCGACGGCGCGAGCTTGCCGATTCGGGCGTGATCGAAGCCGTACGCGCCAAATGTACCCCAATCGGATCAGAGTCACAGGCGGCACCGATCTACCGCCGATCGATGTAGGGCGGGGTCTCCGAACCCCGCCGTCGCGCCGGATGGGAGCGAAAACCATCAATTCTCGACGGCACGAAACATTCCCGAGACCGGCCATCATTTTCGATCGATGCGTGGCGCGCTGGGGAGGGCGTCATGCGTTCTTGCCTGCCGTGACGGCGGAGCGCGGCCGCCCCCGGCCGCATTCGCTCCGAGCGGACGAGGGCGTCCGCGCTCCGATCAATCCAACGCCCCATGACGCGTAACAACATCCTCCTGGTTGCGCTCCTACTCGGGGTGGCCGTCGCGCTCGGCGCGATCAAGCTCGTGCAGACGCGATCGTCCGCGAGCCGACTCGAGCGCATCGTGCTCTACGAGCCGTTGCCGCATCCCTATTGTACGGCCGTGGGCAATGGCGCGGTCGCTTTTGGCAAAGAGAGCGGCGTTTCCGTGCGAGTGGTCGTGGGGCAGGAAAGCACGCAGGCCAATGTGAACACGAACATCGAGTCGATGTTCACGCTCGGTTATCAAGCGTTCGCCATTTATCCGGTCGACCCCGCGGGCACGAAAGGCCTGTTCGCCCGCTTGCATCGCGGCGGTCGTCGCGTCGTCGCTTATGGCGCCCAGCCGGAAAAGGGCACCGAGACACCGTTCGCCGTCGCCACGGATACTCAACGCGCAGCCACGCTCGCAGCCGAAAAGCTGGTCGAGCTGCTTGGATCGCACGGACGAGTGCTGAACGTACTGGAATCGCTGACCGATGCGAATACGCCCGTCCGTAAAGCTGCGATCGAGGCGGTGATCGCGCGTCATCCCAGCGTGGAAATTGTGCAGACGGTCGGCGACGTCACCACCGAGCAGAAAGCGCGCGAGAAGATCGAGAGCGCGCTCGTGGCGCGCGGCGATGAAATCGACGGCGTAATTTGCACCGGCTACACGACGACCGTTGCAGCGGCGATGTTGCTTTCGGAGCACAACCGCAAACCCGGCGCCAAGCGGATTCGTTTCGTCGGGCTGGATACGGATGATCGGGTGCTCGCGGCGATTCGGGACGGCTCGATCGATCTGACGCTCGCGCAAAACCCGCATGGCCATGGCTACATCTCGTGCGCGCTGCTTGCGCTCATGCAGGACGGCTGGGAACCCCGCGCCGATTATCAATTCGTCGATTCCGGCTGCGTGCCGGTGACGAAGGACAATCTCGATACATTCCAAAAAGACATCGAAACAATGACGGCGACGATCGTGGCGGAGTTGAAAACGAAGTATCTGAAAAAGCCGCAACCATGATTGGAAACAGAGGACACGGAGCTCCGACACAGAGTTCACAGAGGGAAAGGCATTGCTCTGTGGCCTCTGTGTCCGAGCTCCGTGATCTTTGCGACTGCTTCTGAGCCATGCTCGAACTGCGGCACATCTCTAAGAGCTTTGGGCCGGTACGGGCGCTGTCGGATGTGTCGCTCGAGTTTCGCACGGGAGAGATTCATGGGCTCGTGGGCGAAAACGGCGCGGGCAAGAGCACGGCGATCAAGATCGTCACGGGCATTCATCAACCGGACAACGGCGAGGTGTGGCTCGGGGGCGAACGCGTGTTGCTGGCGGATTATCGCGATGCGCTCGCGCGGGGCATCGGCCTCGTGAATCAGGAAATCGCGGTGCTGCCCGACGCGAGCGTCGCCGAGAACATCATGATCGACAAGCTGGTCACCCGCCGCTTCGGCGTGATCGACTGGCGGACGACACGCCGGCTAGCGAGCGAGCACATGACGCGCGTCGGACTTGTCCTGCCGGCCGATCGACTCGCGCGGGAATTGAGCGCGGCGCAAAAGCAGCTCGTTCAAATCGCCAAAGCGCTTTCGGCCCAGGTGAAGGTGTTGCTGCTCGACGAACCGACCAGCTCGTTGACCGAGCACGAGGCGCGGCGGCTGTTCGACTTGCTGCGTGAGCTCCGGACCAAGGGAGTCGCGGTCATCTTCGTGTCGCACAAGCTCGACGAAGTGTTGGGGCTCTGCGATCGGGTCAGCGTCTTGCGCGACGGCGCGTTTGTGGGTACGCGCGACGTGGCCCAGACGTCGTCCGCTGAGCTCGTGCAGATGATGCTTGGCCGAACGGCGACGGATGAGCATCTCGGCGTTTTGTCTCCGGACTGGGCTGCCGAAGTGTTGCGCGCAGACCATGTGGTCCGGCGCGGCAAAGCGGCGGATGTGAGCTTCACGCTGCACCGCGGCGAAGTGTTGGGCTTTTATGGCCTCGTCGGCTCGGGACGTACGGAGCTGGCGCGGCTTCTGATCGGCGAAGACACGATGGATTCCGGCCGGGTTACGATCCGTGGCAACGTTGCGACGATCGGCAGTGTGGAAGACAGCTTGTATCGCTATCGGCTCGGCTACGTGACGGAGAATCGAAAAGAGGAAGGCGTGCTGCTGCACGATACCGTCGAAGCGAATGTGACGATGGCGGTGTGGCCGCGTTTGCGGCGGACACTGTTCGGCCGTGGGCCGGGCGGAGTGTCGCTCGGTCTCGATCATCGCGCGTGCGCCGCGACTGCCGATCGCTTCATCGAGGCGTTGGGGATTAAGACGCCGTCGCGCGAGAGCGCGGTGGGCAATCTCAGCGGCGGCAATCAACAAAAGGTGAGCATCGGCAAGTGGCTGGCCGCCGACTGCGAGATTTTGATCGTCGACGAACCGACCGTGGGCGTTGACGTCGGGGCCAAGCAGCAAATCCATCAGCTGATTTGGAATCTCGCGGCACGGGAGGGAAAGTCGGTGATCGTGATCTCGTCGGATTTGCCTGAACTCGTCCGGATCGTGAATCGCATGCTCGTCTTTCGCGAGCACCGCATCGTGGGCGAGGTGCGCGACATCGATATGCGAAAAAAAACGTATGCAGAGGTGAGCGGGGAAATCGCGCCGTGGTTCGCATGAACGAACGCATAGCAATGGGCCGCCCGCGCATGACGCAAATCGACGCGGATTCAAGCCTCGTGCTCCGGAGGGTCGATGTAGGGCGGGGTTCGGAGACCCTGCCCTACAACTCGGCTCGCTTGCGCCAACCACGCCTTCCTCATGACTGAACTCTCTTCCTCCACGATGCCACGGTTTGGTTCACGGGATTGGGTGAGCGGGCGGACGCTCGGTCTCGTGGGGTTTGCGGGTGGCTTGATGATCGTGATGGCGCTCGTTTCGCCGGGCTTTCTCACCGAGCTGACCTTCTTCAGTCAGTCGCGCTATGTCGCGTTTTATGTGCTCGTCGCACTCGCGCAGGCGGTGTGTCTCGCGGCGGGCGATATGAATCTGGCAGTGGGTGCGGTGGGCAGTTTGACGACGGTGCTGCTGGGTGAGCTGTTCGTGCGGGCACATCTCTCGCCCTGGCTCGCGGTGCCGGCGGCGTTTCTCGTCGGGCCCATCACCGGGCTGCTCCACGGTTGGGCGGTGACGCGGCTGAAGAT
>CBINOT010000142.1:0-16164 GCA_966252355.1 uncultured Opitutus sp. | reverse complement strand
AGCGACGCGCTCGCTTTGGCGCTGAAGGAAAGGGTTCCGATCTACGTGCGCGAGGAATGTTTTGGCACGCTGAACGAGCCGTTGTGCGGATTTGCCCCGATTTCGCATATTTGGCCGTTCCGTAAAGCAGGTTACGAATGGGTGCGTGATGCGGCAATCCGTCGTCAGCGTGAGCGTGACGCGGCTAAAAGCGCGCCGGCGACCCCGCAGCTTCAGCCGGCATAAACGCAGCGAACCATTTGTCATGCGACGACTCGTCATCGGCCCCAGCGGCCAACTTTCATGAGCCTGAACATTGTTGGCGTCTCGAGCCATTTCCACGACTCGTCGTGTTGCTTGCTGCGTGACGGCGAGCTCGTCGCGGCGGCACAGGAGGAACGGTTTTCGCGGGTCAAGCACGACCCGCGAATGCCGAAGCTCGCCTTCAAGTACTGTCTCGAGCAGGCGGGCCTCTCGATTGCGGACGTTGACTGCGTGGCGTACTACGAAACGCCGACATTAAAACTCGCGCGCCAACTGTGGATGGGATTGCCGGAGTTGCCCTTGCGTCGTCCCGACGCGCTGTTCCGGTTAGATGCGCATCGTCCGGAACGCGAAATCCGCGAGATGCTCGGGTTTGAAGGGCGCATCGAATACGTGACGCACCACGAAGCGCACGCCGCGAGCGCCTACTACTACTCCGGCTTCGATGAAGCCGCGGTTTTCACCGTCGACGGGGTGGGCGAGTGGGCGACCACCACCTACGGCATCGGCAAAGGGGCACAGCTGGACCTGTTCGAGGAGGTGCATTACCCGCATTCGATCGGACTGCTGTACAGCGCACTGACCGGCTATCTGGGCTTCGAAGTCAACGAAGGCGAATACAAGGTCATGGGCCTCGCTCCCTACGGCGAACCGAAGTACGCGGATAAAGTTCGATCGTTGATTTCGATGGAGGCCGATGGGCAGTTTCGTCTCCGGCTGGAGTATTTCGATTTCAACCGCGCGGACCGCATGCACTCGGAAAAGCTTTGTGAGCTGTTCGGTCGGCCGCCGCGCGCGCCGGAATCCGAGCTTTGCCAGTTCAGCAAGGACCTCGCGCAAAGCCTGCAAGTCGTGCTCGAAGAAATCCTGCTCGCGAAAGTCCGCTACCTGCACGGCAAGCACCCGGTCGAAAATTTGTGCATGGCGGGCGGCGTCGCGCTGAACTGCGTCGCAAACGGCAAGATTCTGCGTCGTGGACCTTTTAAACGGTTGTTCGTGCAACCCGCGTCGAGCGATGCCGGCAGTCCGCTGGGCGCCGCTGCGCTGGCGCACGTCCGTCTCACGGGTACCCGCCCCGCGCGCGCGACGATGGACCATGTGTACCTCGGGCCGCGTTATTCGTGCGTCGATCTCGATCCGGCGCTGCGCGCATTGCCCGGCGTCCTGGATTTCGCCGGCAATGAAAGCGGACTGCTGCAAGCCACGGCTCAGCGGCTGGCCGCCGGCAAAGTCATTGGTTGGTTCCACGGGCGAATGGAATTCGGCCCGCGGTCGCTCGGCGCTCGCTCGATTCTTGCCGACCCGCGGGGCACCGCGATGCGCGATCGCATCAATGCGCTCGTCAAGAAGCGCGAAGCGTTTCGGCCTTTCGCGCCTGCGGTGTTGCAGCGTGCCGCCGCGCAGCACTTCGACCTGAATCACCCATCGCCATTCATGCTCGAAACCTGTCAAGTGACATCGTCTCTCGACTTGCCAGCCATCACGCACGTGGATGGTTCCGCCCGCGTACAGACCGTCGACGGGGCGGCGAATCCGCGGTTCGCCGGGGTGCTCGAAGCGTTCTATGCGCTCACGGGTTGCCCCATCTTGCTCAATACGTCGTTTAACCTGCGTGGTGAGCCGATCGTATGCACGCCCGTCGACGCCATACTCTGTTTCATTCGTTCGGACATGGATTGTCTCGTGCTCGAAGACTACGTCATCGACCGCGAAGCGCTGCCGTCGGAGTGGATCGAGTGGTTCCGCAACACTCCGGCCGGCGCGGGCAATCTCGTCAGTAGCAGTGTGTACACCTTGTTCTGAGTTTGCGTTGCGTTCGACCGTGGCCGGTCGCCGCCGATCGTTTAGCCGCTCCCACTAAAGTTCGTGCCATCTTCTTCACGTTACGTTGTTGCCGGTTTGGGGAATCCGGGGCCTGGCAAGCGGTTTAGCCGTCACAATGCCGGCCGGATCGCGGGATCTTTGTTTTTTGCCGCGGCTGGCGGGCAACGCTACCGCAAATACCGCGACGCCTGGGTCGGGGAGGTGGCGGTCCGCGATACCCAGGTGGCGGTCGTCTTGCCGCGAACTTGGATGAACGTAAGCGGCGCCGCAGTGGCCCGCCACGCGCGCCGTCTTGGGGTCTCACCGGATCGCGTGATCGTCCTGCACGACGACACCGGCAACCAGCCTGGTCACGTGACGATCGGAGCGGCCTCTGCGGGGACGTCGCACCTTGGCGTAAAATCCGCCATCAAGGCGCTCGGCACGAGCGAGTTTTCCCGCGTAAAAATCGGCATCGGCGCCCCGCGCGACTGGGGCGACGATTTCTATCTGACTCCGCTCGCTGGAGAAGAGAAAGCGCGGCTCCTTAAGGCGGGGCAAAACGCCGCGGTGACTACTCGCTGGATCGTCGAAAACGGCATCACCGATGCCGAACGCGCGAAGGGAGTCCTCGACGGGGATGCCTGGCTGCAGGTACCTCCGGATGAAGATCGCATCGTCGCCGTACCGCCATCGTGGCGCTCTCGTTGGGAGCTGGCACGCAATCGTGGCGTCGAGCTGGCGACACTGGCCTTGTTGCGATCCGCGCGGCTATGGCGGCGCACGGCGCAGCGACATGTGCGTGTGGTGACGGTCATCGGAACATATGGGAAAACGACGACGCGCGCCGCGATTTATCAATCATTAGGTCCAGAACGCGTGGGGACTCACTGGCCATGGTGGGCTCAGTTTAATGCCGAGGCTGGGCCAGCTTTGCACATGCTGAGCATCTGGCCCTGGCGAAAGTATGGCGTCGTCGAAGTCGCCGGCGGCAAACCGGGGGCCATGGACAAGCACGGGCCGATCGTACAGCCGGATATCGTGGTCATGACCTCGATCGGTTCGGAGCACCAGGAGCGGTGGCCGGATCTCGCCAGCAAGGTGGCCGGAAAAGCGAAAATGCTGAATCATCTGCGGCCTCCCGGGACGTTCATTGCAAACTGTGACGACCCGCACGTCGCCGGCGTTGCGGCCAAGTTTCCCGGACGCGTGATCCGATATGGGCTCAATCCCGAGGCGGACGTTCGGGCGTTGGATCTGAGATTACAATTTCCCGCAGGCACGCGCTTCACCGTGCAAATAGGTTCAGGGCGACACGATGTGGTCATCCCGGCCTACGGTGAACACGCGGTCCGTTCGGCGCTCGCGGCGGTAACCGTCGCGCACGTGGAGCGACTGCCGCTCGCGCCCATTCTCCAGCGGCTGCGGAACTTCGCTCCGGTGGTGGGGCGGATGTACGTGGCAAAGGCGCCGAACGGAGCTTGGCTCATTCGCGACGACTACAAGGCGCCGATCGAGACTTTCGATTTCGCGTTGGATATTCTGGGCAAGATAGCGGCACCGCGAAAGTATATCGTCGCAGGCGATATCGACGTCCTGCCCGGCCAGCAAGGCGACGCTTACCGGCATATCGGCGGCCGAATCGGCGAGGTCGCAAGCGGTTTGGTCATTGTTGGTCGCAACGTCGAACGGTATACCTCCGCGGCCGTTCGTGGTGGCATGCCGAAGAACCAAGTAGTGGCGATGCCGCTCGCCTATGCCGAAGCAGCCGCATACGTCATGCAGCACACCGGCCCGGGCGATGTTATCTTAGTGAAAGGCAGGGCCAGCGATCGCGTGCAACGCGTTTCCCTCTCGATTCTGGGACGTGATGTGCGTTGCCGCCGCTATCCCTGCCGTCATGAGCCCACTTGCGACGACTGCAAAATGCTCGGAAAGCCCTGAGCACTATCGGGGCAGTTTTGGGCCCCCTTCTTAACCCCTTTTTATGAGTACGGATTCAAAACCCTTTAAAGCGGCGCTCAATCGACTGGCGGAACGGCTCACTGGACCGGACGGTGGCGCGATCCTGGCGCAGCTACAAACGCTCGGCATGATCGCAGGCGCTGCGACGCCCGCGCCGGCGGTAAAGGCTG
The DNA here is from genome assembly GCA_966252355.1 of uncultured Opitutus sp. Taxonomy (GTDB): domain Bacteria; phylum Verrucomicrobiota; class Verrucomicrobiia; order Opitutales; family Opitutaceae; genus ER46. The sequence goes on along the minus strand of CBINOT010000142.1, from coordinate 11,983 downwards.
GGACAAACGCGCCCCGCGTCACTTCTCCGGCAGCGTCCACAACGCCGCGCATCGGCGTGTGGGACGAGCATGCCGATGCGGGCGGGACGAGCTTCATTCGCAGTCCAAAGTTGCACGCCGATTGGCGGTACTGGGCGGAAGTGCCGGTAATCCCTCCGAAGTCCGAGAAGAAGCGGATTGTCTATTTCGGCGAATCCGCGGCACGCGGATACTTTTTTGATCCGGCACTTACACCAGCGCAGTTTCTCGAACGTTCGATCAAAGCCGATACCGGGTGCGAGGTCGTCGACCTTGCGCGCACGGATTTGCGACCGAAACAGTTGTTGGAGTTGGTACGCAATGCCGCGGCACTCAAGCCCGACGCCCTCGTGGTTTTTGCCGGCAACAATTGGCATTATGGCGGCACGTTGATGCCGGCCGATATGCTCGTCTTGGCGGACGCAGTCGGCCAGGGCGCCGCCGCCTTGCGCGATGCGTTTCTCCGTCACCATCCTCGAGCGCTCGCGCGTAGCGTCGTGCAAGCGATCGCGGCGGCAAGTCGTGGGCTGAACGCTCCGGCTATGCTCGTAATCCCCGCGTTCAATCTCGGTGACTGGGTCGATGATGCACCGCTGCCGTTGCTGCCGAACGAAGGCAATGCTCGTTGGCATAAACTTCGGGCCGAAGCGGAAGCTTTGTCGACCGCGGAGCGCTATCCGGCACTGGAAGCGGTCGCGTGCGCCATGATCGCTCTCGATCAGGGGGTGTCGCCTACGAGCTACACTTTTTTGGCCCGGGCTTTTGCCGGGCAAGGCCGCTTCGCCGAAGCACGGACCGCCGCCCAGGCCGCGTGCGACGCGGTGTGCGGGCTGCCCTGCCCAAGCTCGCCCCGGTGCCCGGCGGCGCTGCTCGACGGGTTGCGCGACGCCGCGCGCGAAGCGGGCATCGCCACGGTAGACATTCCCCAGTTGCTTGCAGCGGCGGAGCCCGTGCCAGGCAAGCGCTGGTTCATGGACTATTGCCATCATTCCGCCGATGGCCTTGCGCTGGTGGTTGGCGCCATTGCGGAGACACTCAGTCGTATCGTGCCTGGCGTGCACGTACGTGAGGATCGGCCGAGGTCGTATGTGGTCGGGCGCCACGAATCGGCCATGGCGCACTTCCTTGCGGCGATCCACAACTCGCACTTCAACCAGCCCGAGCACATTCTGGAGTACCATTGCATGCGTGCGCTCGAGATTGATCCGGGGGTCGCTAAGGCCATGCAGGCGTTTCTTAGTTTCCGCACCGCGCCCGGGCACGACTGGTTGCATGCTTCGTTCAAGGAATTCTGCGACTACGCGAGCGCACGCCGTTACGCATTCAAGGATGCGCCGCATAAAAACGACAAGCGTCTGACGTACGCCTTGTATCGCGCCATAAGCCGCGCATTGTGGGAAACGCCCACCGGCGCGTCCGGCACGCCCCGGAGGAACCCGCCCACCGCGGCGGACTCGAAGATCGACTTGCTGCAGCCGGCGCATTGGCTGCGAAGCACGTGGGGGCACGACGAAAACGCCGCATTTGTGATCGCCCGTGAGCCAATCAGCGAGTTTTGGTTTTTGCGCGACGTGCCGCGTGCGGTCGTGCTGCGATTGTGCTGCCGTGCGCCAGGGAGTTCTGGCGCTGATCGTGTGGTACGCGTGTCCGCCAATGGCGTTACGATTGCCGAGGCTAAAGTCAGCCGCGAGTGGACTGTTGTGTCGGCCGAAATTCCGGCTGACGCGGCCGCCGTCAAAATCGCGATCGCGTGGCCTGAACTCGTGGCCAGCTACGAAGCGGTGTTCAATCGTGCGCAGCAACAAATCGAATGCGGCGCGAAGCCTGATGTGTTCCCGCGCTACGGCGAAATTTTCGAATTGTCCGCTTCGCCCGTGCCGAGCGCGGCCGCAGCCCGCCAACAATCGAACGTGAATGCTTATGTCCCCGCCCGATAATCGCTCGGCGCTCCAAATCGAGCGCCTTACTGTAGTCGACTCGCGCACAGAGCGCGAATTGGAAGCATTGCTGACCGATTCGGTTGCAAGCGGCGCTTCAGTCGGATTTATCGCCCCCTTAGACCCGGCGGAAGGTCGCACGTATTGGCAGGACGTTTTCAATGGCTTGGCGAAAGGTAAGAAAGTGCTGCTCGTCGCTCGTCGCGACGGCCAGTTGGTCGGATCGGTACAATTAGAACTCGCGATGAAGCCGAATGCCTTGCACCGCGCCGAAGTGCAAAAGCTCATGGTGCTCGCCTCCGCGCGCCGCAACGGGATCGGCCAGGCCTTGATGCTCGCGGTCGAAGCGCACGCGCGCGAGATCGGCCGGACGTTGCTCGTGCTCGACACGCGAGGCGGCGACTCCGCCGATCGACTGTACCGGCGAATGCATTACACCTTGCTTGGCGTGGTCCCGGGGTACGCCAAGAGCTCCAGCGGCGTGCATCACGGCACCGCCTTCTTCTACAAGCATCTTGCCTGACAACTAGGAGAACCGCGTGCAATTCACCGGCGGGCCGAAGCGTCGCACCTCCTTCTTCCGCCCTTCCTGCTTCCTATCTCGATGAACCACCCCACGATCGCTTCGGCATCCGTCCCAGTGTCGGTTGAATCCCCGCAGCCGACTGCGCCGCTTTGGCGAAGGTGGTGGCCGCTGCTGCTCGTGTTGTTGACGGCAGTCGGCGCGACGCTGCGGTATGGGCCGCCGGCGGAGCGGCCTGAGACGGCGCCGCCCGAAACGTTTTCGGCCGCACGGGCGTTTCATCACGTCGAGGCCATCGCGGCATCGCCGCATGCTCGCGGCACGCCGCAGAATATCGTCGTCCGCGATTACCTTGTCGCCGAATTGAAGCGGCTTGGACTTTCGTCCGAGCTTCGTCAGGGCGTGGCCGCTCCGATCGCGAAAGAACCGCGGTTGCCGGTGCCGGTGGAAAATATCGTGGCTAAAATTCCGGGCACGGCGACCGGTCCGGCCGTGATGCTCGTCGCACATTACGATTCCGCACCCAAGGCTCCGGGGGCTGGCGACGACGGTGCGGGCGTCGCCGCGTTGCTCGAGACGGCTCGGGCGCTGCGGTCCGCGGCGCCGTTGCGCAACGATGTGCTGCTCGTCTTCACCGACGGCGAGGAACTCGGCATGCTCGGTGCGCGAACGTTTGTCGCCGATCCGGAGGCCTTGAAGGCCATCGGGGTCGTGCTGAACTTCGACGCGCGAGGCACCTCCGGACCGTCGATCATGTTCGAGACGAGCGCCAACAACCGCGCGCTCATCGCGGAGTTTGCCCGCGCCGCTCCGCATATCGTCGCGACTTCCCTGACGGCTTCGGTGTATCGCTGGCTGCCGAACCGGACTGATTTTACCGTTTTTCAAAAAGCGGGCCTGCCAGGTCTGAACTTCGCGTTTATCGGCGGATCCCAGCACTACCACAAAGCATCGGATACCCCGGCGAATCTCGACCGTCGCACGCTGCAGCAGACGGGCGACTATGCTTTGTCGCTCGCTCGGCATTTCGGGGCAATTTCGCTCCCCGTCGCGGCGCAGGGCGACGCGGTCTATTTCACGGTCATCCCGCCGTGGTTCGCCCACTATCCCATGGCGTGGGTCATGCCGTTGACCATCGCTTTGCTGATCGTCGCGATATCGGTCGGATGGCTCGCGGCTCGGCGAGGCGACGTCTCGTGGGCCCGAGTGGCGCGCGCTGGCCTCGCGATGAGCGTGGGCGTGTTGGTCGCGGCGGCGCTTGCGTGGGCGGTCTACGCGAGCGCGAGCCGGCTTGGGCTCGATCCAAAGACCTCGGCTGTTCCGCTCGCTATCAGTGCCGCCCTGGCAATTGGCGTGGCTTGGATCCTCGGTTCGCGCATCGCCCCCAAGACCGGGCCTTCCGACCGATACGCGGCGGTTTTATCGCTTTGGACTGTGCTGGCTGCAGTCGCCGGACTCGCGCTGCCCGGCGGCGCGCATCTCTTCTTTTGGCCCGCGTTGGTCGGCTGGGTCACGTGGCAAGTGTTCGACCGACAAATCCACACCGGTGCCGCTTGGTCACGTCTTCTGCCAGGGCTGACCGCGGCGGTTCTCGTGGGTCCCACTCTGTTTTTGCTCTACACTGCGCTCGGTGCCGCGCTGCCGCTCATTGCAGCGTGGGTCGTGCTGACCGCGTTTTGGGTGCTGCCATCGGAGTAACGGAGCCCGCAACGCGGCCACGCGTCGGTTAAACGAAGACCGGCGCCGCTTCGAGATCTTCTGCCTTCCTTCCACATTCTATGAAAGTGCTCGTGACCGGCGCTGCCGGATTCATCGGTTATCACGTCGCGCACCGCCTCGCGGTGATCGCGGGGAATTCGGTGTTGGGGATAGACAATCTCTGCGACTACTACGACGTCGCCCTCAAGCGCGCGCGGCTGGCGCGACTGGCGCCGATGAGCAATGTCCGGTTCGAGCCGTGCGATTGCGCGGACCGGACTGCCGTCGCCGACCTGATGACGGCGTTTCGTCCGGATTACGTCGTTCATTTAGGCGCGCAGGCAGGCGTGCGTTACAGCATGCAATTTCCCAACGCGTACACGCGGTCGAACTTGGACGGCTTTGGCAGCATCCTGGAAGCCTGCCGCGCGACGCGGCCGAAACGGCTGGTATATGCGTCGAGCAGCAGTGTCTACGGCGCCGGAGCGCGTCCTCCGTTTCGAGAGGACGATAACACCGACCAGCCGGTTTCGTACTACGCGGCGACGAAGAAAGCGAACGAGCTGATGGCGTACAGCTTCGCGCACAATCACCACCTCGACATCACGGGCCTGCGATTCTTCACCGTTTATGGGCCGTGGGGCCGTCCGGACATGGCCCCGACGATATTTGCTCGCGCCATTTGCGAGGGCACCACGCTGAAGCTGTTCAACGGCGGAAAGAATCTCCGCGATTTCACCTACATCGACGATATCGTGGAAGGCGTGATTGCGGCGATGTTGTGCCCGCCGCAGCCGAACAGCGCGGGCGCCGCACGGATCTTCAATCTCGGCAACCATCGCGCGGTCGAGACCCTGCGCTTCGTCGAGTTGCTGCAAGATCGGCTCGGGCAGGAGGCCAAGGTCGAGCTGTTGCCGCCGCAGCCGGGCGATATGTTCGAGACCTGCGCCGACCTCACCCGGGTCCGCGCAGCGATCGGGTTCAGCCCGAAAATCGCGCTCGAGGAGGGACTCACGCGTTTTGTCGCGTGGTTTCGGGAGTACTATCAACACGCCGCCCCGCGGGCGAAACTGGCGGAAATTGCCAGCGTGTGAGTTTAGGCCGCGTCGCTGACGCGCGGTTCGCACGGCATATCGGTCCGACTCGGACGGTGCCGCGCGAGGAGCAATAGGGGATTGAGTGGCGCCGAGGATTTCGCAGATCGCGAAATCTCGACTTCAGAACGGCGAGCCGTCGGCCTTTGTGCCGCAGAGGCTGACTTCCAGCCCTAGCTCAGCCGCCAGCGCCGCTTTCGTGTACAGCGCTAGGTCGGCTTCTTTCGCCGAATTCGCGTACGCCACTTGAATGTGGTTCGCCTTGTGGCGGGCCATCATTTGATCGCGCGTCACGCCGTACGTGACGGCGTGCATGATCGGCCACTGGACGGTTGTTTCTTTCCAGCGCCGCTCCGTCTCGGCTTCCGGCAAGGTGATCACCTTGGCCCGCCCGAGGTCCATCTTGAGCTTGCCGGCTTCGACGAAGACGCGGCTCCAAACGATTTCTCCGGGCTTCGCGACCCCTCGCACGGTCCCGCCGCCGAGCCGGAAATACATCGGCGGTTGACGCAGCGAGTCGGTCCCTTTGTACCCGCCCACGTGATGCGCTGGCGGCGCGCTGCCCGAGATGAGGAACACCCACACATACTCGTCGGTGGTGCCGCTCTTGTCCCAGTCGCCCCAACGCAAGTCGTGCAAGGTGTTCTCGACGGGCTGGCCCAACGCCGCATGTACGCGATGCGTGAAAATGCCGTCGAGCCCGGCGCATTCGTCGACCTCGTTGAAATGCGTCAGCGGCTGGCCAGGCCGGATCGTCTTGCCGACCGCATTTTTCACCGGCGGGCGGTCGGCGTTGTTGAGGATGCCTTCGACGAGATCGCTCGCGGGCAGCAGATCTTTCAGCCCCTGCTGGTATTGGATTCCGATCGCCTCGCAGCCGAACTCGTCGGCGATACGCAGGGCGGCGACGTACATTTTGCACTGCCATAGCACCTGATTTTCCGTCAGCTCCGTCGCTTCGTCCGTGCCGAGGTGGAACTTCATGCCTTTCTTCACGAGCCAATCGTAAACCGCGCGGGCGTCGTCGTCGCTCACTTGCGTCGCGCCGAAATACAGCGCCGACTGCGACAGCCGCTCCTTGTACACGCCGGTCGAGAACAGCAATTCGTCCGGCACGATGGCGTTGAACATGCCCATGCAGCCTTCATCGAACACGCCCATGATCGATTTCCGTTCGCGGAGATCGTCGGCGATGCGGCGTGCGGTGGTCTTCGCTTTCCCGGGCACGCAGGCCTTCGCCAGGCTCTTGACGTGCGTGATGCGGTGTTTCGCCACGCCGGTCTTCAGCCAACTCGAGAGGCCGGCCAGGAAGTAGTCGTCCGTAAAGTCCTCGCTCCACAGCGTCGAGTATTTGACGCCCGCTTTGGTCAACGAGCCATTCAGGTTCAACATGCCCACAAGGCCGGGCCAAGTGCCGCTCCAATTCGCGACGGTGAGAATTGGCGCCTGGTGCGAGATCAAGCCGTGCAGAATATGATGCGAATACTGCCACACCGCCTCGGCCACGATGATCGGCGTCCGTCGATCGATCTGCGCGAACACCGCCATGCCCTCTTTTTGCGAGCCGATAAACCCATGCTTCTGCGCCGCCTTGTACGGATGAGCCCGCACGAGCGTGTAGCCGAGCTTCGCCACGGCGGCCGTGAGGGCCTGCTCCATGGCGTGCTGCGCTGGCCAGCACGTTTCGTTGGCGGATGATCGAAGATCGCCGTTGGCGACAAGGAGGATCTTTTTGGAAGCGGCCATGATGATGAGAGCGGCGCCGACCTAGACAAAGTTGGCCGGTGCGGGCGATGAGAATGCACTCGAAAATGCCGGCGGGGAATGGATAGATCCAGCTTTCCGATGGAAAAAATCGCCCGCTCCGACGCCTCGCGCCTCCTGTCGCAACAGGTCACCGGTGGGCGATACTTTTTTCTCAACCTGGCGCCCGAGCCGAGGCGTCCGCTCACGCTCGTGATGGGTGGTCGCGAGCGCTGCAACCCGGATTACGACATTCAACGGCCGCAGTTTCCGTTTTACGTCTTGGAATATGTCGAAGCCGGTTCGGGGACGGTGCGACTCGACGGCGCCGAACATCCGCTGCGCGCGGGCACGGTCTTCACGTATGCGCCGACGACCCGGTATGAAATCCGCACGGATCCATGCGATCCGATGGTGAAGTACTTCCTGGCCTTCGCGGGACGCGATGTGCGTTCACGGCTGCAACGCTGCGGCCTCACGATCCGCGGGGTGCGCGAACTCGCGGCGCATGCGGAGGTGACGAGCGTTTTCGAAGATATCGTGCGCGAGGGCCAACGCTCCGGCACGCTCGTCCATCGGATTTGTGCGGCCTTGCTCGAGTTGCTGCTACTGAAAATCGAAGATACCTCGACGCTCGCGCCGCATGCGCGTGAACCCGCGCGGGAAGCGTTTCTGCGCTGCAAGGCGCTGATCGACGCGGAAGCCGAGCGGCTGGCGACGCTGCACGAGATTGCCACGCTGACGGGTGTCGAGGCGTCGAGCGTCTGCCGCTGGTTTCGGCGTTATCAGGGCACGAGCCCCTACCAATACCTGATGCGTCGAAAGATGAACCTCGCGGCAGAGCACCTCGTTGAAAATGGCGGGCTGGTCAAAGAGGCGGCCCAGCGCGTGGGTTTCGCCGATCCCTATCATTTCTCGCGGGCCTTCAAGGCCGTGCACGGCGTGGCGCCTCGCGATCTGCTTCGTTACCGCACGAAACCCGAAGCATAAAACAAAAGCCCCCGCCGGCGAGGGCGGAGGCTTTCGATTGGGTGGGAAGCAAGAAGAGATTACTTCGCTTGCGCGCCGACCTTGATGTCGGAGCTGACCTTCGTCACGCCATCGGTGTCGAGGGCGAGCGCGATCGCACGGCCGACTTGGTTCGCCGATTGGGCGGTGCCCTTCAGCGTGACTTCGCCGTTATGCGCTTGTACGTCGAGGTTCAAGTTCGCGAGGTCGCTGTCGGCCTGGAGCTTGTTTTTCACCATCGTGATCAGGACGGAATCATCCATCGAACCCGTCGGAGCGCCCGCCGCGATTTCGCGGGTGCGCACGATCGTGGTCGACTTGTCGAGATCCGCCTGGATGTCGGCCGGCGACAGACGCCACTCGGTGATGTGAGCGCTCGTGTCCTTGCTGCTGCTCGAGGTGGTCGTGGACGCGACCGCACCGGTGCTACTCGTCGAACCGCTCACCGAGCCGCTGAGGCTCGTCGAATCGGTGCTCGTCGTTGCGTTGCCGCTTTGCGTCGAGCTGCTGCTCGCGTAGGTCGACGGCGTGCTGCTCGAGGTCGCGCCGCTGGTCGTCGACGAGGTGCTGCCCGACGCGCTCAGGCCGGCGTTTTGGCTCGAGGACGTGGAGGTCGAGTCGTTGCTCGCCACCGCGGAGCTGCTGGTCGAGCCGGTCGAACCGGACGCGCTGCCGCTGCTGGCGAAGCCGCTGGTGCTGCCCGTCTGTGACGAAGAAGCGCTCGACGTCGAGGACGGCGAAGCGCTGCTGGTCTTGTCGGAGCTTTGAGCGGCGGAGCTCTGCGTGTCGTTGCTCGCCACCGTGGAGCTGCTGGTCGACCCCGTCGAGTCCGAGGCGCTGCCGCTGCTCGCGAGGCCGCTCGTGCTGTCGCTTTGCGAGGACGAGGTGCTCGCGGTGCTGGACGGCGAGGCGCTGCTGCTCATCGAGCCGGAGCTTTGGGCGGCGGTGTCGCTGCTGGCGACCGTGGAGCTACTGGTCGAACCCGTGGAGCCCGAGGCGCTGCCGCTGCTCGCGAAGCCACTCGTGCTGCCCGTCGGCGACGACGAGGCATCCGAAGCGGAAGACGAGGACGTGCTGGCCGTGCCGCTGGTGCTATCGTTGCTCGCGACGCTCGCGCTCGTCGAGGGCGAGGTGGAGCTGCTGCTGGTCGAGGGCGAAGCGCTGCTCAACGAACCCGAGGCGGAACCGGACGCTGCGCCGCTGACGTTGGCGTTGATGTTCGTGTTCGAATTTTGAGTCGTGTTGCTCGCCGTGCTGCTCGACGAAGGCGACGTCGACGAGCTGCTGCTGTCATTCGCGCCGAGCTGGTCGTGCTGCTGTTCGACGGCGAGGTGCTGCCGCTGCTGCTCGTGCCGAACGCAGCCGAGCCGGTGTTAGTGCTATTGCTCGTGCTGTTGTTCTGCGTGTTGCTGTTGTAGTTGTAATTGTTGTTCTGGCTCGAGGAGCTGGACGACGGCGAGGTGCCATAGTTTGAGCTATTGCTGTTGTAATTCGAGCTGCTCGAAGGCGACGAATTATAGTTCGAGGAGCTGCCGCTCATCGTGCCGGCAGCGGAGCCGGACGTCGACGCTCCTACCGTCGTGTTGGCGTTCGTATTGTAGTTGTTGTTGTAATTTTGGGTCGCGCTATACGAGCCATTGGTAGAGGCGGGCGCGGTGCTGGCAGAGGCGGTAGCGGTGTCGCTATATACACCGGTGGATGCTCCAGTCGTCGTGGCGGTCGTCGTCTCGGTGGCGGTCTTCGTGGAGTGGCTGCAGCCACTGAGGACGAGGCCTAGGGCGATGGGAAACAGAATTGATTTGTTCATAGGCGGATTTTGAGTTGCCGGGCGACTGACCGCGCGGTTCCGGTTCGGTTCGCGGCGCCGGTCCGTTTGCGCGCGGGCGCTGTCGTCACGGAGAGTTCGCCCGCGCACGAGCTTTTGTTCAGGGCTCTGCCACAGCGAGTTGTCGCGGGCGCGCTCGGAAAACGACGCGCGAAATTTGACGCGAGATTAGAGGGTTCTCGATGCCGTTTGCCGTTTGCGTTGAGCACCCGTTTTGAAGCTTCGGAAAGGGATCATGCACAACGCGGGCTTTCGCGTGTCGACCCCGTGCAATCCGCAAGATTTTTGCGCTCGAATATTCGCGGCGCGGTGATGCGTTGCGGCGGCTATAAAAACGAACCGCGAGGCAGCGAAGCCTCGCGGTTCTGGTTGGCCGAGAATCTCGGCGAAAGCGGTGCGACCGTTTAGCGGTTCGTCTTCGCGTCGCGGTCCAGCTTGATCTTCGAAGTCACCTTCGTGACGCCTTCGGTGTCGAGGGCGAGCGCGATCGCGCGACCCACCTGCTCGGCGGAGTTCGCCTTGCCGGAGAGCTTCACTTCGCCGGCTTTATCGGCGTCTACGTCGAGCTTGAGCGCGGCGATCTGGCTGTCGGCTTCGAGCCGGCCTTTGACCATGCTCTCGATGACCGACTTGTCGGAGGTGCCCGTCGGCGCGCCGGTGGCTTCCTTCGTGCGGACGATCTCCTTGTTATTATCGAGATCCGCTTGAAGGTCCGTCGCGCTCAGGTGCCATTCGGCGATGCGGGCAGTCGTGGCGATATTGGTCGCGGCGGTGCCGATCGCATTCGAAGCGGAGTTTGCGGCGCTGTGCACGTCACCCGCCATGCGGTCAGCCGTGGCGTTGAGCGAATTGTCCGTGCGAGTCGTCGTCACATTGCCGGTGGTCGTTGCCGTATAGTCGGCAGAACGATTCGTGTCGTTCGCGGCGGTGTTCGGGCTGCGGGTAGACTTATTGCATCCCGCGACGGCGAGGGCGGCGACGCCAAGCGTAACCAAGAATGAGATTTTCATAGGATAGAATATTGAGTTGCCGGCCGACTGACCGCTGGGGGATCGGTCGGTTCTCGGCATACGTACCTTTTTGCGGCCTCGTGCGATTCGCATGCACTCCTTGCCATCCGCTTCTCTATAATGAGTCTCTCGCGCTCGCGATTTCGGGCACTAGGCGGCGCGGCCTCGGACAATATACGAAGCGGCCTATCCGAAATAATCGTTAGCGCAGCAGTCGAGCGACCACTTTGAGATCCGCGACGAGCTCGGCGAAGGCGGTGTCGCGGTCCGCGGGATCCATCCGGAGAATCGCCGAAGGGTGAATGGTGGCGACGAAGCCGCCGGCCCAGGGGATGTCGAAGCGTTTGCCGCGTTCGCGCGTGACCCGAAACGACGCGCCCATCAACGTCTGCGCCGCCGTCGCGCCAAGCGCCACCACCAAGTCCGGGTGCAACGCCTCGAGTTCGGCGTCGAGCCATGGCCGGCATGCCGCGATTTCACGGGCATTGGGTTTTTTGTGCAGCCGGCGTTTTCCCGCGGGCTCCCACTTGAAGTGTTTCACGGCGTTGGTGACGTACACCTCGCTGCGGTCGATGCCGGCGGCCGTGAGCGCTTGGTCGAGCAGATGCCCGGCTGGGCCGACAAAAGGGTGGCCGGAGCGATCCTCTTGATCACCCGGTTGCTCTCCGACCAGGGCCACGCGGGCCGACGTCGGGCCTTCGCCGAAAACAGTCTGGGTGCCCGTTTTCCAAAGCGGACAAGCACGACATTTCGCCGCCGCTTCACGGAGCGTCCGCCACGTTGGCCGTGGCGGAACAAGCGGCGCGGCGGTTTTCAGCTCGAGGGCGGCACGCATTGCCGCCAAAGACCGCGCGGTCGGAGGGCTGTTTCCGCTTTATCCTCTGCGGGCCTATTTTTGCACCAACACCGGGCTCTGCGCGGCGTCCGCCGTGACGACCGGGGGATGAATCGTCGGGCCCTCTACCCAACGCGCGGGAATCGTGGTCGTCGTCGGCCACTCCGGGATGCCGCGTTCGTTGCGTTGAAGTTGCGCGATGACCATCTCCGCGCTGCGGGCGCCGAGTTCGCGCGGCTGTTGATCGAGGCCGGCGCAGGGTCGGTCTTTGTAGAGCAGATTGAGGCAGACG
>CBINOT010000141.1:0-16213 GCA_966252355.1 uncultured Opitutus sp. | reverse complement strand
AGCCGTGGCAACATCGATCCGACGCCGACAGCGACGCCGAAGCCAAACCCGACCGCGAAGCACAACGGTTTCATCGGGATCAAGAATCGCCGCCCACCTTGTAGAAGCCGCGGCATGGAATACTCACTTGGTCGCGGCCCTTGATCTTGACGTGAAGCTCGTCGGAAAAGACGCGTTGCTTGCCGTCGCGTCGCGGCGGCACCAGCTCGATTTCGAGCTCCCATCCTTGGTAGGTCGGCTTGCGTTCAACGACTTTGGCGAAGCCATTGCCCGAGGAGATGGATTCGATCTCGAGCGGCTGATGGTAGTTGTTGACGAGCGACAAGGTCTGGCGCTGGGCCCGTCCGTCGACCGCGTTGCGGAAAATGACGATGCTCGGCGTGATCTGCACTTCCGGCACGCAGTCGTACTCGAGCCGCACGCTTTTGCAGAGCGGATGACTGACCTCGAACACCAAATCTCCGCTCGGCTGCCGGCGTAGGCTCTCCGACTTCACCCGCGCATGGAGGGTGTGGGTGACCGCAACGTGTTGCGGATCGAAATCGACGACGAAGACGTCGCCGCGCGATATCACGCCTGTGATGGCGAACGGGCGATGATCCACGCTGGAAACGGTGATCGCCTGGTCAAGCGTCCACTCCGGCATACTCCGATCCGCGAGCGTGAGCTGGATCGTTCCCGGCGTAATTCGCACTTCGAGGGGAATATCCGCCTGAAGTCGAACGATGGTGTCGGGATGGAGCGTGTCGTTGGAAGAGATACAAACGCTCTGGGTGACCGAACCTTTGCGCTTCGGGGCGTTGAGGACGACGTTCAGAATGCCGGACTCGCCCGGAGCGTATTCCATTTTGCCGCCCAACACTTCCGGGACCGTACACTCGCAACTCGGCTTTAGCGCCGCGATACGCAACACCCCCGTACCGGTATTGATGAATTGAAACGAGGTCGCCTGGACGCTGCCCTCGACGATGTCGCCAAAGTCGTGGAACATCCGATCGAACTTGATTCGCGGCGACGTCGGGACGTCGGGCGCCGCGGCCTCCGTCGCACCGAGGACCGTCGACGAGCCGAACCCGCCGACAAAAATCAGAATTGGAATCAATCGCTTCAACGCGGTCTTCATGTCGCCTCCGTTTTCCGCAAGACGCGCACGACATCGTCATGCAGCCGTTCCCGCGCGATGTCCGTCGCGGTCATCCCGGAACTGGTTCGGATGTCAGTCCGCGCCCCGTTCTTCAGGAGCAGCTCGACCGCGGCTGTATTTCCGTCCTGGGCCGCAATGAACAACGCCGTGACATTGCCGTCGGCGGCGAGGTTCACATCCGCGCCCGCTTCTTCGACGAGGAATTTTGCCACCTCGGTCGCGCTAAACGTCATGGCGACGATCAACGCCGTCGCGCCATCGTAATACTGCCGCAGATCGACGTTCGCGTCGTGATCGACCAAGAGCCGCGCCACATCAAGATGGCCTTGCTGCGCCGCCATGATCAGCGGCGTCGCCCCGGTCTGCGGATTCCGGACATCGACGGACGCACCCCTCTCCAGCAGAAGCGCCACGATGGCACGCCGGTCGCTGAAGGCGGCTTTCATCAAGGCGGTTTCTCCCGAGCTGTCTTTCGCCTCGAGCGCGGCACCCCGGAGCAAACACGCCTCGACGTCGACGACATTTCCTTGCTCCGCGGCGGCAAGTAAGCGTGCCGTCGGGTCGGATGCACCGAAGTGCATGCAGCCGGCCGCAAAGCCAAGGCTGCAGAACAAAATTGAGAGTCGTTTCTTCACGACTCGTCTCGAGCTGCGGCAGGCTTCCACGTTAGCCGATACAGCGTCCGGTCGCGCACGACCATCGACTCGAAGCCAGCGCTGTCGTCGGCCAGAAGGTTGAGGATCATTTTGCACGGGCCTGGACCATTATGCCGATCCACCACGAGCCATGACTTATCGCCGAGAGCGCCGACGTAGGCGACGTGCCGGCTGTCGGCGCTGAAGACGATATTCGTCATGATTTCCGTATAGCCGGGTCCCGCTTCGCCATCGACGATCGCATGACGCTCCCCGCCCTTCTCGGCTTTATAGGCGAAGTGTTTCCCGTCCGCGCTAAACACGAGCGACTGGAGCGAAATATCGCTGAATTCGTCGCCGGGGATCCCATCGACCACCACCATCTTCTTGTCGCCGACTCGCGCCGGGTACGCGAAGCGCTGGCTGTCGCCGCTGAAGACGATGCATCCCTCCATGATCTCGTCGTAAATTCCTCCGTCCGGCGCGCCATCTACCATCACCTGCCATTTGTCGGCTTGCTTGAATCCGTAGGCGAAGCGTTTGCCATCCGGGCTGAACACCGGGAAGCCGTTCAATAACTCATCGCAAGCGGGGCCGAGATGGCCGTCCACCACCATATGCCATTTACCGTCTTGGCGCGCCTTGTAAGCCATGTGCTTCCCGTCGGCGCTGAACGTGATGCTATCGACGACCTCATACGCCGGGCCTGGCTTGTGGTCCACGACGACCGAAAGCTTCTCGTCATGTTGCGCCGCGTAGACGACATGTTCGTTGTCCGGGCTGAAGAGCAGCGACAATTCCGGGATGTCGTCGAATAGCGGTCCGGGTTTGCCGTCTAAAATCACGCGCGATCGGCCGTCGTCGCGGTTGCTCCGAATCGAATACGCCATGTGTTTCCCATCCGCGCTCAACGTCGGAATCCCGTAGCCGATTTTGTCGTATTCGGGTCCCGCGATCCCATCGATGACGACCACGCCGCGATCGCCTTTTCGCGCGACATACACGAGGTGCTGGCTATCGGGACTGTAGATCGGCGAAAGCCAGGACACGCTTTCGTACGACTCCTTGCTTTCGACTCCGTCGCGCACGAGCACCCAGCGATCGCCACGCGCCATGACTCCCGGACCGGTCGTCGCCGGATACGCCACGTGCTGGCTATCCGGACTAAAAACCACGGCACCGACTTTCCGATAGTGGCGGCCCGGTTTGCCGTCGACGATCACCCAGCTTTCGTCGCCCTTGCGCACGGTGCACGCGACCCGCTCGCCGTCCGCGCTGAAGACGACGGAGCTTGGTCCGCCGGCGAGGTATTCCACGAGTTCACCGTCAAATTCGGGTCCGGGCCGGCCGTCGACGAACAAGCGCCTTTTCGCTCCACTCGGCGCCGCGTACGCGGCATGGCGGCCGTCAGGACTCACGATCGCCATCACCGTTTCTGGCGTTGGGCCGAGCACGACTTCGGAAAAGCCCCCAAGCTTTTCCGGCGCCGCGTGCACGCCCTCGGCCACCGCGAACGCCGCCAACCCCAGCGTCAAAATCGAAATCCCCCGCCCACCTTGAGTTTTCATACTGCAAAATTTCCCTCGCATCCAAATTCCGCCCGCCGTCTAAAACCGCCCGCAGGTCATAGCTGCGGGCGGTGCAGCCAACCGAGGACGGATCGTCCTCGTCAGCTACCGTGGAACTAGCCGTTGCGAACGCCCAGATTGTAGCAGCAACCCGATTCGTTATCGCGCACGAGTGCCGTGCCGGTGAGGTTATACTTCTTCTCCGCCGGGAAGCCCGTGCCGGTGCAGGTGCCCTTGTTGCTCGTGCCGCTCTGGCTCGCGACCGAGATGTTGCCGGACACCGTGGGCTGCACGATGCCGCCGGAGCACTGCCAGTATTCCGTCTCGTAGCGCACCGTGAACAGCGAGTTGCACGGAGAGCACTTGAGGGTCACGTACTCGTTACGATGCATCATGATCCAGGTGCCGCCGATCCAACCCGTCTTGCGCACCAGCCAGTTGCCGCCGGTGGCGACGGTCGTTCCGGCGTTGGCAATGCTGCCGAGGCCCGCGAACAACGATAATACTAACAGGGTTATAAACGACTTCTTCATATATCTGTTTAGGGTTTAGTTGTAGTGTTGTCGCCCGCCCCTGATCCAAATCACAATCGCTAGAGCCTTGCTCCGAAACCGAAGCGGTCCGAACGCAACGAATCGATACGGGTTGTTCTGTGGGGCCGGGGGTAGAGCGACGCGCAGAGAACGAACGCCCACCGCTCTATTGTCGAAAGCTTCGCCGGTTTAACGCTCAAGCTGGGCCGAGCGAAAACGCGCGTGTTCGAGGTCGAGGTTGCCGGCGAGCTCATGCGTATGCCGCGGAGTAATAAGTTACGAGCGAAGCGGCGCCCAACGCCGCGCCGACGACGAGCCGCGATATCGCCCACGCCGATGGCGCGAAAAACGGTTGCGCGACCAACAGCACCACCGGGAACGCGACCATGACGTAACGCGGCGTATAGAGATGAACGATACCGATCGCAGTCGCCGTGAGCGCGATCGTCAGCCCGAGCCCGAGCAAAAACGCCCCGTCGTCCCGCCGCTGCCAACCATTGATCGCCGCCGCGGTTGCGAAGCCGCCGCTCGCCGCCGCGAGCAGCGAGCCGACTAGCGGATCATAGGTGCGCCCCAACCATGTCGGCAGGTAACCGAGAATCCCGTCGTAGCCGCGCCACGTCAGGTGAATGAAGAGCAAATTCGCGACGACGCTCGCTGTCATGGCGACGAAAACCCAGCGGCGGCCGGCCGAAAAAAAGCGCGGTGCCAGCCAGCCAACGGTCAGCCCAAGCCACGCGAACGCGACGACCGCATGCGCGATGGCGAGGCCGCCTCCCATCGTCGTCTGCAAATCGCGACGCGTCAGACCGCCCCAGGCGATGAACATCGGGAGCGGGATCAGGGCCGCGACCACGAGTGCCAGCAGAGCGGGCCAGCGCCATCGCGGCGCAAAAACGACGAGGGCGACGAACGCGAGGAGCGCGGGCAAGTAGGTCTGCCGGCCGAGAATCGCGAGCCCGCAAAAGATACCGGCCAGGCCGAAGCCGAAATAGGATAAGCCGACGCCAGGTTCGTTCCGGGACGTCGCCCACCCCGCCGCCGCGAGCGCGCACGCGGCCATCGCGAAGGCGGGAATCTCCGTATACGCGAGCCCGACGGTCGTCCACGTGGCGGGGATCGCGAGCATCATCGTGGGCAAAAACCACGACGTCTCGCCAGCCGACAGCCGCAATCCGAACGCGAGCGCCGCCCAGGCGAGAATCAACAAACCGAAATTCAGGAATCGGATGCGCGGCGCTTCCAAGTTCGTGAGCGGAAACAAGGCGGCATGCAGAACGGGATAAAGCGGACCCGGCGCTGACGGAATATCCGCGACCAACATGTCATGAAAGCCAAGCTTCTCGCCGACGGCTGCGCCCTTCGAGTCGCGGTCGTAGCCGACGAGCAGGCAGGCTCCCATCAAATGCGCCTCTTCGTCGTAGACCGGCGCGGGGGGTGAAAACGCGATCAAGGCCCCAAGGCCGAGGAGTGCGATGCCGACGACGACCGCGAACCAGCGTCGCACGCGACACTGAACTCGCGGCCCTGAGGGCTCGGCTTGCACAGAGCTCATACGCTGGGATCCATTTCCTGCGGTACCGATGGAGCGCGTCGTAGCCCGCGGCCGATGATAACCACGTTCCAGCACAACGGCCGCAGCGGCGGCACCCAAAGGAGGACGCGATCGCAAAACTCGAGTGGCTGGTAGAGCCAGCGCCAGCGTTCGGCTTCCTCGACGACCTTTTTCCAGAACCGCTCCTCGTTCGGATCGCGGCGTTGAACGAGGGCCATGCACACGAAAATCAGCAGCGTGCAAAGCCAGAACCAACGCACCTCGGTCGCCTCGAAATGGCCGCGAATGCGTCTAATATCGGCGAGCCTCAACGGATGCTCGTCGCTCGTGCGCGTCTTCGTCGCGCGTCGCCGATAGACGTTAATGAGCGGATTGTACGCGACGGGGTCCCAGCTGACGAAAATCCCATTCGGCTTCAAATGCCGCAACAACCGCGGCATGGCTGCGGCGATGTCCACGTGGTGCAGCGCATTGCCGACGTAGATCACATCGAACTTCGACTCGGCCGGAGCCCCGAAATCTTCGGCGGCCGCCACGTGGGTGCGGATATTAACGCCATTGGCGGCTGCTAGCCGTTGCGCCGCGGCACACATCCCCGGCGAAATATCGGTCGCCGTCACGTCCGCGCCGCCGAGAGCGAAATAGACCGCGGCCTCGCCCAGCCCGCATCCGACATCGAGCAAGGACCGACCCCGGAGATCGCCGAGTTGCCGAGCGATATGCCGCATCTCCGGCGCGGTGCAGGCTTCGTTCACGCCGCGCACATCGATGCGTTCGATTTCGGCGCTCGCGGCCCACGCGTCGTGAAAGTCCGCCTCCGCTTGTTTCCGGGTATCGTCGCCCATCGCCCCCGAAATGTTTCGGGTTGCGATCGTTTCGTGGAGCGCGCTCATCGGCCGACTCATGTAATCATCGCCGCCCAGCGACAGCTGGCTCCGCGGTCGCCGTACGCGCCGGTTTCGACCGCGCATGCCGGCGCGTGACGGACTCGATGAGAAAACGCGGCCGCCGCTTCGCTTCGAGAAACACCTTGGCGATGTACTCGCCGATGATCCCGAGGCTGAGCACCTGCAACCCGCCGAGAAAATAGATCGCCACCAAGGTCGACGCCCATCCGCGTGTGGCCGCGGGATTGAACAACTTTATATAGATCGTTTGCGCAATCATGATGAGGCTCATCGAAAAGATGATGAAGCCCAGCACCGTCACGCACCGGAGCGGAAACGCCGTGGTCGTCGTAATGCCGCGCCACGCGAACGAGAGCATCTTGCCCAGGCCATATTTCGTTTCGCCCAATCGCCGCGGCTGGCGCTCGTAGTAAACGATCGACGCGTTGGCGCTGAGTTTCGGCACGAGTCCGCGGAGAAACAGATCGACCTCGCCGAACTTCATGAGCCAGCGGACCGTACGCCGGCTGAGCAGACGACAATCGGCGTGATTCGGCACGATCTCGACGCCCATCCACCGCATAATCCGATAGAATCCGTCTCCCGTGGACCGCTTGAACCAGCGATCCGTCTCACGGCTGCTACGCACGCCATACACGACGTCGCGCCCCCGGCGGAAATCTTCGACCATGCGCTCGATCACGCCGACGTCGTCCTGCAGATCGGCGTCCATGCTGAGAAAAGCGTCGCCTTCCGCCGCAGCCAAACCGGCCAACAACGCGTTTTGATGCCCGAAGTTCCGGCTGAGCTTCACGCCAACGACTGTTGGATTACGCGCGGCGGTTTGTTCGATGATCCGCCAAGTGCTGTCGGTGCTCCCGTCATCAATGAAGTAGATCCGGCTCTGTGCGCCGATTTTAGCTCGCGCGGTGAGGTCGCTGATCGTCGCCAACAAACGCGAAATCGTCTGTCGCAAGACAGCTTCCTCGTTATAGCACGGCACCACCACCGCCAGGCGCACGTTTCGGTCCGTCGGAAATTCTGCACGACCGGGCGACAACAAACAGGACGGAACGGACTCTTTCATGCCTCGGAGTTGAAGTGGACCGAAGGATGCAGCCGGCTTCGCGCGGGTCTCGGCGGGCAAGTCTGCAAACTCGGATTGGGGTTGCCCGGTAGCCAGCCGCGCAGACGCCGGCCTCGCAAGGGAGGGGCCGGTTTAACGTTTTACTTTCGCTCCGCAACGGACGGCGATGCGCCCAAAGTTCATTCTCATCTCGCCTGTTCGCGAAAGGGTTTTCCCGCCGCATACAGTCGCAGTTTGGCGTCGAGCTGGGCTACCAGCACCTGTTCCCCATGCGCTTGCGCAAGCTGTAACGCGTGCTGCGCGTTTGCTACGGCCTCGCGGAATTGCCCCGCCTCCGCGTAGGCGGCGGCGAGCGTATCGAGCATGTTGGGATTCTCGCCGCCGGTGAGCCGATTGGCGCGCTCGGCCAGTTGCGCGGCCGTTTTTCCGTCGCGCACCGCCGGATAAGGCGACGTTGCGAGCATCCACGCCAGATTGTTCTGAATGTCGGGATCGTCCGGGCGGAGTTCCAACGCGCGGCGAAAATGTTCTAGCGCTTCGTTCGCGCGTCCCTTTTGCAGCAGTGCGTTACCTAGATTCGAATGAACGAGCGGCGCGTTCGGCATGCCTTCGAGGGCCTGGCTTAGATAAGCGATCGCTTCGTTAGTGCGGCCTTTCTCGAGGAGAGCGTTGCCGATATTGCCATAGGACATCGCCGTCTCGGGCCGTACGGCGCCGAACTGGCGACAGCGTGCGATCGCATCGTCCAAACGGCCCGTTTGCAGCAGAGCGCCGCAAAGCAGGTTGTGCGCATTCACATAGTCGGGCTTGCACTGCAGCGCCTGTTGAAGACGCATGATGGCGGCGTCGACATTGCCTTTGCGCAGCAAGACCGCCCCGAGATTGTTGAGGGCCTCCGCGAAGGTCGGCGAAAGCTGCAGGGCCCGCTCGAACGCGATGATCGCGTCGTCGAGACTGCCGCCGCGGAACAGCGCATTGCCCAGATTGTAATACGCCACGGCGAAGCCGGGTTGGAGGTCCGCGGCTTTGCGAAAATGTGTCACCGCCTCCTCGACGTTGCCTTTTAGCAGCAGCGCATTGCCGAGATTATTGTGCGCATTGACGTAGTTCGGATCGATTGCCACCGCGTGCCGAAAGTGATCGATCGCGTCGTCCAATTTTCCTTCCTCCGCGAAAACGTCGCCGAGATTGCAATGTGCCACGTCGTTGTCGGTCGTGCACGCGAGCGAATGGGTCCAAAGCGTTTCGCTGTCTCGCCAGTAGGCAGCCTGGGTGCTCGCGCTGAAAATCAAAGCAATGACCGCGACGGTCGCCAATCCAGGGAAGACCCAACTCGCCCGCCATCGCTCCGCCACGAAATCCGCCGCCGCCCAGGATACCGCGATATACAGACCGATTTGCGGCAAATACGTGTAGCGGTCCGCGTGCGCCTGCATGCCAACCTGTACTATGCCGATCACCGGTACCAACATGACGAGGTACCATAACCAACCCACCAAGAGATACGGATAGCGACGACGTAGTCCGACCGCCGCGCCCGAAAGACCGACCAGCAGAACCGACGCGAGCACGACCGGCCATAATGTGGCATCTCCGCGATGAAACGGATACGGGATCGCCAAGTGGTACGGCCACACCATCTGGACGAGATAGATCGCGTACGAAACGACCGCGTTGCCGAGCCGTGAGGCCACCGAAATTTGCTGCAGCGATTGCATCGCTTCCGTCTGCGCGAAAAGCGTCGCCGTGCCCGACGCCGCCGAGAGCGCCAGCAGCGGTAGCTTGTCCACCACACATCGCGCGACCGCACGGGAATCGGTCCAATCAGGCAGCCGCCGCAGCGGCCAATAATCCAGCAGCAGCAAAAGCACCGGCAACGTCACCAGCATCGGTTTGGACATCAACCCCAGGGCAAACGCCAGTAGGACGAACGTGTAACGAGCGAAGGACCAAGATCGCCGCGCATAATGCGCGTAGGCGCCGATCGTGAGCATGAAGAATACGCCGCTCAGCACGTCCTTGCGCTCGGCCACCCACGCCACGGATTCGACGTGCAAAGGGTGGACTGCAAACACGGC
Source organism: uncultured Opitutus sp. (assembly GCA_966252355.1). GTDB lineage: Bacteria > Verrucomicrobiota > Verrucomicrobiia > Opitutales > Opitutaceae > ER46. Next base: position 6,726 of record CBINOT010000141.1, on the reverse strand, counting down.
GGCGACGAAGGCACTGCGCCACGGATAGCCGGTGGTCGACCGCAACACCGCGAACAGAAGGAGCGTCGCAACCACGTGCAGGAGAACATTGGTGAGGTGATGGCCTGCCGGATTGAGTCCGAAAACCTGGCAATCGAGCATGTGCGACATCCAGGTCAACGGATGCCAATTGCACGAGTGCACGTGGGTGAACGCCCAAGTCACATTTTCCCACGTCAAACCACCCGGCACATGCGGGTTGTCGGACACGTACGATGGATCGTCGAAGTTGATAAACCCGTGGCGCGTCGTCTGGCCGAAAACGATCCAGTTCACCACCATGAGTCCGACAACGATTACAGTCGTGGAGCGCCATGACGTTGCGGACCACACGGTGGTCGGGACCGGCGGCGACACGGAATTTGCGCCAGACTCTACTGCGACACTCTGGGACGGTTGCAGCATGGCGACGCTACCTCGGGGACGATGCCTTCGTTCGCTGCACGGCGTCGAACTCGGCGATCTTCGCCTGGGCCGGCTTGAAGTTTGGCTCGAGGCGATGCGTCGCGCGATATTCGCGCTCGGCCTCGCTCACCCGACCTTGCCGCTCCAAGGCGGTGCCATAGTTGAAACGAGCGGCGGCGAAATCGGGAAACTCCCGCGCGACCGCATGTAGATGCGGTAGGGCTTCAGCGAGCCGATTCGCTTCGAGCAGCGTGGTGCCGAGACAAAAGCGGACCTCGAGCCAATCGGGATCGCCGACCGGATCGTGAGCCAGCGTCTCGCGATAATATCCGATCGCGTCGTCAACCCGGCCTTGGGTTTTCGCGACATTGCCCAGGTGAAAATAAGCCTGGGGATAATGTGGCAGCAGTCGCGTGACTTCCCGCCATTCGTTCAACGCTTCGGCGGCGTGTGACGTATTCGGATCGGCCAGCTCGTAGAAGAGCGCAAAATTGCGATGGAGCACCCAGTCGTCGGGACGCCGCTCGATGGCGGACCGATACGCGCGAGCGGTATTCGCAAGTGGATTCGCATGGACGCGGTCCGACAGTGCGGCGACACGGCGCTGCCAGCGCGCCAATCGTTGGGCGCTGCCCGATTGCGTGGTGAATGGAGGCCGCTGCAGATGCGCATTCACTTGTTCGTCCACGGCCAACTGCTCCCACTCCGTCCACGCTAGAGCCGCGGCGCATTCGGCCGGCGATAGAACCGGACCGACATCGGTCGCCAGCTTTCCGCGCTGTCGCACATCGGCTTCGATCTTTTCGAAAAGAGCCCGCGCGAGCCGATAGTTTCCCTCGAAGGTTAGATGCACGTGCTCGTAAAACAGTTCCTCTCCCGTGATTTTTCCGGGACTCGCGTCCGCGGCCAACGCGGCGAAAGGCACAAAGAGGATATCGTCTTTTTCCGCCGCCGCCTTGGCTGCGATCAGTCGATCGATCTCGCTGTCGGCCCGAAAACGCAACGTGTCCAAATCGCGCGCCCGTTCGAAAGCGGCGGTGGCGTCGACAGACCGGCCAAGCGCGAGGAGGCAGCGGCCCAGGTGAAAGTGGAGCTCCGCGTGTGTTTCGGTTTCGATCATGCCGTTGCCGACGCGCGCCGCTCCTTCGAACGCGGCCAGCGCGGTGGTGAACGCACCGGCCTCCTCCGCCGTGCAGGCAGTGTCAAACAGCCGGCGCCACTCGGCCTCGGCGCGGCCGTCCATTTCTCGGCGCGGTTGCGACGCGAAGGGCGGACAATCCTTGAGATTCACCGCGACCGTGCTGAGCACGACTTTAGCCCCGGCATTTCGTCCCAAGCGTACGATATCGTCCAGGTTGGCGGCGAAATGCTGGTATACCATCGCGAGCCGCGGATCGTCGCGACGGACCTGCTGATGCAGGAACATTTCCATGCCTTTCCACTCGGTCGCACCGCGATCGCGGAGGCGGCTGATCCATTGACCTAAACGAAGCTTTTTCAGCCACAGGCTGAGCCTGATCGCAGTGAGATTCGCGGTCTGCGAACCGAATACCGTTCCGGCGCCGTAGGGCCCGACGACCTCGTTGTTGCCCATGTAGACGACCCAGTAATCGCCTTCGAGTCCCGCGCATTCCTGGGCAATTTCGCGGATGGCGTGCGAGTTGATCGCGGTCATTGCCACATTGATGACCTGGAATTTTGCTGCCGGATGCCGCGCACGAAGCAGCGTTTCGAGCACCCGCCCACAGCCGAAATCCGGATTCGGATCTCCCATCGCGGCCGATTCGCCGAAGACAAACATCCGAATCGTTCCCGGCGCCTTTTTCAGCGGCACACAAACCGGAACCTGCATCCGCGCGACCGAGGGCGGAAAGAAGTGCCACGAAAATCGCGGGTTCTCGACGAGCATTTCTCGCCCGCCGATCCGCTTGCGCAGGAAAAACGTGGTGGGATGCCCGTAACCGCCAAGACGCAACGCAAACTCCGCGAAAACGAGGATCGCGAACGGCAGCGCAATTGCGAACATCCGAAAAACCCAACGGTGTTTCCGGGGACGGCCAGGCGAAGCAGCCGAGTGGGGTTCAGTCTCCTGAGGCGGAAAAACAGCGTCCGGGAACATGCAGGCGCAGGAGTACGAGGGGCGAAACAACTCTCGGCCATCCGATTGGCGAGTCGAACGCCCCGTCGGTTAAACGATAAACCAACCACCCTCAACCCGCCCACCCCCAAACCGAGCTTGTCACGTATTACGTGACAAACGCGGCTCGGACGGGCGCGGTGAAAAGGCTGACGGCTTCGGAGTTGGCGGGGCGCCAGAAGGTAGTGCGTGAGGTTACGAAATGCGTGTGACCGAGAGACTACGCGTGGGCGTAACAGTACCCAAGCGAGGCTGCTCCCAAGGCGCATCCGACGGCGACGCGCAGCACGAGCCAAGGCGATACGGTGAAAAATGGCTGAGCCGCGAGTACCACAAACGGGAAGACGCTCATCGCATAGCGCGGCGTATATTGGTGGACGATACCGAAGGCGGTTGCTGCGAGCATGAGCGTGAGGCCAAGCGTCAAGACGAAGCGTTTATCGTGGCGGCGCATCCAGAGGTTAGCGCTGGCGGACACGATGAAGCCGAGCGCGACGGCCAATAATCCAGTCCCGACGACGGCGGAGTACGAACGACCGAGAAGTGCGGGCGCACTCGCTAGAAGTCCCTCGTACGCCGTCCACTCGAGTCGAACGTTGGCGAGCCCGAGCAGCACGCCGACGCCAACCGCCGCCACGCTCCAGCGCCAGCGCGTGAGAAAAATGCGCGGGGCAATGACGGCAAATATCAGGGCAAGAAACGCCAACGCGACGAGGCCATCAGTAATCGAAATGCCGCCACCGATCGTTTTCTGCGCAGGGTTCACCACCCCGCCCCATGCGACGAAAACCGGCAGCGGAATCGATCCCGAGACGGCGAAGCCCACGAGGGCCGGCCCGCGCCAGGCGCGCGTGTTCCAGGCTACAGCAAGAAATCCCGCGAGCGCCGGAAGGTAGGTTTGCCGACCGAGAATCGCGATACCGGCAAAGACGCCGGCAGCGATGAAGCCGACGTAGCAACTCGCCCGTTTCGCCGAACCTGTCGTCGTCGCCCACGCGACGGCAGCGACAGCGCAAGACGCCATGGCCAGCGCCGGAATCTCCGTATGCGCGAGACCGGCAGCATCCCAAGTCATGGGCACCGCGAGCGTCATACTCGAGAGGAGCCACGGATGATTTGCGCCCCAACCGCGCAATGCGACGGCGAGCGTAATGCCGGCAATGACAAGCAAGCACAGGTTCACGTACCGGATTTGCGGCACCTTCAAGTTCGTGATCGGATAAAGCGCGGCGTGCAGGACGGGATAAAGCGGCCCTGGAGCGGAAGGCCACGCCGTATGCAGCATTTCCCTGACGCCGATTGGCTCAAGGCTGCGACCCTTTTCCGGCGCGGTGTCGTCCACGCCTGCGAGGAGATACGCCGCACGGAGATGGAGTTCCTCATCGTACATTAGATAGCGAGGAGATGTAGCGATCAGCGCCACGAGGCCCAGCAGAGCCACGACGACAGTCGCCATAAACACACGGGCACAGTGCCGCCGCGTTAACCGACCACCCAGGTGCGAAACGAACGCCTTCATTCGCGCTCCGTGGATCGTAGCGCTGTTACGACCGGCTTAGGAGAGGGGTTCCGGCGATGAACCGTGATGAACGCCAGGGAACTGCAGCGATACGCCGCCGCTTCGCGCCCCCAGACATAATGCGTCTCATGCGGCAAAATATCGACGATGCCTTCGAGCCGGTAGTGTTGGTCGAGGAATTTGTCGGCCCAATGAATGATGAAAAGGTCGTCGCCAGGCTTCGAAAGCCACGACATCTGGACGTTCACGAAGACGATGAACTCCGGCGCCGCAGCTTCGATTTCCCGAGCCATCGTTTCCTGCATCTCGTGAGCGCGAGGATGATGCTCGAGCAGCGGGTACGTGTAGATGAAGCCGGTCGCCGAGCGCCGATGCGCATAGAAAAAAATCTCCGGCTCGCTGCCTAGCACCGCAACCGTGGCATTGGGACCGGTGCGGTCGCGGATATAGTGCGCGATCTCGACGGCCTCGGGGAACGGATTGAATTCGTACACCCGCCGCGAGAGCTCGTTCGGCGAGGTTTTGAAAAAATACCACGGTTGCGCCAACAGCGGTTGCGCCAAGGCACCGGCGACGGCGCCGAAAGCCACGAGACGGAATGCGACTGTTTTAGGTCGCACCGTATTCCACGCGACCGCTACCGCGTGGCCGAACAGCAGCGCGATCGCCGGGAGAAGCTGGAGGTAATAATGCTCGCGAAAATGCAGTCCGAAACTCGTCGCGACGAAGCCGACCACCAGGAAACCGACGATAAACGCCGTTCGCCAGGACCGTTCGCGTACGATCAGCACGAGTCCAGCCGCCGCACCGATCCAGATCAGAGCGCAGGGGCCGATGACATAGCGATTCTGGCTGATGAAATGGCGGAAGCCGTCAGCCCACGTCATTTCGGCTCCGTAAACCGCGGCTTGAACGACGGTCCATTGCCAGAAGGGACCGAACACCCCGGCGCGCCACAGCCAAAGCGACACGAGCAGCAGCGGCGCGAGCACGCCGCTGGTGAATGCGAGGGCACGTCTCAAAATGTGCGGGATCCGATTTTCCCGTGGTCGATAGAGTGTCCGGCCTAACCAAAACAATCCGCCGAAAGCGGCGAACACGACCGACGTCTGCCGCATCACGATGGAACAGCCGAAGCAGACGCCCGCAGCCGCGAGATACCCGGCTTTGCCGGAATCGACGGCACGCGCGAGCAGCGACAAACCCGCGAGCACAAAGAATACGACAAAATGCGTCAGATGGCCGGCCGCTCCAAATACGCCTGGGCCGACACTCATCAAGACCCAGGCGGCAGCCGCCATGAGTGCGGCCATCGTACCGATTAGACGACGCGATAGCGCGAAAAGGAGAACCGTGTTCGCCAAGTTCACGACTAGCATCCCGAGGTGCACCGCCGCGGCGGTTTGTCCGAACACCGCCAAAATCCCGGCGTAAGCGAGATACGCGCCGGGAAATTTATGGTTGGCCGCGACTTGGTACGGCGGGACCCCTTCAAGAAGAAGCTGTCCCATATAGGCGTATTCGCCCTCGTCGCGCTCGAGCGGAAACTCGCGCAGTTGCCAGCGGATCAAACATGCGACCAGTAGAATCGCCGCCAAGAGCGCGAACCTCCGGACTGCGCGGCGCCGACTCAAAAGAGTTTCCGCAGGCTACCGAGTGCCGGCGCTTCCCGCCAATACGATGTCTCGCGGACAGAGCGGCGGAGCTGCAGCAGATCTTTGCCCATCGCGCGCAGAAGCAACGCGAGCGGCGTAATAATTGCTAAAAAGAACACGAACAGGACAACGCGCCCGACGACCTGGCCGACGTGAAACGTCACCGTCATGACCGCACGGTAAACCGGACGAAATAGAATCGGCCGCGCCAAGCCGACCAGCGCTACGACAACGATAGCCGCAATCGCAGTACCCGCGGGCAGCGGCGTCACGCGCCCCCTGCAGGCCAGCACGACGAGACCAATCGCCGGCGCTGCGGTCCACACGAGCAGCGCTTTGCGCCATTCGTTGGGATTTTCGCTCAGTCGGAGTTTCATCGGCGTTCAGTCGGCCACGAGTTCGACCGGCCGAGCGACAGCGCGGTCCGGTTGCCGCACGCGTTCGAGCAAGCAATGCCCGAGCACCAAGTAATCGATTTCCGTGTTCATGAAGCAGCGGAACGCGTCATCGGGCGAACACACGATCGGTTCGCCGCGGACATTGAACGAGGTATTGACGAGCACGCCGCATCCGGTGCGCGACTCGAACGCCCGAAGGAGCGAATAAAAGAGCGGATTGGCGTCTTCTCCGACGGTTTGGACCCGGGCCGTATAATCGATGTGCGTGACAGCGGGAATCGTGGATCGCACCTGCTTGACGCGATCGAGTCCGCGCGCCGAAGCATCGGGACAGCGACGCAACGACTCACGCACGGGGGCGACGAACAGCATGTAGGGAGAGTCGGATTCGATCTCGAAATAGTCCGAGGCGCGGTCCTCGAGCACGGCAGGCGCAAATGGGCGGAACGATTGCCTGAATTTGACCCGCAGTTTCATGGTCGTCTGTATGCGCGGCGAACGCGCGTCGCCGAGGATCGTCCGGTTGCCGAGTGCGCGCGGACCGAACTCCATCCGGCCTTGAAACCAGCCGAC
>CBINOT010000140.1:0-16225 GCA_966252355.1 uncultured Opitutus sp. | reverse complement strand
CCATAGTCAACCAAATGACCGTCAGGTGCCCAAGTAGGCGAGCAACCCACGTTAAGACGGTGTGAACCGTCGCCCCGTCCTAAGCCGGAACGATGCAGTTGAACACCTTTTCACTCGTGCAACAATTGTATGGAGGTGGAGCGCGTTGTCCCCAACGCGCTGCTCGATACCCGCTCGCACCAAGCGCGTTAGGGACAACGCGCTCCACCTCGACTGCATCGTTACGAGTGAGGGCCCGCCACCTCAGACACCTGCCCTCCATTTTCGTAGCTCTCGAAGCGCGAGCGCCCGGCGTCAGCCTGCCAGGCTCACTGGTTGCGGGACCGATCGAGATTCAATGCCACCATGCGGTCACGTAGCAGTGCAAGCGCGGCGTCTCGATCGGCGAGTCGATCCGGCATGACGACCTCGCACCGCAGGCGTACGCGCGAAAACGGTTTCGGCAGATAAAATCGGTCCCAGCTCTTCAGTTGCCACGCCGCGGAAAAATCTCCGCCGATGAGGAGTAGCGGCGCGCCGGTCCGACGCGGGACGATCACCGCGCCCGGTTTTAGCTCGTAGCAAGGCCCGCGAGGCCCATCGGGCGTGATGCCGATATCGTAGCCCGCGCGTTGCGCGTCGACCAGCGCAGTTGCCGCTTCGCGTCCCAAGCGGCTGCTCGACCCGCGGGCCGCGCGCATGCCGATCAGCGAGAAAAACGCCGCCAGCCACGCGCCATCGCCGCTCGCGCTGATCAGCGCCACCAACGGACGGCCGCCCCGAAAACGTCGAAAAATCTCCGGCGTCAGAAACAAGCGGTTATGCCAGACCACAAACGCGACGGGAACGTCTCGTTTCGTGACATTGCGTCGATCGTCGTCGGACAACTCGAAGCGCAACGACATGCCCCACAGCTTCAGCAACAACGCCGCCGGCCAAAGCAAAACGCGACGCCAGCCTGAAATCTCATGAATGATCGCCGAAGGCCGGCTGGGCTCGGAAGTACTGGACGGAGTATCGTGCAACCCTCGTGTTGTCCATCGCCTCACCACGACTGGCAAGTCGCGAACTCGATCGCTCGCCTCCAAACTCCAAACTCCAAACTCCAAACTCCCAAGAACTCCCCGCTTGCTCCACGCGAGCCGTTCCGAGCAAGTTCTCCGCCGACGTTGCCCGTGCCTGAACCCACCAGCCAAAACGCAGAACCTAAAAACGGGCTAGCGCCCCCGTGTCCGTACCTGCCACCGGCGCGGCCGGGCATCGATTGGCGGACGTTGCACACGTTTCGAGACGCCGACCGAGGCGCCGAGTTTTATGGCGCGTGTCTCGAGTATGGGCAGGTGCAATGGAGTCGTTGCCTCGCCGCGCGCGCCTTGCTCTGCCTCGATCGCGCGTTTGGCGCTGATTTACGCGGGGACGAGCCTGTTCTTGCCGACTGGCCATTACCGTACGCCCCGACGGCCTGGATCATCGCGCATACGCCGCCCGATGTGTTCATCGGCAATCCGCGCGTCCATTTTCAGCACTACGCGGATCGGATGAATGCACCCCGCCGTGAGCAGCGCCAAGCGCGCGCCTGGGCGTGTTGGGCGCTCACGCGGGCCGTGCGCCCGGAATTGCCTTCCGATCCGAAACATCGCGTGCACGAACCGACGCCCGAGGAAATTGCCGCCGCGCTGACGAAGCACGGACACCCCGGCGAAGCCGATTTGTGGCGCGAGATTCTCGTCTCGTTACCCGACGTGATCGCGGGTCGTTGGCGCCGTTGAGCCGGCCGGCTGGCGCCGGCGCTTTACGCGCCGTATTCCACCCGTCCGTTGGCATCGAGTTTGATGATGCCGCGGTCCTCCAACTGCGTGACGACCTGCTCGAGTTCCGCTTCGGAGAGACGATTGCCGTAGAAACCGTTGATGTGCGACAGCAAGGTCTTGCGCCGCACGGGCCGCGCCTTCGTGCGGTGCTGCAAGCGGTCGACCAGCTTCGCGAAACGATCTTCCGGCGATCCATGATCGCGGCGCGGCTCCGGGGCGTTGCGCGTCGGTTCGGCGCGCCGGGCGGCCGGTTCGCTGGTCCGCCGCGCGGGCGCCGGCTTGCGTGCGGGCGCGGGCGTCGTGACGAAAGGCAACGCGTGAAACGCGTCAACGCGCGTGACGTCGAGATCGCGCGTGCGGAGATGGCGGATCAACGGATCGTAATCTTTGTCGCGCGAAACGACGAAGTACACGTCGCCGGCATGCTGCTCCATGGTCTTGCCGAGGTGCCATGCCAGGACCATGTCGAGCGCGTTGCGGCCGGAGGCGCCGACTTCGACGAGCGTGACCTTGGCGGCATGCTCGTGGATTTGACGCACCAGCGGCAGATCGAGCCGCCGTTGCTTCTCGCCGATCAGCAACGTGACCTCGACGGGATGAGGCCCAATCGCGGACAAGTCCACGCTGGGCACGTTTTCGAAATCGACGAAAACGCGATTGAGACGCGTGCGTTTGGACTCGGAGGAAAAAAGCTGTCGGAACGAAGCCACGTCTCAACGTTTCCGATTCATCGGTGCACCGCAACTCCCGTCGCCGTCTGTCCGAATCTTGTAAGGCGGGTCGAGGTTGGTGGCGGTGCCCAACTACGGCTTCGCGGTCGCGGATTTACTCGCCCGCGCCTTGGCCCATTCGTCGTATTCGGCGCGCGGCATGAACCGCAGAGAGGCGGAGTTGATGCAGTAGCGTTGTCCCGTGGGCGCCGGTCCGTCGTTGAAGACGTGGCCCAAATGCGCGCCGTCGACCGCGCAATGAACTTCTTCTCGGACCATGCCATGACTGACGTCGCGCGAAATCCCGACGAACGCCGGCTCGATCGGCCGGGTGAAACTCGGCCAACCGGTGCCGCTTTCGAATTTATCGCGGCTATCGAAGAGCGGCGTGTCGCTGCAAACGGACAAATACACGCCATCCTCGTGATGATTCCAAAACGCATTCGAGAATGGCCGTTCGGTGCCTTGGCGCCGCGTGACTTCGAATTGCTGCGGCGTGAGCAGCTTCTGCCACTCGGTCGGCGTGCGCTGCACGGTAGCCTTCGACATGTCGATGACCACGTTGGACGGCAGCCCACAGGCGGATTTTGACGCGTCGGCGGCACAGGCGGCATTTTCCGGGCGGGCGGTGGATCGGGAAGTCATGGCGATGAGGATAAAACAGACTGAGAAAATTGCGAACGCGGTAAACGCGGCAGGAGCGCACGGTGCAAAAGTCGGCGCTCGGCGCAGCGGAACGCGTGGGCGTTTCGTTCGTTCCATTGCCACGGGAGCACCCATGGCACTATTTTATTCCGATCGAGCGCCAGCGCGGAATCTCCCTCGGATGCGATACTGCCGTCCCTTCAACGGATTCGCGCCCATCGCGTCATTCGCGGGAAGCTGCTGAATTCGCTTGGCGCGCTCGCGAAATTTCGCCGTTCGCTCACCGTTCGCCGCATGCCGAACGCATCGTCAAACTGGACTCATGTGCTGGCTGAATGCCTCGCTGCGCTGGAACGCGAACAGATCGGTTCGCCGTGTCCGATCGTCGACCACGAGATCGGGAAAATCAGCCCGGATGCCGAAGACATCGCGGTGTGGTTGATCTGCCGCACCAAAGCGGAACAGCGCGCGTTCGCCGATACGGAATTGGCGCGCAGCGTTTCGACGCTGAAGAAAAAGATGCTCGCCGCCGGCCTGCCCGAACCGGCCGTGACCGGCTTGACGGTCCGGATCACGTCGCGTGAAGAAATCGAGCAGCATGGCGGACGCATCGCGACGCTGCGCGGATAGCCGCCGCGAGCTGCCAGCGAGCGTTACGTCTTGAGGTGCGTAACTCGGTCGCTTGCGGAACAGATGGGTCGACTCACATTGCGCCGCATGCCCACTTCCCATTCCGATTCGATACCGGGTGCCTCGGCTCCAGGCAAAACCCCTGACATCGCCAAAATCGCCCAACATTACGCCGCCATCATCGAAGAGATCGGCGGCGACCTGAACTCGGAGGCGATGCGCGACACGCCCAGGCGCGCGGCGAAAGCGATCGTCGAAATGACCGAAGGTTCGCGGATGGGCACGGAGCGCCTGTTAACGATGTTCAAAGCCGAGTGCACTCAAGCGGTGTGCCACGACATGGTCATTGTCGAAGGCGTGCACGAGGTCGGCTTGTGCGAGCACCATTTGTTGCCGATCATCATGTCGATCACGATCGCCTATATTCCGGACGAGAAAATCCTGGGCCTGTCCAAGCTCGCCCGGATCGCCGGCTTCTATGCGCGGCGCTGGCAGAACCAGGAACGTACCGCGCATCTCATCGCCGAATTCATCGAAAATGTCGTGCAGCCGCAGGGCGTCGCCGTGCTGATCGAGGGCAAGCACATGTGCGCCATGGCGCGTGGCGTGCGCGATACGCATTCGATCATGAAGGTGAACGTCATGCACGGCATGTTCCAAACCGACGAAAGCCGGCGGAACGAGCTGTTCATGCGCCTGAGCCGCGGCGGTCCGGGCTGGTGAGGGTGCGACGCGTTGGACGGCCTCTCGTCTGCGCCGGCTGAAAACGCTCTATCCCGCAAACGATCACAAACGTGGTCACGGAGTGCACAGAGGTCTGACACAGAGTGTTTCGGCGAAAGCCTCACGGCTTCCGCTACATCGAAGGTGGCGTTGAAAACGCGGCTAGCGCTGCGTCCCCCGATTCTTCTGCTCCAACGCTGCGGCCAGCCCCGCGCGTGCTTCCGCAAAGTTGGGATCCAGCTGCGCGGCTTTCGTGAACTCCGCGATCGCCGCGTCGAAGCGGCCGGTGGCGGCGAAAACGTTGCCCAATTGGAAGTGCGCCAATACGTGGTCCGGCTCGATCGCCAACGTTTTTTCCAAACTGGCTATGGCTTGCGCTTGATCGCCTTTTTCGAGCAGCGCGCAGGCGAGATTATACTGCGCAAACGCGAACTTCGGTTGCAGCGTGAGCGCGCGGCGATACTCCGCGATGGCTTCGTCCGTTCGGCCTTGGCGCAGGAGCGCAGTGCCGAGATCGGCGTGCACCGTGGCATCGTCATTCTTGGCGTCCAGCGCGGTCCGAAAATGAACGATCGCCGCGTCGAGATCGCCTTTCTGGGCGAGCGCGGCTCCGAAAAGCCGATGCGCCTCCGCGTCGCCGGGCACAAGCGCGAGTCCTGCCCGCAGATGTTCGATCGCTTCGTCCGCTTGGCCTTTTTCGAGTAAGGCACTCGCCAGATCGATGTGGCCCCGGGCATAACGCGGGCGCACCTCGATCGCCTGGCGGTAGCAGCCGATCGCCGCGTCGATTTGGCCGCGATCCTGCAAGATATAACCCACGTTGCAGTGGACGTTGGCGAGGTCGCGCCGAAGCGCGATGGTCCGCCGGTACTCTTTGAGCGCGTCCTCGTCGCGACCGAGGCGGCGCAGCGCGTTCCCGAGATTGTTGTGCGCTTCGGGATAATCTGGCTGCAAGGCAATCGCTTGCTCCGCCATCCGCGCCGCCTCCGCGGCCTGGCCGCGATCCGTGAGATCGACGCTGAGATTGTTGTAGGCGATGGCCGCGGAGGGATTCCGCGCAATCGTCGCACGCCAAAGCGTTTCATCGTCGCGGTACAGGTGCGCCAGCCGCCAACTCGTGACCGCAAGAATCGTCAGCACCGCGACGCCAGCGCCCCGGCCGATGGCTGCGCTTCCCGCTTCGAGCCGCGGGAGCAACGACGTTCCCGCCGCGCATCCGAGCGCGATGATGCTCACGCTCGGAAGGTACGCGAAATGATCCGCCACAAAGCTGTAGCGGAATGGGTACACGTTCAGAAATCCCAGCACCGGCACGAGGGTGCCGACGAACAGCAACGCGGCCGCCAGCGCCCCCGGCCATCGCGCGCGCTGGAACCAGAGCGCCGCCAGCAAGCCGATCGCGGCGGCGGGCCACAGATATTGCCACGCTGGCGCGTCGTGCAGCGACCAGCGGGGATAGATGAACACCGGGTGGAATGGCCAAAACAGATGGCCAAGATAGAACCCGATCGCGCGACCGGCGATCACCGTGCGCTCCCCAAGGGTAAAGTTGAACGCCGTGCCTTCGGCGCCGATGAACGCCCGCTCCACCGCCGCGGTGAGCAAGGCAAGCACGATACCCACGGCAAAGAACGGAACGAGCGGCACGATGTCCCCGCGCCATGAAATGCTCCCGCGGCGCCACCATGCGATGACGAGCAAGGCCGCGGGCAGGGTGGCGATGACGCCTTTCGATAGCAGTCCCGCCACGAACAAAGCCAAAGCCAGCAGCGACCATTTAATCCGCCGGTCGCGATCGTAGCGCAGATAAGCCAATGCCGCCCCGAAGCAGAACGCACCGGAAAGCGTATTCTTCAGTTCCGACACCCACGCGACGGATTCGACCATGATCGGGTGCAGCGCGAACACCGCCCCCGCCAACCACGACCCGCGTACGCGGAGGGTTTGGAGTAGACGAACCAGCAACAGCGCGGCGACCCCGTGCAGAACGATGTTGGTAAGATGATAGCCGAGCATCGCGTCCCCCCACATCCGATGCTCGAGCCAGAAGACCGTGTGCGTGACCGGGTAGTATTGCGACACGACGCCGAGCTCCGTCCAAATCCGCGCCAAGCCCGCGACCGAGCGGAGCGCCGGCGGCGTGAGATGATCGACGTCGTCGTAAATCGGCCCCCCGTGCCACGCGGGTTGATAGACGGCCAGAGTGGCAGCGACGAGCAGCAGCCCAAGCAGCCATTCGCGGCGCGACCAGCGACTGGATGCCGCGTCGTTCATCGGGGTAAAATGAACATGGGTCAGCACGCTGCCGAGCGCGCCTCGGCAGGCAACGCAATAGTCCGGCGTGGTAAAGGTAGCGACCGTCCTCCTCCGATGGCCATTTACGACCAAGTCGTGACGGTAGGGCCCGACCTCCGGGCGGGCCGAAACGACGTGCTTCAGCGACGGCCCGCTCGGCGATCGGGCCCTACTCGTTGCGCGGCCCGGATCGCCAGGTAGGGGACTCCGAGGCGCACTGAGTGTGAGTCGCGAAGGTACTCCGGCCCTAAAATCGCAGCGTACCCGGAACCCAAGGCATCTCGGAGAGAGGCCCCTGCCTTCGAAAAGCGGAACGGTCGTTTAACGCCGTTTCGGCTTCTCGGTTGTCGTGGGGATGACGCGCGGCTCGCCCACGGTCACGCGGCCTTCACGCGTGACGGTTTCGAGCCGCGCGAGCTGGTCGACATTCTTGCCGAAGAATTCCGAGCCGGCCCGAGCCATCAGCGGCATCGCCACATTGAAATTGTTGCCCGGCGAACGAACGCTGATGTGCGTGACCCAGCGCACTTTCTTTTTCTTGTGCTGCTTCAGGAATTGATAGTCGTACGCCACGAGCACGACGAAATAGCGGTCTTCTTGCAGCTCGTTGCGCATCGAGATCTCTTCCACGGTGACGTTCGCCTTCGTGGCCTCCGCGTTGAGCGTGCGGGCGTACCCGAGAATGGCCGCGTTGCGATCTTGGTACTGCAACGTCGTCATGTTCTCGCTGCCTTGCTCGAGCAAGGCGTTGTTGACCGCCTCGACGTCGCCCGCGCCCATGGCCGCATTGAACCGTTCCTGCGTCGCGTGCCGATTTGGGTCTTCGTAGGTGTGCGTCGTGCCCCAGTGCACCGCGATCAGCAACTCGGCGTCGTCGGGCACCGTCGCCGGGTAGTACTGTTGTTTGGCCAACGCGGGCGCGAGAAGGTTCACGAGGGTTTGAAACGGCATCGTTTCTTCCGACGTGTCACGGGTTGCGCCCGACATGTGATTGCCCGCGGTGAACGTGTAGCTTTGCGGAGCGATCTTATGGTCGGCGGAAGTGGTCCGACTGTAATCGCGTGCGGCGGTGGAGCTGACGACCACGTAGTCGTTCGCGCGAGCGGCGACGACGGCGGCAAGCAAGACGGCGAAAAGCCGCAGGGAGGAAATCGAGAATGCCATAATGTGTGCCGCACTATGACGCGATCCTCGGTGGCCGTACATGCGAATTATGACACGAAGGTCCGAAAGGCATTGGTTTTACACGCGGGGTGAAACGCGCTCTTCGGCTTGATCGATGCAGGGCCCGATCTCCGAGCGAGCCGATACCCGCTCACGCCTACCGTAATAGCGCCATCGCGGAGATCCGCGCGCGCAACGTGTTGCGTTCTTCCGCGTCGAGATTCGGCGCGAACGCCACGAAATTCTCGGCGCGGGCCGGATCCATCGTCGCCCATTTCTCGATTACGGCCGTAACGGTTTCCGAGCGAAGAATCGGGTTCGAAATCATCGTCGCCCAACTGACCGCGGCTTCCGGGGCCGACGTGAAGGCCGGCGAGCGCGCGAGCGTGGCGATGCCGGGATCGGCGACATTGCCCGGCATGGTTTGGTTGATCCACCCCGCCGCGCCGACCGGGTCGCTCTCGGCCCAGACCTCGAGCGCGCGCGAGATCGCATCGCGTTGCATATCGCCGGAGAGGTTTTGCTGCGCGAAAGTGGTCAGGGCTTTCGGGTCCGTGGGCGCCCAGCCGAGGATCACGGAGTTCAAGGCGGCGGCGCGTGCGATCGGATCTTGCAGCTGCGCCGCGGCTGCCGCTGCCCCTTCAGGGTCGAACTCGGCCCACCGGCTATACGCGCACAATAACCAGCCATCGCGCGTTTCGCCGCTGCTTCGCTGCGCGAAGTCGGCGGCCCGGCTAAAGTCACCGCGTTCGTTCAGCGCGGCGATCAAGTCGTTGCCGTACTCCAGTGCGCGGCCCGGATTTTTCGCGATCAACGTCTGCACCACGCGCACCGCGTTCGCGCCGTCTTCGGCCGCTCCCTGCAACACGGCGGCCCTCGCTTGCGCCGGGTCGAACAAGGTCTGTGTCTCAGCGCCTGCCAGCGCAGCCGTCGCATCGGCGGCGCCCCAGCCTTTGTACGCGGCGCGGAAGAGCGCGCCACGCCGGCGGAGATTCGCGGTCTGAGCGGCGAGCGCGATGGCACGTTGGCTATCGACGCGTGCGAGCTCCTCGATGGCGGCGATCATTGCCGCCTCGTTGGCCGGGCTGGGAGGACGTTCCGCCGTTTCGTGCCAACGCTTTTCCCACGCTTCTACGGTCGTCGTTTCGGCGGACGGTTGAGCCGTGGCCGAACGACTCGCGGACGCCGCAGCGCTCGGCGGTCTCGTGACGGTCCGACCCTGCGCGATCCGTTCGATCTCGGATCGCGCGCGATGCCGTCCCGCGTAAAACGCACCGACGCCGACCGCACCCAGCAGGCAGAGCAGGGTGAAGGTCGACCATCGCGCGGTGAACATAGCTCGAGCTTGTTGGCCCATCCGACGGCCGCAAGTTCGCTTGCGGCCGCCTCGTCGTTCAATAGGCGTGCGTCGTGATGCCCGTGACGGTCGCCGCGTAGGTGGTGACCGGATAACCGCTCGAAACGGTGACGGTCGAGCCGTTCTTGAAGATCACGCCATCGGCGTAGAAAATATTCATTCCCGTCGTCGCGGTGACCTTGACGTTGTCCAGCGTCACGTCGCTGACGTGCTGCTCCGGCACGCCGTAGATCGCCCGCGCGTTGGTGCCGCCCGTCGCCGTGATATTTTGTAGCAGGATGTGCTTGTAGTTCGGCGTCGTGCTTGTGACCGCCGCCGAGGTTGCCGTCGTCGGATTGCTCGGATCGCTCGGGTACCACTCGCTCAACCAGATCGGATTCACGACATTCGTCATGGTGATGTTCGAATACGTGAGGTACTGCACGATGCCGCCGCGGTCGCGCGAAGTTTTGATCCGAATTCCCGATGTCGTCGCGTTGAACGTGCAATTGTTCACGGTCAGGTGATCGACGCCGTGGCTCGTGTAACTGCCGATCGAGCAGCCGTGGCCGACGCCGAACGTGCAGTTCTGCACGACGATGTACTGAGACCGCACGTGGCTGCCCACGATCGCGATGTTGTCGTCGCCGCACGCGATGTTGCAGGTGTCAAAGAGGTAATTCGTGCCTTCCAGGTCGATGCCATCGGTGTTCGGCGAGGTGCCGGGGGCCGTGATGGTGATGTGGTCGATCGTGATTTGGTCGCACACATAGTGGAAGCTGACGTGCACGTTCGGTGCATTCAGCAACTTCACCCCCGTGAGCTGAACGATGGTGCAATTGTTGCCGTTCAACATGCCGGGCCGTGCCAACGAGCTGTTGGCGTTGTACGCGGTCCACCAGGCGGAGCCTTGGCCATCGATCGTGCCTGACCCGCTGATCTTGACGTTGTTTTGGTTACTCAGATCGATGAAGGGCGTGTTTCCCGGGTAGGTGCCGTAGGCGAGCATCTTCAAGACGGCGCCGCTCGCGAGATTGAGGTTGATCTTGCTCTTGAGCGTGATCGGACCGCTGAGAAACGTGCCGGACGGAATGGTAACGGTGCCGCCGCCGGCGGCGGACGCGGCGTTAATGGCGTTTTGAATCGCGGTCGCGTTGTTCGAAGAGCCGGTCGATGCGCCGTAGGACGTGATGTTAAACGTGCCGGCCGGAATCGTCGGCAGCGTCGGATTGGCGGAAGCGAGCGAAGCGGCGATCGTGGCAATGGCGATGGCGGCAAGCGGCGCAAAGCGACGCAAGCTGAGGCACTGACTGCGGAGTACGTTCATGGGGTTGTTCATTTTGTTGGGTACTGTCGGATGTAATTCATCCGGCTGAAGCTGAAGGGGGGAACTCGCCAAAGGGGGAGGCGAGCGCCGAAGCGAAAGCGGAGAACGACGGGGAAAGCTGTATCGGGGGTGCTGCTACGACGATGGCGTCGCGCGGCCGTGGTGCAATCGGCCGACTGTTCTCATCGTTGACTAAGCCGGGGGAGCGTTACGTAGGTCGCCCTACGCAGTGCGCCCGATAACCCGTGGAGTCGTCGTCGACTGCGACACCATCGCCACGCGTCGGTCGAAGCTTCATTCCGAGGCTTCGGTCGGCCTCCTCTTTGCCAGCGTGATCAATTTCGCCTGCGAGACGAAGATCGCGCCAACAAAGATAACGTGCTCGCCCCGCCGAGCGACGCGGTCCAAGCTTCAACCGAGCTTTCGGTCCGCAACGATGATGAAACTACCTCGCCGTTCTCTGGCCTACGTCGTCGGTAAGCGCAGTCTGCGCGGGAATGAGCCGCGGTGGTTGCCGGCGATCTATCTGGCCATCTCGGCCTATGGCTTTGCCCGAGCCTATTATGGAAGCGGATCCAGCGACCGGCACGTGGCGATTGGGCTCATTTTCGCGTGTTGTGCCTATGAGTCGTGGTTGCAGCGTGGGATGCAAGAAGCCCATCGCGAACTTGAAGCCGAACTCGAACAGGAAAAAGCGCCGCGCCTCGTGGCCGGCAACCGCTGACTCGCGCCGATAACGACCGGGAAACGTCATGGGCCAGCAAAGCCTATCCGACTACATTTGGCGGAATGCGTACGAAGTCGCGGCGCTCGCCGTGCTCCTCGTGCTGGCGTACATTTTGCAGCGGCGAACCAAGGAGCGGATGTGGCTGTTCGTCGTGGTCGCGGCGGCGATGCGGCTCCTCGCGACGGCGGCGAATTTGAGCCCGTATCCGACGGCGATTTTTCCGATGCTTTGGGTCATGTACCACGGCGCTCCAGTCGTCGCGGTGGCCGGACTGATCGATGCGGTCGTCCGGAGTGGCAGGCCCAGGCACGCGAGGTCGCCGGACCGTAGCGCGTTGCCCGCGACGCGAGATCCAGCCGGTATGACACGCGCTGCAGGATCGCATATAAAAGGTGAAGACGCAGGTTGAGTTCCGCGCTGCGAAATTTCCGAACCCAATCGCCACGAGCCATAGGCTAACCCAACACTTTATCATTATGCCGATCACTCGACTGAACTTTTTCACGGCAAAGCCGGAGCAAGGGACTGCGTTGGCGACGTTTTTATCCGGTGTGATCGAGGTCGTTCGGAAGGCCGAGGGGTGCGTGTCGTGCCGGCTTTTGCGTGACCAGTCGAGTCCGGGCGACTTCGTGATTCTCGAGGAGTGGGAGAGTGTCGACGCTCACCAAAAAGCGGCGAGCCTGATTCCTAAGGAGCAGATCATGTCCGTGATGCAGTACCTCCAGAATCCGCCACGCGGCGACTATTTCGTGCCGAAAAAGTGAGCGGAGCTTGGCGAAGGTGGACGGGCGAGACTCGTCTAACCGGCGAAGCCGGTTGGTTTGACACTCGCGAGTCGCGAGTTTGAGGCTCGCCCCACCCACGAAGTGGCGCGGTGGGCGAGACTCGAACTCGCGACCGACGGTTTAGAAAACCGTTGCTCTGTCCGGCTGAGCTACCACCGCAGCAATCGGCCTCACTAAAAGGCAGGAAATCGAGCGTTGGCAACTATTCTGCCCGCCGAATTGGCGCACGAGCGGATCGTTGCGCATCGCCGCTACGGTCGCTGTCTTTTGGAGCGCGGACGCCCTCGTCCGCTCCTTCGCGTCGATCCGGCGACAACCGTCCCATCCGAACCGAATCGATCACGATCACGATTACGATCACGATCACGAGCAAGAGACGAGCAATACGCGGATCGCTCCTGCTCGTCGCGGAAAGCGTGAGCGGCATACGTCCGGCCTGAAGCCGGGAAGCCGGCTCACCGTCTCACCGCATCCTGCGACCGCGCATCGGTGTCGCGGGGCTCGCCGGGTTCAATAGTCGCGGTGATTCGTTCGCATCACGCGGTCCCAAAAATTGAAGTAGAGACTATAGTTTCCGTTGACGTGCTGGTGGTGCATATCGTGGTGCGTCGTCGTATTGTGCCAGCGGAGCAGCCAATGCCGCCGAAAACCCGCGGGGAATAGCTCGAAGCCCAGGTGCCCCCAGACGTTGATCACGAACATATAGATCAACCAGAGCAGCGCGACGAGCGGGTGCAGCGGCAGCCACAGCGCGGTCAGCGGGAAAACGAGCGCCTGCACCACGGCCTCGGTGGGATGGAACGCCAGCGCGGACCACGGGGTCGGCGTGTGGCTCAGGTGGTGTACCCGATGCATCAAAGCGAACAATCGCCGCCAATGCATCAGGCGATGCGTCCAGTAAAACCACGTGTCGTGCAACCCGATCATCGCGATCAGCGAAAACCAGAAGTAGGTCCGTCCGTGGCGGTCGATGTCGAGGTAGAGCTTCGTCCACCCATGCACGAACATCTCCCGCGTCAGCAGGCCCACGAGGGCGAAGACGATCGCGGAGCTGAGGCTGTAGAGAATGTCCCGCCGAATTGCCGCGCTGGCAGGCGCCCGCGGCTGGATCTGCCGCGCCGCCAGCCAGCGCTGGCCGAGCACATGAAACCCCAGGTAGGCCGCACCGGCCGTGGTGAAATAGAAAAAGAGGTGCCAGCCAAGACTGGCCGTGAAAACCCTGACCTTGCTCTCTACCGGAAGACGTTTTTCCGCGGCGCCTGCTTGCCGCGAAGCGCGGCCGGTCTCGCTTGCGACTCCGCGAGCGGCTGCACCCTCGCGGGGCGCGGTGATCCGACCACCGGCGCGCGGCGCGACGGCGACCGCGTCCACCGCCGCCACGCTCCACCTCGCCGGGAGAAACAGCGCGAGCATCATCACGCAACGGAGCAGGCGTCGAATCGCTGGGCTGTGTAACGCACGCCCAAGCTGGGTTTCATCCATGGTCATCGTTTGTCCTTAGCTTCCGCTCACGCGCAGACCGGACAACAATTCCTGCCGTGCCGATCTTCCGGCACCGGGTGCTGCGGACGTGCTGCGCGATTGCCCGGCCGCTGGGTCGCGAAGTGCGCGCCGAGTGCGTCGCGCAGTGCGCGAGGAGTGCGTTGCGAAATGCGCGGGGAGTGCGTTGCGGACTGTGCCGCGAAGCGGGGTAGGGACGCGCTATCGTGAGCCTTACCCCATTGCCTAACGGTAGGGCGAGGCGTCCCGCCGAGCCGCGGCTCACCGAAGCCGGCGTCAAACTGCGTCGCTCGGTACGCCCAACCTCGGGCGCGCGGAGCGTGCGAAAGTCGCCCGCCGCATTCGAAGGTGTGTCTGCATCCGGCCGAACGCCTCGCGGAGTGTCGTTGATGGGGACGCTATGCCTTGAAGTGCACGCCGCCGATCCAGCGGTCGATGCCATTGAGTTGACAGGCGTCGACTTCGCCGGCGAGCACGCGCTGGCCGGCCGCGGTCAGCGTGTAGGGCTCAGGCGTCACGAGCGGCGTGCGCGCGCGGATGAGCGCTTCGAGGTGCGACGCGACCGTCGTGTCGCCCATGAAGCTCGCTTCCTCTGCCGCGGCGTTGGCAGCAAACAGCCCGGCGAAGCTGTGGACGCCGCGCGCGATCGCTTGCAGGAGTTGCCGTTCGGTGCGCCCCAAGCCGGTGGGAGGCGCGGGATATTCGTCGAGCAAACGCCGTAGTGCGTTGCCCAAAAACGGGAGCGCGCCGAGCTCCGTTGCGAGCAGTTGGTGCACCGCGCTGGGATCGGGTGAAGTGAAGGCGTGCCACGCGCGGGCGCCGAGCGAGCGCTGCTCCGCCGTGACCGGCTGTCGTTTCGGCCAGAGTGCCGCCAGTTGCGGCGGCGTCAGCTGGCCAAGGCCATAAAAGGGCACGACGCCGGGAAACGTATCGATGCAGATCATTTCGACCGCGGTGCCAGGCGCGGTCGAGAGCGTCGCGAGAATCTGCAGCAACTGCAGTTGATCGTAGAGATCGTGCTCGAACCATAACACCACATGGCGGGCCGAGCGGAGCGCGCCGTCGCGTTCGGCGAAGCTCGCCGACACCGCGGGAAACGATGTTGGGTCCGCGTGCGCGAGGAACCGCGCGCGCACGTTGCTCATGGCCTCGAGCGTCAAACCCGCCGGCACCGGCCTTCGTGCAAAACATCCTGCCACGAGATCGCGCGCCCCGGCACGCCGCTGCGGCGGAGAGACTCACCTGCGCTTTCGCCATTGGTGAGATGTAGCATCGCGAGCACAATTGCCCGGCGCGAGCCCGCGCACAACCCCGCGCATGATGCAAACGCAGCAGGCCTGCAGAGTAGAGCGGCAAGATGGGGGCGCACTCGAAGGCGGTGCTGAGGACGCGAGTGTGGTACCCGCCCGCGGTTCCGCTTATGCCAGCTGCTGCCCTTTACCGGCGGGCAATCGAGGTACCTCCCCCGAGCGCTATCTGCCTGTCAAGGGGCGTCACTTTCTCGTCTCGATGCGCGGAATTTTACCCGCGAATTTCGTTCGCGGCGGTCCAGCATGTCAGCATTTACGCCTTCGGTAAAAGGGGTCAGGTTTTAACTATTTAAATCGACGAGATGGCGGACACCGCTAGGGTCAGGCATGCCGCGAAAGCTGCGCTTGGAATTCCCTGGAGCGATTTATCATGTGATCAACCGGGGGAACTATCGGTCGCACGTGTTTGCAACGGACGGAGCCCGGCACGCGTTCGAGCAATGTCTGTTCGAAGTCTGCGGCAAGTCAGGTTGGGTGCTTCACGCCTATGTCATCATGGGCAATCATTTTCATCTGGCGATCGACACCCCGGACGGAAATCTCGTCGCCGGCATGCAGTGGCTGCAGGCGACGTTCGCCAGCCGCTTCAACCGCTTTCGCGGCGAACAAGGTCACTTGTTTCAAGGTCGCTACAAGAGCCTGCTGGTCGAAGAAGGCGAATGGCTGGGCAAACTCTGCCATTACATTCACCTCAATCCGGTCCGAGCCGGTATCGTCACAAGCGAGAAACTGCGAACGTATCGTTACAGCAGCTATTGGTTCCTGCGGCAACCGAAGCTGCGCCCCGCCTGCCTGCGTGCGTGCAGCGCTTTAGCCGGCGCCGGTGGCTTGGCCGACACCCCCGCGGGGTGGGACGCGTACGGGCAATATCTGGCTTGGCAGGCCGCCGAAGGACCCGCGGGAAAAAACAAGGCCTATGAAGCCATGAGCCGCGGATGGGCACTCGGCACCAAAGAATTTCGGCAGGCGCTCATCGCGGATCATCGATTGTGTGCCGCGAGTCGCGCCTGGGAGGTGCTCGGCGCGAAGGAAATCCGCCACGCCCAATGCGCCGAAGTATTCGCTCGCGCGTTGCGCAAACTTGGGAAATCGGCCGAACACATTCGAACCGATCGGAAATCCGCTCCCTGGAAGGTGGTGGTCGCCGCTCATTTGAAAACCTACAGCCAAGCGAGCAATCGCTGGCTCACCGAGCAGCTCAATATGGGCAGCCCCGTCGTGGTGAGCCAGTACACGAGCGTACTGCGCCGCGCGAAGAGCATCCCCACGTCGACCCGCGCCCT
>CBINOT010000139.1:0-16277 GCA_966252355.1 uncultured Opitutus sp. | reverse complement strand
GCCGGTGGCAGTGAAGCTCGTGACGCGATTCCAGGTGACGCCAAAATCCGTGCTGCGCCACAGCCCGTTTCCGTTTCGCGTGCCGAGATAGAGCGTGCTGTTCAGATTGGGATCGACAACGAGGCGCTCGCCCATGGTGCGGCCGGGCATATTACCGCCGGACTTGAACGGCAGCATCGTGCGCTGAAACGTCGCGCCTTTGTCCGTCGAGCGAAGGATGGCGCCGTTTTGGTTCGCCCAGGAATTCGTGTACGTGCCGGCTAATATATACAGCCGGTTGGTGCTGACCGGATCGGTCGCCAAGCTGTCGACGCCGGTGAGATTCCAGTCGTCGAAGCTGATCGCGTCGAGGAGCGGAATCCATCGCTGGGTCGCTTGGTTCCAACGATACGCGCCGCCGATGTCGGTGCGGGCGTAAATGAGATTTTGTTCGCTGGGGTTGAAGATCACGGCGGGAATGTAGCCGCCGCCGACAATCTCGACGTTGCGCCATGTGTACGATTGGGCCGACGCGAGCGAAACGCAGGCAGCGACGGCGAGGAGAAAGGAGAGCGCGAGTCGGCTGGCGGTAGAGCGTCGGCCAAGCCGGCAGAGGCAATCGAGGAATCGATGGAAGTGGGTTTTCATGGCAGGGAAGGGATGGATGCCGATGTTCGGTGATGTGCGGTTTAATAATGTAGGGCGGGGTCTCCGAACCCCGCCGTCGCGGCAGTTGGGACGACTGCCGCTACTTCAGAAGGTGGAGCGCGATGCCCCTATCGCGCTGGTTCGAGAGGTGCGTGAGCAAGCCCGATAGGGACATCGGGCTCCACCGCTGCGGCGAGCGCTGCGGTCTGCAGATCAGCGCGAATCAGTTGGCCTCGAAGTGAGACCAACCGTAGTCGCCGATGTAGTGGATATAGTAGTTGCCGTTGATGCGCGGCGGCAGGCTCGAGCCGGAGACCCACTGATTGGTCAAGGCGACGCCGTTGACCTCGATGAGCCGCATGTTCCACGAGTTGATGAAGTTTATGGTGCCGGAAGTAACCCAGCAGAACTCGCCGGCGCCGTCGTGGGCGAAGGGCACGGTGATCGTTGTCGGATTTGCGCAGGGTGTGGTGGCCGGAGCCGCTTGCGATACCGCGATCGTGCGGGTGATGCCACCGCCCGCGATGGTGACGGTGCCGGTACGCGAAGCGGTGCCGGTATTGGCCGTGACGGCCACGGTGAGCGTGCCGTTGTTGGCGCCGCTGGCCGGCGTAACGGTGATCCAGGTCTGATTGTCGGTGACGGTCCAACTCACATTCGACGTGATCGTCGCCGCGGCGCTGCCGCTGCCGGCAGCGAACGACAAGGACGTTGGCGACACCGTGAGCGTGCTGCCGGTCGCCGGCGCCGCTTGCGTGACGCTGATCGTTGCGGTCAGACCGCCGCCCGCCACGGTCACGGTGCCAGTGCGGGATGCGGTGCCCGTGTTCGCCGTGACGCTCACCGTGAGCGTGCCGTTATTCGCGCCGCTCGCCGGCGTGACTGCGATCCAGGTCTGATTGGCCGATGCGGTCCAGCTGACGTTCGATGTGACCGTCGCCGTACCGCTGGTCGCACCCGATGCGAACGACAGTGACGTCGGCGAGACGGAGAGCGAGTTCGTGGCCGGAGCCGCTTGAGTCACCGTGACGGTGCGCGAGATCCCGCTGCCCGTGACGGTGACGGTGCCGGAACGCGCGGTCGTCCCTGTATTCGCCGTTACGCTCACGGCGAGCGAGGCATTGTTGGAGCCGGTGGCGGGGGCGACGCTGATCCACGATTGGTTCGCGCTGGCCGTCCAGCTGACGTTCGAGGTCACGCTCACGGAACTGGTGCCGGCCGCGGAAGCGAACGACAGCGCGGTCGGCGCGACCGTGAGCGATGTGCCGTTGGTCGTGGGCAAGGCGCCGAATACCAGCACGCCGTCGGCGTAGAGCGGGATGTTCGCGGTTTGGCGCAATGTGCCGTCGAGCCCCTGGAAGGAGTAATCGTTCGCGGTGCTCCATGCCGTGGCCGGTGCGTTGGGCAGCGAGACGCGGATTTGCGCTTCTTCCGTCGATTCACCCTGGCCGCCTGGCCAAATGACCACCCCGGTTTTGAAGGTGACTTCGGTGAAGTAGATATTCTGCGCGGAATCCCACACTTGCAGCGGCGTTACCGAAACGGTGCTGCCGTTATTCGTCGTTACCGTGTAGCTGCTCGCCGTGTATCCGGCGGAGATTCCCTCCGAAATATTGACGAAGATCCGGAAACGGAACTGCTGCGGAATGCGCGCCGGCCACGCGGTGTGATTGCTGGCCCACACGGCCACCTCCATGAAGTTCGTGCCGGCGGCGTTCTGTTTCGCTTCGATCAGGAATTCGCCGCTCGGCG
The DNA here is from genome assembly GCA_966252355.1 of uncultured Opitutus sp. GTDB lineage: Bacteria > Verrucomicrobiota > Verrucomicrobiia > Opitutales > Opitutaceae > ER46. Next base: position 13,898 of record CBINOT010000139.1, on the reverse strand, counting down.
TTTCCGCCGCCGGAAAATTCGTCAACGCGGTGCCGCCGACGTCGGTCACGAGCTTGGCGAGCGCGCCGGAAAACAGCGCGTTGTAGTCCGTGGCGACCTCGTTGTTGGTGAAGTTGCTGCGGTCGTCCGTGTACGCGTCGTTGCTGCCCGGTCCGCCGACCAGCGCGCCGTAAAGGACGTGCCGGGTATCGGTCGGCGGGCCGGAGAGATTATTCGCCCAGGCGCCGTGAGCCGTGCGGTGGTGGGGATTGCGCGGCGGGTTCGTGCCAAAGCCGCATACGAAGCTGCGATTGCCGGGATTCGAGCCGAGCGCATAGTCGATCTGCCGGCGGGCGAAGGTGGTGTACTTCGTGGTCTTCGCCGCGGTCGTCGCCACGGGCGAATAGTACAACGCCAGAAACGCGGTATTGGCCGCGTACCGCAGCGAGCCCCACTGGTCGAGCCAGGCGAGGCCGCCCGGGGTGTAGGTGATCCGCTGGCCGTTGTAGCCGTCGGTCCAATAGTCGAGATGCCGCTCCGCGTCGTCCTTGTAGATTTGCTTCCCGGTCAGTTTAGCGAGAAGCACGTAGCAGCCGTAAGACTTGTCGTCCCAGGCGATGCCCCAGCGATACGATTTGGTCGTCGATTGCGGCTCGTTGCTGAGATTGGCGTAGTAAGACTCGGCTTTCGCGAGGTAAGCGGGATCGTTCGTGGCGCGGTAAAGCCAGATCGCGCCCCAGACGAGCTCGTCGTTGTAGCCGCTGTACGACCGATAATAGCCGCCGGCATCCGTGATCGAATCGGAGTACACGCCGCGGTAGGTGTCGGCGAAATTGTAGAGCTGGATGGCGTGGTTCTTCAGCGTCGCGCTGTAGGTCGGGTCGTCGGTGGCAAACACGATACTCGCGGCCGCCATCGCGGCAGCCGTCTCGGCGGCGAGATCCGAGCCGGGGTGTGTCGGGTCGATCTTGTAGGCAGGACGACTCATCGGCAGCACCTCCGCGGATCCCCACCACGCGTGGTCGAGACTGCCATTGCCGACTTGGCCCCACAGCTCGTTCGGCGCGGTATGGCAGGCGATGAAGTAGTCGTTCACGAAGCGGAGATTGTTTTTCACGTACGGCAGCTGCCCGGACGATACGTAGCCGGCCTGGAAGTCGATGGCTCCCCACGCGAGCGCGGTCGCGGAGAACGCCATCGGGAAGCCGAACTTCACGTGATCGCCTGCATCGTACCAGCCGCCCGTGAGATTGCGGCCGACATCGGCGCCGTCGTTCAGCGCGGAGTTGGCCCGCCACGTCACGCGCGTGTTCGCCGGCAGCGGCCCGGAACGCTGGCACTCGTAGAAGAACATCGATTTCTGCAGCGCCTCGGCGTAGTTGAACGTTTGGGCGCTGGCGGCGCTGGCCGCTCCGCCGAGCAGAGTAGCCGGAAGGATGAGGCGGAGGAGGCGGCGACCGAGAGGCGCGGCTCCGGTGGCAATGACGTCCGATGTAAGTTGGGCGAAGCGCCCGATGATTTTTTTCAACATGACGGTCAGGGGTTTTTAATTGGATCGCAGACGTAGCATGCGTACCCGCCGCCGCCGCTATAACAAACCCGCCGTCGCGCACGCCGTTGCAGGGATATAATGATCGAGGAACGACGCCGGAGTTAACCCGTTGCATGCCGACGCGCCTCGCCGAGGCCATCCTTGCGCCACTCGGGCCGCCGCCGCGGAGCAACTTTGGCCGTAACGACGCGAAGCGGCGCTGCCACCTGCGCAAGTCCGGCAGCTCGTGACCGGCTGCTTAGGGTAAACTATTTAGTCGCACGCTCGCAGGGTGCGCGCGAACGCACTATACAAGAAAAAAATCAGTAATCCGTTACATTATAGTTCGGCTCCTTTGTCGCGACGATAGGTCAGTTGGCGCCCGCTCGTTCGTCACGGATCCCCGTACTCCGCTGCGTCTCCGCGCCACCCCTACGGCGTTACGGCTGTGCTCCGACCGAGAGGTTCCACTCGCTCAACGTCATGAGTTTGGTTCGATTGCAGGAAATCGCGGACGCGGCGCAATTGACGCGTGCAACCGTTTCACGGGCCTTGCGCAACGACCCGCGCATCTCCGAGGCCACGCGGCGCCGGGTCAGCCAGCTCGCGCACACGCTCGGGTATCGCAGCAACCCGTACATCAGCGCGCTGATGGCCAGCTTGCGCACGGGCGTGCCGACGTCGGTCTCGCCCGTCATCGCGTTCCTGAATCCCCGCGCTTCGCGCGATTCGTGGAAGCTGAACGTGCCGTGGGCAAAAATGTTCGAGGGCGCCTCGGCCCGCGCCGCCGCGTTGGGTTTTCGCCTCGAGGAGTTTTGGCTCGCGGATCCGAACATGCCTGCCGCGCGCATCTCGGCGATTCTGCGGGCCCGCGGCATTCGCGCGGCGATCCTCGCGATTCCCGAGTCCGAGAACCAAGCGATGACCATCGATCTGAGCGGCATGGCCGCGGTGGCAATCGACATCGACCCCGTGCGCAAAGATCTCAATCGCGCCTCGTCCGATTATTTTGGCAACACGCTCCTCGCCTTGCATTCGATGCGCGCGCTCGGTTTCCGCCGCATCGGCCTCGCGCTCGTGGACTGGCATCCGACGTATACGAAACAACTCGCTCGGGCGGCCTTGCTCGAGTTTCAGGAAGAGCTGCCGTCGGCGGAACGCGCCGGGTGTTGGATCGGCCCGGTGCACGACCTCGCCGGCTTCGCGCGCTGGTTGAAGGACCGGCAGCCCGACTCGATCGTGACCAGCCATTGGCATCCGCAATCGTGGCTGCAAAGCCTCGGCTTTCGCATTCCGCAAGACATCGGACTGGGCCAGCTCGATCCGGGCGCGATCAATTTCCCGCTGAGTTGCATCGACGGGCGCTTTGCCGATGTCGGGGCCGCCGCGATCGATCTGCTCCTCAGCCAAATTCAGAATCACGAATTCGATCCGCCGCATCATCCGAAACATATCCTGCACTCCGGGGAGTGGCGCGAAGGCTGGTCCACGACGCCGCGGTCCGCGACCATGCGCACCGATATCTACACCGAGCGACGCCTGGCTGTCCTGAGCGCGACCGCCAATGGCGATACCGCCGCGCTCGGTCCGGCGCGCCAGGCGCTTTTCTCGGAGCTCTATGGCGCGCCGTTTGCGGACGCCCCCGCCGTCGACGGCCGCGAATGGCAGCCGTTGTCGTTGGCGCCGATTGCGAACTGCACCGTGCGTACGGCTGGCTCGCTTTATTGGCTGCGCGAGCACGACCGCTTGGAATTGCCGAAGGGCCTCTGCGCGTTTCGCGGCGTGCCGTTTCTGCTGCCGGACGAAGGCGACGGTCACAAGGCCGTCGCGCACGTCATGATCAATCGTCCGCTGCTGGTGGCGGATGTGCGTCCGACGGGGAAAGCGACGCTGCCCGTAGGTGCCCGCGTGAAAAGTCTCTTCGTGTTGCACGCCGCGTTTTATGTCCAGGGACCCGCGCCGGCCGGCGACTATCGTTGGATCTACGAAGATGGGGACGAGCATCGCGTGCCGTTGCGGCCCTATTTTCCTCCGCACCACGAGCCGGCGGCCGCCGCCTTCCAAGATTCGTGGTCCGCGGTACCGCAGTTCGAGTCGGAATGGGCGAAACCGGTTTTCGTGACCGCGGTGCATCCGTCCGCGACCAACGAGCGGTTTTGTTATGTGGTCAGGCTCGACAACCCGCGTCCCAACGTGGCGGTGCAGTCCCTGGAAATTCATCCCTCCGGCGACAGCGCTGTCGTCGTCCTGATCGCCGGTGTGACGGCGCTGGGCGCCCGGTGAGGTCCGGGACGCGATAAGATTGCGCAGCGCGCCCGGGCCTCATCAGGCTCGGAGGATGCTCTCGCCGGAATCGCCGCCAACGGTCCGCTGGCACGTCGTCGCGATCGTCGCGGCGACGGCGGTCTGGTTGGTCGCGCTCGGTTTCGCGCTGTATGTCAATTTCGGCCTGCTGGGGCGCTTGCCGTCGCGTGCTGCGCTCCGCCAAGCGAACGCGAAAGCGATCGAGCGGCGCGAGCAGCTCGAGCAACGCGCCGGCAGGCAAGCGCTGCTGGCGGCGGCGGAGCAAGGCGAGGTGGACGCCATGCTCGAGGTCGCGGCCAATTACACGTCAGGCGAGGGCGGTGTGCCGCGTGACGAGACGAAGGCGTTCGACTGGCTGCTGCGCGCCGCTCGGGCGGACTCGAAGGATGCGATGCGGGCGGTCGCGGAGCGTTACGAGGGCGGCAAGGGGACGAGCCCCAATATTTATTGGGCCATCGTTTGGTATGAGCGTGCCGCGGACGCCGGCGACTTCGCTGCGGCCCGCCATGTGGGCGATCTGTTTTACGAAGGCAAGGCGCTCCCGCGGAACGACGCCACGGCGCTGCGCTGGTATGACGTCGCGGCCGACGGAGGCGACATCGCGGCACGGAGGCGGCTCGCCGAAATGCACGAGAAAGGCCGCGGAGTCGCCCGCGATTTGACGGGCGCATTTTTCGACTACGCCCGTTTGGCCGAAGCGGGTGACGCCTGGTCGCAGAATAAAGTGGGATCGATGTTGGCGCTTGGCACCGGTGTCGCCGTCGACCAGGCGGAGGCCGTGACCTGGTTTCGGCGGGCCGCCGACCAAAGCAATATGTTGGCGGTGGCGAATCTCGGGGTTGCGTACACCATGGGGGAGGGCGTCGCCGCGGACGCGGCGGAAGGCCGTCGGCTGCTGCGCCGCGCGATCGATTCCGGCGACGCGAGCGCGTTGGCTCGCGTGGGCGATTTTTATTTGAGCGGTGGGCAAGCAGGCCATCGCGACCTGAAGTCGGCGGTGGAGTTATTGCGCCGGGCCGCCCGATTGAAAAACGACGATGCCGCCGTGATCCTCGCGAAACTGTATGCGAATGGGGTGGGCGTGGCGAAAGACGAACGGCGCGCGTTCAACGAACTGAAGGAGATTGCACAACGCGGCTCGCCGGCCGCGAAGACCGAATTGGCCCGGTTGTATCTTCGGGGAGTCCCGCCGGTTCGTGCCGACTGGGCGAAAGCGCGGACGCTGGTGGAAGAGGCGGCGGGCGACGGTTACGATCCCGCGATGACCCTCCATGCCATTCTGCTCAAGAACGGCATTGGTGGCGCGCGTGACCTCGCGAAGGCTGCGGCGCAATTGCATGCCGCCGCGGAGCACGACCCGATGGCCAAAGAATTATTGCTGGAATCGCCGGCCGTGCCGCAGCCAGCGGTCGCGCCGAGCGAAGCGGTGCCGCCGAGCTCGCCACGCGCCGATGCAGGATCGGCATCGGGCGAGGAATCGGCGCCGATCGACCGCCAGCCGGTGCCCGTTTTAAGAACGCCGCCGGCCTATCCGCTCGATTTGCGCATGCTCGGGATCACCGGAACGGTCATCGTCGATTTTGTGGTCGATCTGGAAGGCGCGACGCGAAACGTGCACGCCGTCAGTTCGACCGCCGCCGGTTTCGAAGGCGCAGCGACCGCCGCGGTGGCGAAATGGCGTTTTCAACCCGGACTCAAGCGTGGGCGGCCGGTACCCACGCACATGCAGGTGCCGATTGTTTTCACCCTCGAGGACGAGGAGCCGGCCACCGCAGGCTCGGTCGAAGCGTTTTCGAGGTGAATGAAGTCGCATGGGCATCTTGCCCGTGGCTTGGAAAACGGTCCGTCGCACGGACGGATCATTGGGCCCTGCTTATCCCACCATCCGCAGCAGCACCGACGGAAACACGCCAAGAAAAACGAGCATCGCTGCGGCCACGACGAGTGCGATCGCCGCTTCCGGGGGGACGGCGATACGGGACGCTTCGGCGGTGGGTGGCGCCACGAGCGCCTGCTTCAAGATCAGGAGATAGTAGTACAGCGCCACCGCGCTGAGCAGGATTGCCGCCAAGGCGAGCCAGCCCACATAGCTGCCGAGCCCCGCCAGTTTCAGCGCCGCGGCGAAGACCGCGAACTTGCCGAAAAATCCGGCGAGCGGCGGGATGCCGGCGAGGGACAGGACGAACACGAAGAGGCAGATCGCGAGCAGCGGCGAGCGGCGATACAAGCCCGCCAGGTCCGTGAGCTTTTGACACGGCGAAGTCGTTTCGATCGCCCCGATGACACCAAACGCGCCGACGGTCGCGATGCCGTAGGTCGCGGCATAATAGAACAAGGGCCCCACGCCTGCATCGCGCGCGGCGATGACGCCCAGCAGAATGGCGCCGGAATGGGCGATCGCCGAATAGGCGAGCAGTCGTCGGACGTTGGTTTGAGCCAGTGCGCCGAAATTGCCGATGAGCAACGAGGCAGCTGCGATCAAAGCGACCACCGGAATCCACCCGGCCGCAGGGGGGAAGTTCGTGCCGGCACCGGCTGTTTCACCCAGCCCGCTCCAAAGCAGGCGCGTGAAAAAGATGAAGCCGGCGAGTTTGGAGGCCGAAGCGATCAGCGCGGCCGATGGCGCGGGCGCTCCTTGATAAACATCCGGCGCCCACAGGTGAAACGGCGCCGCGGCAGCTTTGAAGCCAAATGCCACCAGCACCATCACCAACGCGACCACGAGCAATGGGCTCGTCGGTTGAGTCGCGAGTTGCTTGGCGATTTCCGCGAGGTCGATGGATCCCGTCAGGCCGTAAATCAGACTAAAGCCGAAAAGCAAAAATGCGGCGGACATCCCGCCCAGCAGGAAGTATTTCAGCGCCGCCTCGGCCGAGTCCGGCCGCGATTTGTCGAAGCCGGCGAGGATGTACAGCGACAAGCTTGCGAGCTCGAGAGCCAGGAAAGCGACGAGCAGCTGATGCGCCGCGGCCATCAACGTGAAGCCGGTCGTGGCGAATAAAATCACGGCGACGTATTCCGCCGCATGCCGCAACCGCGCCGTGCCGCTCGAGAGAATCAACGCCAGTTCGGCGAGGAAGAGGATGCCGATGCGCGTGGCCACGGTGACCTTGTCCACAACGAGCACCCCGCCGAAAACCGAGCCGATCGCCCCGCCGGTGACGGTGTAGTAAAGCGCGACGAGGATCGCGAACATCGCGACCACCGCGGAATACCGCATGCGCTCCACCGGTCCGTGACGACGTCCGAAGGTGAGATCCAGGCCGAGAACCGCGAGCGCGCCGACCACCAGCGACGCTTCCGGCAGCAACGCGTGAACGAGTGGAGAGAAAGAGGGTATCATTGCGGGCCTCCCTTCAGTGCCGCTTGCATCAGCGGCGATTGCAGTGCCGGCGCGATCCAGTGGAGGAGAACGTCCGGTTTCAACCCGACGTAAACCGTCGTGCCGATGAGCAATGAAGCGCCGATGCGCTCAGGCCAGGTGATCCGCGGCAGCCGGTGCGACGTATGCGCGACGGCAGGCGGAATCGAACGGTCCGTGGTGCCGAAGAACGAGATTTGCACAACCCGTAAAGTGAATGCGGCGGCGACCAGGATGCCGACGGCGGCAAAGGCGCTCCAGAGCGGCGACGCCTTCCAGGTTCCGATCAGAATCGTGAGCTCGGCGGGGAACCCGCTGAAACCCGGCATCCCCATCGAGGCGAGTCCGGCCAGCACGAAGGTCAGGGCCGCAAAGGGCAGCAAGCGGTGCATCGGCAGAGTGCGCAGATCGGCCAGCTTTCGGGTATGCGTACGATCGTAGACCATGCGGCCCACCACCGCGAAGAGCAGCCCGGCGATGACGCCGTGAGAAAACATCTGGAGGACAGCGCCGCTGACGGCCTGCGCGTTGGCGGCAGCGAGTCCGAGCATGACGAAACCCATGTGACTCACGCTCGAGTAGCCGATGACGAATTTGAAGTCATCCTGCACGAGCGCGACCAAGCCGGCGTAGACGATCCCAATGATCGCGAGCCAAGCGATCGTCGGCTGCCAGAAGGCGAGTCCCGCCGGAAAAGTGGCGATCGCGACCCGCAGGCAGCCATAGGCGCCCAGCTTCATCACGACGCCCGCAAGCAACATTGAGGCGGCGGTCGGCGCCGCGACGTGACCGGTCGGCGCCCAGGTGTGAAACGGAAACAAGCCGGCGAGGATCGCGAAACCGAGGAAGACCTGCGCGAACATGCCGAGTTGTTGCGCATGCGTGAAGTGCGTGGCGGCCGCCGCGAGATCGGCGAGCGCGAAGCTGTGGGCCCCGCCCATCGTATAGGCCCAAAGCAAACCGGCGAGCACGAGCGCGCTCCCGGCAAAGGAGTAAAGCACGAGCTTCATCGCGCCATACTCGCGGTTCGTCGAACCCCAGTTTGCGATGAGGAAATATTTCGGCACGATCGCGATCTCGTAGAACACGAAGAGCACGAACGCGTCCGCGCTCATGAACACGCCGTACACGCCGCCGATCAGCGCGAGAAACAAGGCGAAAAACTCGCCGACCCGTTCCTCGATGTTCCACGAAAATAGAATCCCGGCGGTCGCCGCCAGCCCGGTGAGGACGATCAGCGTCATGCTGATGCCGTCGACCGCGAGATGGTAGCGCACACCCATTTCGGAAATCCACGGCACGTCGATCAGGGTTTGCAGACCCGGTCCCGACTGGAAATCGATCCCGGCTCGCAGCGCCATGGCGAATCCTGCGGCCGCCGCCGCCAATGCGATCCAGCGCGCCGCAACGGCCGAACGCATGCCGGCCAGCCATGACAGCAAGGCGCCGACGAACGAAACGTAGATCGTGCAGGGTAGGGCGTTCATGGGACCGAGCGGAAAAGGAGCGAGGAGCAAGTAGCGCGTAGCGAGTGGCCGTCCCGCAGGTGCGCGATGGCCGCATGCTCGCTACCCGCTACTTGATGCGCGCTACTTTGGTTTCCCTTCATGGCAGGTGCGCAGCCCATTGGGTGACGAGCGGGTTGATGACGCCGGCGAGCAGCTGAGGGTAAAGGCCGAGCACGAACATCAGGGCCACGAGGGGCACGAGCGTGACGTATTCGACTCCGTGCAGGTCGGCGAAAGCGCTCTTCGCGGCGCCGGCCCGCGGGCCGTGAAAGACACGCTGCCAGAACGTCAGGAGAAAGAGCGCCGTCGCGAGCAAGCCGAGACACGCAACGCTCGCCGCCCAAGGCGCGAATCCAAATACGCCGCGGAAAATCAAGAATTCGCCGACGAAACCGTTGAGTCCGGGCAGTCCGAGCGAGGAGAACATCGCCACGCCGGCGAGCCCCGCGAAAATCGGCGCCGCCGCGCGCACGCCCCCGAAGCCACTGAGGTCTCGATCCGCGGCCGACGGCGGCGCGAGCTCGGCTCGTCGACCCTTCGAAGAGGTATCCTGCGCGACACGCGACCGCGTCTCCAGCACGCCCACGCAGAAGAAGAGCGCAGCGGCCGAGATGCCGTGGTTGAACGTTTGAAAGAGGATGCCGCTGAATGCCGCGATGGTCGCATCGTTCGAGCCGCCGTTACGTCCGCTTCCCGCGGACACCGCGAAGAGCGCGAGCAGACAGTAGCTGAGATGGTTGACCGACGAGTAGGCGATCATCCGCTTCAGATCGGTTTGGCGCATCGCCGCGAAGGCCCCCAGCACGACGCCGCCCAGCGCGAGCCACAGCAAGCACGGCGCCGCAGCGTGCAACTCGGCCGGGAAAAGCGGCCACAGAATCCGCAGAAAGCCGTAGACGCCCATCTTCGACATCACGCCCGTCAGGAACATCGACGCGCCGGTCGGGGCTTCGGCGTAAGCCGCCGGCAGCCAGGTATGAAACGGCCAGAGCGGAACCTTCACCGCGAGCCCGAGGAAGACGCCGAGAAATACGGCGTGCGGCCACCAGCCGCCGACGGCGCCGAGCTTGCGGGCGAGATCGCCGTCCGCCGCGAGCTGGGCGAGTTGACCGAAATCCATCGTGCCCGTCGTGGCAAACAGCGCCGCGAACCCGAGGAGCATGAACGCGCTGCCGCCGATGGTGTAGATCACGAACTGATACGCCGCCCGCGTGGCGGCCTCACCGCCCCACAGCTTGATCAGGAAAAACGCGGGGAAGAGGCTGAGTTCCCAGAACACGAACCAGTGAAAGAAATCGAGCGCAAGAAAGACGCCGAGCGCCGACCCTTGCAGCAGCAGGAATAACGCGCCGAACAGCCGCGGACTCCGTTCCTGGCGCCACGACGCCAGCAGCGCGGCAGGCGTGACCAATCCTGTCAGCAGCACGAGCACCAGGCTCATGCCATCGAGCCCGAGGTGGTAATGCACATTCAGCGATTGAATCCAAACGCGCTGCTCGACGAATTGCATCGTCGTCGCCGCCGGGTCGAAGCTCGCCCACAAAACGCCGCCCAGCACCAGGGTCGACAAACTGAACAGCAGCGCGAGCGCGCGGCTCACGTTCGGCTTCGCGTTCCGCAGCAGGGCCAGCACCACCGCGCCGAGCCACGGTGTGAAGACGACGAGGGATAGTATCGGGAGCGACGTCATGCGTACCTCCTGCGTAGCGCCAGTCTCCGACCGGCGAATCGCCCGTTGAAGACGGGCCCTGCCTTTGGTCCAGCGACCGCGGGCCAACGGCCGTGACGCGGATCGGCAATCCGCAATCCAAAATCCAAAATCCGCAATCGGCTCATCGCGCACCTCCCAACACCACGATCAGGACGAGCAGAACGAAACCGATTGCCACGAAGCGCAGGTATGATTGCGGGATGCCGGATTGCGCCTGGGAGTAAGCCTTGCCCGTGCCGCGAAGTCCGGCGCTCACGCGATCGAAACCGCCATTGATGAGGTCTTCATCGCTCTCGCGATTGACCACCCCGCCGAATTCGCCGAGGCGCGCAAGGAAACGCACCGCGCCGTCCCATACATAGCGGTCCATGAAATCGGCGAGCGTGGCCGTCGCGGCGTTGAGCCGGCCGAAGGTCGCGGCATAAAACGCGTCGAAGCCGAGCCGCGCACCGAGGGCGGCAAAGAGTCCCGGCGTCGCCGATTGGAGCGGATCGCGCGCCGAGAGCGTGTGACGCGGCCGGCGACCATACAGCGCCCAACCAGCGCCAAGACCGACGCAGACCAGGAGAATCGAAACCATCATCAGCCCGCTGCCCTCGGTTAAGGCATGCGGCTCGAATTCGATCTCCGCGCGACCCTCGAGGACGCGTTGCAGCCAAGGCCACGCGGGCGTGCCGAGGAAGCCGAGCGCCACGGAACCGATGGCGAGCAGCACGAGCGGCGTCGTCATCACCGCCGGACTTTCATGCGCGTGCTCGGCCGCGTGGGTGCGCGGAGGGCCGAAGAAGGTTTCGGCCACGAGTCGCGTCATATAGAACGCCGTGAGCACCACCGCGGCGAGTCCGGCGTAGAGCGGCAAATGCGAGACCGGCCAGCCATGCGCCGCGTGGAGGATGCCTTCCTTGCTCCAGAAGCCGGAGAACAGGAACGGCACGCCGGCGAGGGCCATCATGCCGACGGCGAACGTAGCGAACGTCACGCGCATGCGCCGCGAAAGGCCGCCAAGACTCCGGATGTCTTGCTCATGATGCGCCGCGTGGATCACCGAGCCCGCGCCGAGGAAGAGCAGGGCTTTGAAGAAGGCGTGGGTCAGCAGGTGGAAAATCGCCGCCACCCACGATCCTACGCCCAGGGCCAGCATCATATAGCCGAGCTGCGAGACGGTGGAGAACGCGAGCACGCGCTTGATGTCGTTTTGCGCCACGGCGATGACGGCCCCCATCAGCGCGGTGATTGCGCCGATCGCGGCGACTACCGTCAGCGCGTGCACCGAAACGAAGGGCGTCGCGCTATCCGCCGACATGAGCGGATACACCCGCGCGATGAGGAAGACGCCGGCAGCCACCATCGTCGCGGCGTGAATCAATGCCGACACGGGCGTCGGGCCTTCCATCGCATCCGGCAACCACACGTGCAGGGGGAACTGGCCGGACTTGCCGACCGCCCCGCAGAAGATCAGCAGGCCGATCGCGGTGGAGGCGAGCAGGCCGCCGCCCACCATGTTCGCCGCGAGATCGCTGAGCACGATGGGTTCCAGCACGCCATTGCCACCGTCGTAAAACAGCAGCGTTCCGCTCGAGTGATACAGCCACAACATGCCGAGCAAGAGCCCGAGATCGCCGATACGCGTCGTGATGAACGCCTTTTTCGCCGCCGCCGCTGCGGCGGGACGCTCGAACCAAAAGCCGATGAGCAGATAGGACGCCAGTCCGACGAGCTCCCAGCAGATGAAGAGGAACAGCAGGCTATTCGCGACCAGCAGGCCGAGCATCGCCGCCGCGAACAGGCTGAGAAAGCAGAAGAAACGGGTGAAGTTCGCGTCGTCGTGCATGTACCCGACGCTGAAGATGAAGATGAGCAGCCCGACAAAGGTGACCATCGTGCACATGAGCGCCGTGAGCGGATCGAGCAGCCAGCCGAGCCGGAGCGCGCCATTTCCCAGCGCGAACCAATCGAAGTTCGCGACCTGATGTTCCGCCGGATGCGCGAGGGCATTGGTCAGCGCGCCGCACGAAAGCAGGAACGCGATGGCCATCGCGGCAATGGCGGCGCCCGACGCCAGCCCGCGGCCGCGCCGTGGCGTCAACGCGCCGATCGCTGCCGCCGCCAGCGGCAGGGCGGGGATCAGCCAGAGTTGTGAGGCGGCGATCATTTATGATTTATGATGTACGATCTATGATTGGGATACCGGCACGCAGATGCGGGGGCGTTTGCGAGGCGCCCCTCTCGAGCAGCGATCTCTGGCGGATTGGAAATCACGAATCATAAATCTTAATCATAAATGATCGCCGGCTTAGCCTTTGAGCCGGGTTGCCTCTTCGAGTCGGATCGATTTCTGGTGACGGTAAATCGCGATCACGAGCGCCAGGCCGACCGCAGCTTCGGCCGCCGCCACGGCGATCGAGAAGATGACGAAAACGACGCCCATCGCCGCGGATGGCGCGGGGCCAAAGCGCCAGAAGGCGATGAAGTTCACGTTCGCCGCGTTCAGCATCAGCTCGATGCCAAGCAGCACGAGAATGGCGTTGCTCCGCGACAAAGCGCCGACGAGTCCGACGCAGAACAAGGCGCTCGAAAACAGCAGGCAGAGTTGAAGCGGGGAAAGGGACATTCCGGGAAGAGGCTAAAAGAGTGTTCGCGCATGTAGGGCGGGGGCTCCGAACCCCGCCGTGGCGATATGAGAATTTGATCGCGCGCGAATGTTGATTCGCGTTCTAGCGCTCGACCGTGACGGCGGGGTTCGGAGACCCCGCCTTATACGAAGAAACGGACGCCCACACATTCTCATGGGGCATCCTTTCCGTCGCTGCGATCTGCCGCGGCCAGCACCACGGCGCCGAGGAGGGCAACCGTGAGGATCGCCCCCACGATCAAGACGGCCGCGATGTGGGTGGTCATCAATTGCGTGCCGAGATCGCGCACCTTGATCACCGGCGCCGCCGCGGCCGGCGCGACGATGTCGGTCGAGAGCACGGCGCCAAATAGGACGCCGATGACGGCGCCACCCACCAGGAGACCGCTCATCGCGCGGCCGATCGAGCCGGGCGCGACCGCGAGGTCGTCGCGCGAACGGCGCGTCAGCAACACCGCGAACAGGACGATCATCGAAACGGCCCCGACGTAAACGAGCACCTGCGCAAACGCGACGAACTCGGCGCCCGCCCACAGATAAAATGCCGCGACCCCCGCCCAACTTGCCACGAGCAGCAGCGCGCTGTGGATCAGATTGCGCAACGACATCGCGACCGCGGCGGTCGTGAGCGTGAGGAGAGCGATGAGGAACAGCGGGACCATTTATGATTTACGATCTATGATTTATGATTTGGTCGGCTTTCGAATCGTCGGGAGATGGCTTGGAATTGCTCGTGCGCGGTAATTCTGAACGCCGCGAAGAATCCAATATCGCACACGCACGCGTCGCGGGTGACGGAATGATTTCGGTGCAGCGATTGGTCGTTTGGAAAATCATAAATCATCCATTCACGCCGCGTACCGATATGTCCG
>CBINOT010000138.1:0-16284 GCA_966252355.1 uncultured Opitutus sp. | reverse complement strand
GAGGACGACGCCGGGCTGCGCAAGCGTTGCGCCGCATATCTGCGCGGGATCGGGGCGAATGTCACGGAGGCCGGCCGGATCCAAGAAGCACGCCGCCTGCTGGACACCGCCCGTTTCGATTTCGCGCTGATTGACCTGCATCTCCCCGACGGCGAAGGGCTGGAGCTGCTACGCGATGGCGCATTTTCCGAGAATACCGGCGTCGTGGTGATGACCGCGTTTGGGGGCGTGAAGAAAGCCGTCGAAGCGATGCGGCTCGGCGCGGGCGATTATCTCGCCAAGCCGTTTGAGGCCGAAGAATTGCCGCTCGCCTTCGTCCGCTGCCGGGCCGAGCGGATGGCGACGCGCCGCGATGAATATCGGAGTCAGCAACTCGCGACCGAAGCGGACCAGCTGTTTTTTGGCCCGAGCTTGAACGCGGTGCGCACTCAGCTTGACGCGATCCTGGCCGCGGAGCGGCGGCTCGAACGCTCGCTGCCTCCGGTGCTGATCGAAGGCGAGACGGGCACCGGCAAGACCGCGCTGGCGCGCTGGATGCATCGTCAAGGAACCCGCGCGAAGCAGACCTTCTTGAGCGTCAATTGCGCGGCGCTACCGGAAACGCTCGCGGAATCGGAGCTCTTCGGACACGAGCGCGGGGCGTTCACCGACGCGAAACAGGGGCGCCTCGGGCTCTTCGAGGCGGCGGACGGCGGCACGCTCTTCCTGGATGAAATCGGTTCTTTGCCGCCCACGGTCCAAGCCAAGGTCCTCACCGCCGTCGAGGAGGGCACCGTCCGCCGAGTCGGCAGCACCCGCGAATTGCGCGTCGACGTCCGACTCATCGCGGCGACGAATCGCCCGCTCGTCGAATTGGTCCAGGAGCACGCATTTCGCGAGGATCTTTATCATCGGCTGAACCTGTTGCGGATCACGTTGCCGCCGCTGCGCGAACGCGGCACCGACGTCATCGCCCTCGCGCATCATTTGCTCGCGCGGATCGCGCGCCGGCATCGTTTGCCGGATCTGTATATCACGCGGGACGGCGAAAACCGGCTCCTCGCGCAGCCTTGGCGGGGCAATGTGCGCGAACTGGCGCACGAGCTCGAACGCGCGGTCATTTTCGGCCAGAGTCACGCGCTGGACTTTGCGCATCTGGGCGGCGACGTCGGCGGCATGCCGACGTGGCGCAACCCGGCGTGGCGCCTGCCGGAAACCGGCTTTTCCATCGACGGCCTGATCGACGAGCTCATCGCCGACGCCTTGCGCGAAACGAATCACAACGTTTCCGCCGCAGCCCGGCGGCTCGGCGTCACGCGCGAGTTTTTGCGGTATCGGCTCAATCAGGACAAAAGCGCCGCGAGCCAATGAATGGATTTCGCCTTCGCCTCGCCTTGGCCACCGGGGTCACCGGAATTCTGCTCATCGCGATTTTTGCCATTACCGTCGTGCTATTTCGGGCGGATCTGCGCGGCGATATTCACCAGAAGATCTTCGAGCGCGATGCGGCGGTATTGTACATGGTCGCGCAGGCCCAGTTACGAGAGGCGGAAGCGGACCCGGGAAATCACGCCTTCGTGCCGGAAATGCTGCTTTCGTCGTTACTGCGCGCGGTCACCGGCATGCGCGGCGTCGCGATTTACGACGCCGAGGGCAATGTCCTCCAATCGTCGCCGACATCGCTCGTCCAAACCGAACTCGCCCCGGACGATTTCGCCCGGCTCCTTGGCGGCGAGCACATCAGCCGGTACGATGCGGAGTTCCCCGTCGACCGCTATTTTGCCGACGAGCGCACGGTGCCCGAACCGCAGCGGCAGCCAATTCTCGAGATTCTATTGCCCATGCGCGCGGCCGGCACGGGACAGACCGTCGGGTTCATCAAATATTTCATCGATGCCCAGCCGCTCACGGCGGAGTTGCATGCGATCGACTGGCGGATGAATCGGCAAACGATGCAAACGCTCGCGCTCGGCAGCGCCTTGATCGTGCTCGTTCTCGCCGGGGCGTACGCCGGGCTCTCACGGGCGCAGCAAATCATTGCCGAGCGCAACGAACGGCTCACGCGGGCAAATTTCGAACTCACGCTCGCGGCCAAGACCTCGGCGCTGGGCGTCATCACCTCGCATCTGATCCACGGCTTGCAGGGACCGGTCGCAGGGCTACGCGCGGTCGTGGCGGATCGGGCGGCCGACGGCAGCACTGGGCCAGCCGATTGGCAATCCGCGGCGGACTATACCGAGCGGATGCAATCGATGATTCACGAGACCGTCGCGCTTCTTGGCGACACCGGGACTCAGACGAGTTACGAACTGAGCGGCGCCGAGCTGGCCGACACGATCCGCGACCGCAACGCGGCGGCAGCCGCGGCCAAAGGCGTCGTGTTGTCGGTGAAGGACGCGTTTCCCCATTCGATCGACAGTCATCGAGGGAGCCTGATCTGCCTGATCGCGACGAACCTCGTGCAGAACGCCATCGAGGCGACGGATCCCGGGCGGCATGTCAACGTGACGCTGGAGGATAAGGCCGGCGCCGTTACGCTCTTGGTCAGCGATGAAGGGCGTGGCGTCCCCGAATCGATTCGGGCGCATCTCTTCGAGCCGGGTCGGACAGGGCGAGCGGGAGGCACCGGGCTCGGGCTCGCGATCAGCCATCTGATCGCGCGGCAAATCGGTGCGACGCTCGAGTTAGTCGATTCATCGCCAAGCGGGACGACGTTCAGGCTGCGCGTCCCGCTGGGATGATCGGGCGGCGGAGCCGAGAACGCCAAAATCGTCTCGGCCCGGCTGGAGCCCAGCTACACCTCGAGTCTCCTCGTAATCGTACTCGTGATCGTGATCGATTGTTCGGTCGATTCGCCCCGAACCGATCACGAGCAAGAGCACGATCACGATTAAGATTACGATGAAGGGGTGGATACCGGTGGAGCGGCCCCACAAAAAAGTTTCAGGGCCGGTCCGAAACGGACCGGCCCTGTTGGCTGCTGCACTGACTTTTGTTCGCGCCGCCCACCCGGGAACCCCGGGCCAAGGCGAGAGCGCCATTTCATCAATGGCGCGGTCGGCGACGGCGCGTGGTAAAAAACTAGCCGTTGAGCAGTTTCAGCACCGACTGCGGCGTCTGGTTGGCCTGCGCCAACATCGCGGTGCCGGACTGCACGAGAATGTTGAACCGAGCGAATTGCGTGGATTCCTCGGCCACGTCGACGTCGCGAATGCGCGAGATGGCGGAACCCAAATTCTCGTATTCGACCTGCAAGCTCGACGCGGCGAGCTCGAGGCGCGATTGCGACGCACCGAGCGAGGCGCGTTCGGTGGCGACGTCTTGAATGCCGTTCGTCAGCGAGGCGATGACGCTGCTGGAGCTCAGCGAAAGCGTGTAATTGCCCGAACTGTCCTGCGCGATGATCGCGCCCATCGAGCCATCGCGCAGGTTGATCTGCGGGATGGTCATATTCTGGCCGACCGCCTGGCCGACCGTGACGCTGAGGCCGGAGCCGCTGCCGTCGGTCGAGCCATCGTTGCCGAAGATCGTGATGCCGTTGAACTGGCCCAGGGGCGGGAAGCCGGACGCGGTCGTGATATCGGCCGTGCCGCCGATCTGCGCCGTGGTGCCGCCGATGGTTTGGCGCAGTTGATCCTGCAGCGCGGTGAACTCCTTCTGATAGAGGGCGACGTCCGTCGAGTTCTTCGTGACGTCCTTCGAGAGGAGGGCGAGCTCGCTCATGCGGGCGAGGATCTTCGTCATGCCGCTCATGAAGCCGTCGGAGGACTGCGTGTACGAGATGGCGTTTTGAACGTTCGTCGTTGCGGCCCGCACCCGCATGTTTTGAGCGTCGAGTTTTTCCGACACCGCGAGACCAGCGGCGTCATCGGACGGATTGACGATCTTCGAACCGGACGAGAGCCGGTTCAGTGAGCGGCCGAGCATTTCCTGACTGCGGTTCAGGTTACGGGCGGCGGCGATGGCTTGGATGTTTGTATTGATGACGCTCATGGCGGTACTGGATTAAAGTTGGAGTAAGTCGGTACGATTAATCGGGGTGATGCTGGATCAGGATTTCGGAGCAACGGCGGGAACGCCGGATTTTTCGGGCGCGGCCACTTTTTCGGCGGCGTGCTTTTCCGCCGCCGAAACGGGCTTGGCGACGTTGGGCTTCGTGGGCAGCGCCGGCAGCGGGCCGCCGGGTTTGCCATGGCGAACGGCCGCGGCTTGATTACTGGCGGCGATGTCGGTCAGGACCTCCTTGCGGAAGATCGCGATATCGCGCGGAGCGGAGATGCCGATTTTAACGACGTCCCCCTCGATGCGCGTGATGCGAATCTCCACGGAGTCGCCAATGACGATCGCCTCGTTGACCTTGCGGGAGAGAACGAGCATGGCGGGCTAGACTGTGCGGGCGACCGAAGACGCCTGCGGGTTTTCCACCAGCGCGTGGTGCGCGCTGTAACGCGAGTAGTTCGAGATGACGAGTTGGCGGCCGACGCGCGTGCGGCGGTTGACGACCAACGGCCCGATCAGATTCACCGTCGCCTCGACGGGATTCTGATTACGCAGCGTGACGATGTTGAGGATCATCGCGTGCGCGGGGTCGACGATGCCGAGCTGCTCGGCGTCCTCGTCGAAGATTTCCGGCTCATAGCCCGGCACGATCCCGCCCGGCTCGATCACGATGAAGTGCAGATGGTCGGTGGCGCCATGCAGCTTCATCCAGAGGAACGGCAGATGATCCGGGAGGTAGAGCAATTCCGCCCGCTTGTAGGTGGCGAAGCCGATGATCCCTTGTGGCAGATGGATCTCGTTTGACGGTGGAACGTCAATGTCGGTCGGATAAAGTTCGGGAAGGACTTTCATGGAAATCGAGTAGGCGTTGGGGTACTAGTGGATGTAGTCGAGGAGGGAGATGCGCATGATGCTTGCGGCGGATTGGAGCGCGGCCTGATACGCGGTTTGCGTTTGGGTCAGCTTGACAATGGTCGATGGCAAATCGGCGTCGGTTTCGCCGGAAACAAGTTTCTCGACGTTGGTCCCGCGGTCCAATTGCTGATCTTGATTCGCTTGAATGCGCGCTTGCACGCCGCCGTGCTCGGCAAGGGCGGAGACCAAACTGTCTTCGGTCGCGATCAGATTCGGTTGAACGGCCTGAATCGACGCGGTGTTGCCGCTATTGAGCGCATCGCGCAAAGCCACCAGCTGGTTCACAAAATCGCGGAGGCCGGTGTTCGTGGTGCCGCTCGTATTCGGCGCGACCGTGGCCGTCTCGGACAACGGAATCGAGCTGCGGGCCACGTTCCCGGCATACGCGACGCTGGTCACATTGCCCTGCGCATCGCGGGTGGCGACAAAAGGCGCGGTGGAGACCGCCGTGCCGGCGTAGAGATAATCGTTGCCGAATTTCGAATTGCCCAGCTGCAGCGCCTGCTCGATGAGCTGATTCACTTCCGAAGCATAGGCCTGCGCCTGCGAGGCATTGATCGCACCGGAGCCGAGCGTGCCGATTTGGGCGGCGCGATCGGAAACGGTCTTCAAACCTTGCAAACCCGAAAACGACGCCTGGCTGATTTGCAGCGCCCGCGCGGCGTTGCCTTGATATTGCGCGATCCGGCGTTGCTCGGACTGGAGATCCAGCACGCGGCCCACCGACGCGGGATCGTCCTCCGGCTGGAAGATGCGCTGCCCGGTCGCCACCTGAGTCTGCAGCTTCGCCTGCTGCGATCCCAGGTTCTGGATCTGCCCCACGATGCTTTCCGAAACCGTATTGTTGGTGATGCGCATGGAGGAAGGAGGTCAGTTCGGGGCGGAGCTCACACGCCTAGGCGGTTGACCACGGTGTCGAGCAATTCGTCGACGACGCTGAACACGCGCGAGGAAGCCTGAAACGCGCGCTGAAATTTCATCAGGTCGGCCATCTCTTCATCGAGCGAAATGCCGCTCACGGAATCGCGCTGGCCGCGCACCAGCTTCTCGATGTTGCCCTGATCCTCGACGCGCGCGTTGGCGCCGGCGAGAGCTTGGCCGATCGTGCTGACAGTTTTGCTAAAGTAGCCGGAGAACGTGCCGTCAATGTAGTCGCCGCCGGCCGTCGTGAAGGAAGTGTTCGCAAGCTGAGCGATCGCCAAAGCCACCGTGTTATCGCCGGCCGCGCCGCCGTCGCTCGCCTTGAGCGTCGCCGACGTGATCGAGCTCACGATATTGATCGTGCCCGCGGTGGTGCCGCTGGCGGTGAAGAAATCGCCCGTCAAACCCGTCGGGTTGTACTTGGCATTGACGGATGTGACGAGTTGGTGCGCCAAAGCGTCGAGATTGTCGCGCAGCGTCTGCACCGCTCCGTCGCGCGCGGTGAGCGAGCCCTCGATCGAGCCTGCGGTCAAAGCGAGCGCCGTCGCGGAAGTACCGCCGGTAATCTGAGTGCCGTTGAAAGCGATCGAACCTTGCACCGCCGCGCCGTTGACGAGGACGACCGGATTGCCGCTGCCGTCTTTCGCGGTGAGCTGTACGACGCCGCCCGAATCCACGACGGTAACCGGCAGCTTCGCCGCGAGCTCCTCGAGCTTCGTTTGGCGTTGATCGCGAAGATCCACCGCCGTGCCCGGGGCATTGATTTCGAAACGTGCGATCTGCGAATTCAGGTCGGCGATCGTCGACAACAAGGTGTTCACCGAGCTGACGTCGCTGCTCACCTGCGCATTGAGATCCGACTGGACCTGCGCGAGCCGCTGATTGGCGAGCTGGAAGCGATCGGTGAGGATCGCCGCCTTCTGCAGCAGGGTCACGCGCTGGCCGTCATCGGTCGGGCTGACCGCGAGGCTTTGAAAGGCGTTGAAGAAATTATCGAGCGCGGCGCCGAGGCCGTTGTCCGAGGTGCCCGTCGTGCTCGAGACGTTCGTGCGGTCGATGCTCTGGCCGAGGCCGGCTTGGGCGCGCTGGTAGCCGCTTTGCTCGGCCTTGTACGAAGCCGTGAGCGAAATTTCGCGCGCGACCTGCAAATCCAGCAGCTGGTCGCGCATGTGCTGCACGCCGAGCGCTTCCAGCCCGAGGCTTTCCGCGCCCTCCGGCGTCATGATCGTGCCGCGGTCGCCGTATACCACCCGTTGCCGCGCATAGCCGGCGTTGTTGATATTCGCCAAATTCTTGCCCGTCGTCTCGATCGCGCGGCTATGCGCCGTGATCGCTTTGACGGAGGAATTAAGAGTGGCGAAGAGGCCGGACATGGCGGGTATTTTCGATTTTCGATTCTCGATTTTGGATGGAGGAATCCGTCAGCGAGGGTCGGTGGTCGAAGGTTTGGTTTGGGTCAGTGCTGGAGCGTGAGCTGGGCGGAGGAGGAATTCGAAAATCGAGAATCCAAAATCCAAAATTCGTTCAGCCGGTCGCCCGCAGGGTCGATTGCGGGAGCGTGGTGGCGACCGACAGCCGGCCGGCCGGCGAATACGTCTTCATGAACGTCTGCGGCCGGAGCTGTTGCAGCGTTTCCTGGTGCATCTCCACCGTGCGGGAAAGCAACGTGTGGTTGTGACGGCTGGTGCGGCGCACGCGATGGAGCAGCGCATTGACTTCGTTGATGAGCGCTTCGAGCAGCGGCCGCGCATCGAGTTCGATCAGCGGCAACATCGAGCGCAACGAGGTGTTGGCCGGACGGCCGTTCGCCAGCGCAAATCCGCTGACGAGCTGTTCGCGCCGCAGGCGGGAATCGGACAACCGGTGCGCCTGCGCTTCGATTTCGTTGGCGTAGCGCAGAACGTCGTCTGGCTCGCGATTGAACAAGCTGCGTTGTTGCTCTTCGAACAAGCGCAGCAGCTCGCCGTACTCGATCAGCTCGGCGCGGAGCGTGTCGGCGATATCTTGCCAGGCGGTGCTCATGGAAAGGGACATGGAAGCGTTCACGAATTACGAAGCCTTGGGCGTCGCGGCATCGGCGCCGCGGGGTGCGAGTTGTCGTTCGAGCATGCGCGCCAGGCCAAGGCCGGAGCCGGCGGTCAATTGCTGCGCAAACTTGTCGGTGAGGAGATCGCCGTACACGCCGGTCGCGGCGCTGTCTTTGGACCCGAGCATCGACGTAACGGTCTTGCCGAGCATCTGCCGGACGAGGATCGCTTCGAACTGCGCGGCCACCGCGGCGCGTTGTTCCGCTTCGCTCGCATTGCGCAGGGCCGCGCCGGAAAGATGCGCCGCTTGCGCGCGCTGCTGCGCCGTCAGCTCCGTCACACGATGAGCGTCGGCCTGTCCGAGAGCGTTGATGCCGGTGACGTTCATGCTCAGTTGATGATCAAGTCGGCCTGCAACGCGCCGGCGCGCTTGAGCGATTGGAAGATGGCCATCATCTCGCGGGTCGAGACCCCCAGCGCATTGAGCGCAGTCGCGAGCCGCTCGATCGTCGGCGGATCGTTCAGAATCGTGAAGCCGCCCTTCTTCTCGTCCACGCTCGTCTGCGTGCTTTGCACCGCGGTGGTCTGGCCGCCGGCCGCAAAGGCGTTCGGCTGGCTGACGCCCATTTGCGAAGTAATCGAGATCGTCAGCGCGCCGTGCGAAATCGCGACTTGCGACAGGCGCACCGTGGAGGTGGCGACGATCGTGCCGGTGCGCTCGTTGATGACGACGCGGGCCAACGTATCCGCCGTGGTTTCGATTTGGCCGAGGTCGGCGACAAAAGCGACGTCGCGCCCGCGATACGGTCCCGGCATCGCGACGCTAATCGTCGCGGCGTCGATCGCGGTCGCGCTCGCCGGCCATTGTGCGTTGATCGCATCGGCCATCCGCGAGGCGGTCGTGAAATCCGGATTGTGCAGCAAGAGCCGCAGCGTGTTGTCGTGGACGAACGTGGCGGGAATTTCCCGCTCGACGATCGCACCATTCGTAATCGTGCCCGTCGTGGGATGATTCTTTTGCACCGTCGCGCCGCCGGCGCCACCCGTGCCACCGAAGAAGCCGCCAATCGCGACCGGGCCTTGCGCCACCGCATATGTGCGGCCGTCGGCACCCATCATCGGAGTCTGAAGGAGCACGCCGCCTTGAAGCGTTTTTGCATCGCCCATCGAGGCGACATGCACGTCGATCCGCGCGCCGGTCTTCAAAAAGGCAGCGATGTCCGCCGTCACCATGACCGCCGCGACGTTCTTCGCCTTGAGATCGGTGGAGCTGACCGTGATGCCGAAGCGTTGGAGCACGTTTGCCACCGAACGCAGCGTCGCGATCGCGTTGCTGTCACCGTCGCCCGCTAAACCGACCACGAGACCGTAACCGACCAGCTGATTGTCGCGTCCGCCCTCGACGAGAGTGAGATCCTTGACGCGCGAGGCGTGCGCGCTGGTACCAAGGAAGAACGCAGCCGGCAGAATGCAGAATGACCACACCAGCCGGCTGATGGGCCGGCGGAGGTTCGAGAGAGTGCGTCCTGCTGTTTTCATCCTGAAATCCTGCTTTCCTTGGTTTCTACATTCTCAATTCATCATTCTTCATGGCGGCTGCGCCGCGCTAGAACGGTCGGAGTTTTTCGTACACCTTCGCGAGCCACCCGCGTTTTTGGGCATCGGTGAGCGCGCCTTCCGCGTAGAATTCGACCCGGGCATCCGCCACGTTCGAGGAAATCACCGTATTATCCCGGGCGATGTCGTCCGGCCGTACTAAGCCGTGCAGCACGACGTACTGCGTTTCGCCGGAAAATCGAACGACGCGCACGCCCTCGATGACCAGATTGCCGTTGGGCAAGACATCGCTGACCAGAACGGCCGCGCGCGAGGAGAGGCTTTGGGAATTGCTGATGTCGCCGCCGCCCGAGTAGGTCGAGCTGCCGCCAACGTTCACGCCCGGCAATTCGCCTTTGTGGGCGGCCAGTCCCGTGAAAATGAATTTTTGAATCGCGTCTTCGATCGAGGAATCCCGCGTGGACTTTTTCGATTGCGAATTCTGGGCCGCGACCGATTCCGCGATGACGATCGTCAGGATGTCGCCCGCCGCGCCCGCCTTGTGATCGGCGAACAGACTGGGGGTGCCGCGACCGGACGTCGGCCAAATCGAGTCGGCGCGAACGCTGGTCACGAACGCGAGCGCGATGATCGCCACCGCGGCATAAAGCGACGCGATGATCCAAGCCGTGCGGGCGCAGGGCTGGGCGATCGCGACGGCGTCGCAGCGATTAGAACCGGACTTGAACGCGGTTTTCATCAACGACGACGGCGGAAAAATCTTTCCGTGAATCGGGATTGCGCACCGTGACCATGTCACCCTGCGCACCATTTTCCATGGCGACGGCTTTCATCGTCACCACGAGCATGCCATCGACGGCGGAGACCTCGACCGACTCGCCTTTCTTGACGAGCGGGCGGCGCGCGATGTCGCGCCAGGTCAGCAAGCGGCCGGCGGAGACGGCGCGCGAGAAAACGTAAGAACGATCGCCCACGGCGGCGGGGAGCGCGTCGCGTTCGCGGAGCAGATCGACGCGGCGCGTTTCCAACATGGACGGATCGAAAGTCGTGCCGGTCGTGAGCGGGTTGCGTGCAACCCAAGCATCGCGCCAGAGGGCCGCGCGGACCATCAGCTGCGGGTCGGCGACGACCGCGTTGTCGGCGAGCACGCGGCAACGCACGATCATCGCGGTGGAGGCGACGTTCGGGTATTCCGTGACGACGACGCCCCACGTCGACGCGATTTGCGTGGGCGGGGTCCAGGCGCGGAGCAGCTCGAGATCGAGCTCGCCTTCCAGATTGAAGTGGGTGGCAAGCTCGCGGCTGAGGCAGGAAAGGAGTTTCTCGCGCGTCAGCGGCAGCGCCGTGTCGGTGACCGTGGCGGCGGCTTGCTCGGCGCTCGGCGTCGCGGCGCGGGCGGACGCGAACAGCGCGAGCGAGCAAAGGAGGGCGATGAGGGCGCGAGCTTTCATCGTTTCATGTTCGCGATGTTCTGGAGCATCTCGTCCGAAGTCTGAATCGACTTGGAGTTAATCTCGTACGCGCGCTGGGCGATGATGAGGTTCACCATTTCCTCGACGATGTTCACGTTCGAGTTCTCGGTGTAGCCTTGGATCGTGCGGCCGAAGCCCTGCTCGCTCGGCTTGCCGAGTTCGGGCGTGCCGCTCGCCGCGGTCTCCTCGTAAAGATTGCCGCCGACGCTGCGGAGACCGGACGGATTCGCGAAGCGCGCGAGCGTGATCGAGAAATTCTGCGTGCCGTTCGGCGTTTGCACCGTCACTTGGCCATCCTCGGCGATCGTGATCGCGCTGGAGCCGGCCGGGATCGGCTGGAAGCCGCTGAGGACCGGCAAGCCGTCGATCGTGACGACCTGACCCTGGGCATTGAGCTTGAACGAGCCATCGCGCGTGTAAGCGCGGGTGCCGTCGGGCCGTTGAATTTCGTAGAAGCCGTCGCCCTGGATCGCGACGTCGAGCTTCTCGCCCGTGCTCGTCAGCTGACCTTGGGTGAAAACCTTGGAGGTCGCGGCGACGCGCGAGCCGTTGCCCACTTCCACGCCGGTCGGGACGAGATTACCGCCGCCGGAATCGGCGCCCGAAGCGCGCGGGTTTTGATAGAGCAGATCCTGAAACTCGATTTTGCTGCGCTTGAATCCGGGCGTGTTCACGTTCGCGAGATTGTTCGCGATCGTGTTCAGGTTCAGCTGCTGCGCCTCCATGCCGGTGGCGGCCGAGTAGAGTGATAGATTCATACGGCGTGGGCAGCGACCGGAGAAATATGGGTAGCGGGCAGGTCTTTCACTGACCCGCTACCCTCCCCTGGATACTCGCTAAGTTTGGAAATTGGGGCCGGCCCGCCCCCATAGCGGGCTCGGCCATGCAGTCGTGATTGCGGTTGTCTGTCTGGGGAAATCATGGGGACCGATGGGATGCGGTCGTTCAGCCGAGCGCTTGCAGCGTCTTCTCCATTTGCTGGTCGATGACGCCGATGATCTTTTGGTTCGCCTCGTAAGCGCGGGAAATGAGCACGAGGTCGACCATTTCACGGAGCGGCGTGACGTTGCTGCTCTCGAGATAACCTTGGAGCAGTTCGGGCTCGGTCACGGCCTCGGGAGCGGCGCCGGCGGACGGGAGAAAGAAACCGCCCGCGGCGGGAATCAGCTCGGCATTATTGGCGAAGCGCTGCACCGACACCCGGCCGAGCGAAACGTCGCCTTGGAAAAGAGAGCCGTCGCGATTCACGACGAGCGGCTGCCCGTTCGGCAAAAGCGTGATCGGAGCGCCGCCATCGGAGAGCAGCTCGGCGCCGCCGGAGGTGACGATCGTGCGATCGTTGCGCATCCGGAACTCGCCGTTGCGCGTGTAGGCGCGGCTGCCGTCAGGCATCTGTACTTCGAAAAATCCGTCGCCTTGAATCGCGATGTCGAGATCGCGCCGCGTGGGCTGCGTCTGTCCCGCGCCGAAATTGATGCCCGAATTTACCTTGGGAAACAGCGTCTGGAACGTCGTGTCCCCGCCATGGCCTGCACGTGGATCGGTCTGAATCTCGCCCGCCGTCGTCGTCGAAAAATTAATCGTCCGCTTCCGGTAGCCGTTCGTTTGGCTGGAGGTGATGTTTTGAGCAACGGTGTCTTGCCAACGCTCAAGCGCGCTGAGGGCGGATGCGCTTTGATAGAGGCCGATGTTCATGTGCGCGGCGACTTAAGCCAAGCGTATGCCGTCCCCGCGCCCAATGACGTAACTCGCCGCAAAATAGAGAATTAAACTTTTTCAATCTTCCGTCGGAAAAAACTGCCTTTGTGCGGCAGCCACGGTTTGGCGCCTCTGCGGCAGGTTTTTCCCGCCAACCCGGCAGTCCCTTCCGCGCTCCGACCGGTCCGGTTGCCGAAATTCCGCGAAGTCGCTCGTCCGCGGCGGCGGCCCGCGTGGTAAATCGCCCCAGCCGACAAGCCGAGGCTTGCCCCATGGCGCAAAAGCCCGGTGCGGGTAAGTTGGACCGCTCTCTTATGGCAAACGCACTCGCAATGGAAGACGATCGCGTCCGGCGGAACACCGACGAAGCGATCAACGCCAAAATCGACGCGGACACGGGCGAAAACATTCGGTATTACACGACTCGACCGCGCAGCGAAATCGACCAGCGAATCGCGGAGTTGAACACCGAGTGGGATATCGAGCGGCTCCTTGCGACCAATGCTGCCACGCTCGCGCTTACCGGCGTGGCGCTAGGTGCAGCCGTGAGCCGTAAATGGCTGCTGCTTTCCGGTACGGTCCTCGGATTTCTCCTCTTGCACGGCGTGCAAGGCTGGTGCCCACCACTACCAGTTCTTCGCCGGCTTGGCGTGCGCACGCGCACCGAAATCGATCGCGAGCGACTCGCGCTCCAATACCTCCGCGGGGACTTTCAAGAAACACTCCCGACGCCCCGGGCACATCGGCGATTGGGCGCCCTCGTTGCGCAATCGTGAACGGGGGGGGCAAACGGACCGCCGCTGCTACGAGGCGAGCCTCAGCTTCCCGCCGAGTACAAGCACTCGATCTCCACGCGCTCACCACAGACGCACGTCACGACGAGACGAACCACTTTGTCGCCTTCTTTGATCGCCTCGACATGCGCGCTCGACGCACCTGGCGTAACGACCGACAACGGAGCATGCGACGGCATGGGACGTGGCGTAACCGTCGTCCCGGTGGCCGTCGGCGGGCGCAAGGGCTGAGTTTGAACGACCTTCTTGCCTTGGAGAAATGATTTCATGACGTGGGTTTGATCGCCGCGGGATCGGGCTTTTCGACAACTTTGGTGCGCGTAGAAAGACTGAGGCTAAGGGTGATGCGATGGTTGGCCTCAGCATCGATCGCGACGCCGGGCAAAGGTCGCGTGGAGCCGTAGCCCGTCACGCGATCGATCAAGCCGTCGTCCACCGCGTAATGCACGAGCGCGCGCCGAGCGGCGAGCGCGCGGTCGGACGACAATTCCCAACCTGTATACTGCTCGCTCTTCGGAGCGACTTTGCCGCGGGTGTGGCCGTCGATAATGACGCGAAACCGGTGGTGATCGATCACCCACGCGAGGTTTTGCATGACAAACAAGCCCCACTCGGTGAGGTCGGCAGTATCGCCGACGAAAACAGGCTTGTTTGGCCGATCGAACACGGTGACACGAAGGCCGTCGGCCGTCACTTCCACGTCAATCGGCTTCTCCGCCAAGTTCTCCTCGAGGTGAAGGAGACGAAAGAAATCCGCCGCGACGCTGTTCAGCAGCGTGATTTTCACCTGTCGCTCGCTGTCCTTTTCCTTTTCCTTGCCCTTTTCCGAACCATCGGCGGGCGACGAACGCTGGTTGTTAAAGGGGAGCACCCCCGACGTCGCATCGGCGGCCGTCGCGAGAAATGGGTTTTTGAAATACTGGGTGGTCGCGATGATGATTTTCTCATCCTGCGCCGAAATCCAGAGCACCATGAACAACGCCATCATCGCCGTGACGAAGTCAGCGTACGCGACCTTCCAAGCTCCGCCGTGGTGCGCGTCTTTTTTTCTGGCCATGGAATCGAGGCGCGGGGCCTAACCCTTGCCCGCGACGGACAAAGCCTTCAAGGCGGCTTCCAGTTCCGCGGCGTTCGGCTGGACGTTGCTGTCCAGCGAGCGACGCGCCACTTCCACGGCGGTCATGGGCGCGAGCCCTTTCGCGAAGCCGGCGACGGCTTGCATGATGCAGCGCAGGCATTGCTCGTCCGCGGCATTGTTGAACTTCACGCGATTCGCCATCGGGTTGACGAAGCCGTAGGCGACGAACACCCCGAGAAGCGTGCCCGTCAACGCGGACGCCACGTGCTCGCCGACTTTCTCCGGACCTTCGGAGAGCGAACGCATCGTGTTGATGATGCCCAAGACGGCCGCGACGATGCCGATGCCCGGCAGCGAATCGCCGACCAGCTGCAGCACGTGCACCGGATGATCCGCTTCGTTCGCTTTCGATTCGAGTTCCGCGAGCATCAAGTTCTCGAGCTGATCCGGCTTGATCTTGCCGTCGATGACGGGCTTGAGGCCGTTGCAGAGAAACTCGAGGCGCTCGGGATGATTCAAGATGGCGGGGTAACGTTTGAAAATGGCGCTGCGCTGCGGCTCCATGATGTGCTCTTCCAACGCGATCAGGCCGTTGCGGCGTCCGACCATGAAGATTTCGTAGAGCAATTTGAGCATCTCGGTGAATTCGGCGCGGCTCGTGTGATTGCCGGCGATCGCACCTTTCAGCTTGGTGAAGATGTCCTTCAACACATGGCCCGGGCTGGCGATGATGAGCACGCCGAGCGCGATGCCGAGAATGACGACAAACTCGCCGTAAGCCTCGAAAATGACTCCGGGGTGCCCGCCGCCGAGCATGAACCCGCCGAAGGTCGCAACGAGGACGACGACTGCTCCGAGAAGGATGAGCATCTAGGGCGGCGAACGCGACGCGTCAGCGGTTGCGAGCGCGGTGGAGCCAGCCGCGCAATCCGAGGATCGTTTGCGCGTGAATCTGGCAGATGCGCGATTCCGTCAGCCCGAAAACCGCGGCGATTTCCGCCAAGCGCATGTTTTCGAAATAATACATCGCGAGAATTTTCTTCGGTATATCGGGCAGCTCGCCGATGCGTTGCGTCAGAAGTTTGAGCAGCTCGGCCTTCTCCATGTTGTCGCGGCCAGTCTTGTCCGCATCGTCGGCCAGCAGTTCGTGCAACGAGGCGCCCTCGCCTTCTTCCCCCTCGGTGTTTTGATCGATGGCGATGAACGTGACGGGCTTCGCTTCCTCCACCCATTTTTGATATTCCTTTTCGGAGAGGCCCAGCGTCGCGCAGACTTCGGCGTCGGTGGCGGCCCGGCCGAGCCGTTGCTCCACCTCGTTGATCGCCGACTTCAACTTGCGGGAACGGGCGCGCGCGCGACGCGGGCACCAATCCATGCGGCGCAGTTCGTCGAGGATGGCTCCGCGAATGCGCATCGCCGCGTAGCTCGCGAAGGTGCTTCCCTGCTCCGGATCGAACTTGCGCACCGCGGCGATCAAGCCCGTCACGCCCACGCTATAGAGATCGTCGGCGTCGACGTGCGCGGGAATATTGAGCTTGATGCGGTCGACGACATTGCGGACCAACGGCAGATAGCGCGAGATCAGCTCTTTCTCATCAACGGCGCTCGGCGAGACACCCTGGTAGGCGCGCCAAGCGGCGGCGGCAGCGTTAGCCTCCGTGCTGTGGGGGTTCGACGATGCGGTTGAGCTCATATGATTCCTGGGTGTGAAAGGTTATTATTTCGTCTTCGCCGGCATCGCCGCCGCACCGGTCGCGGCCGCCGTTGCCGCCGCTGCGGCAATGCTGGCCGCATTGCGCGCCATGATCGTCTCCCGAATGCCGCCCACGAGAATCGTCCAAAAC
>CBINOT010000137.1:0-16478 GCA_966252355.1 uncultured Opitutus sp. | reverse complement strand
GTACTATCGCCACTCGCCGCGTGAAAATCCCGCCGGCCCCGCCGCCGGAGACCGCCGCGTGATGCGCGGGGGCAGCTACCTGTGTCATGCGAGCTACTGCAACCGCTATCGCACCGACGCTCGTTCGAGCAACACCCCCGACGCCGCATCGACGAACATCGGTTTTCGCTGCGTTCGCGACGTGTGAGGTAGGGCGAATTATTGCTAATCGCCGTGTTCGAGCGCGCCAGCGGCATGTTGTAGGATAACGCGCCTACATCCGAAACATGCCCCGGCACATAGCCGAGCTAGTGTCGTGGCAGGTCTTCCTCGTTCGAAAAACGCCGACCGGCGTGGTGCCTTGGTTCCCCGCTCGAGAGGGTGCCGAAGGCGGGGTGTGCTGGCCTCGTTCGAACGTAGAGCGGACTATCCTTAGTCCACGTTGTCCAACTAGCGTTGCCCATACTGATAATGACAATGGTCATCGCGAGGGCGCCGACATCGGTGGTATCGTTAGACCCAACCCGCCAGATCGACGGTATATATCCAATCCGGTCGGACCAAGAACGCTGCCAATGCGTTGCGCCGCAGCTTCGTCGATGGCCTTCAATCGAGCTGTGCGTTCGTCGTTCGATAAGCTGCTATTCGCAGCGACAGCATCGGTCTGCTGCTTCGTCTCGTTTTGAATCGCGACTACCTGCCGCGCGGCGGACAACGGGCGGCCCAGGCGAGCGAGGAGCCGATTCAGTGTCGATTGTCCTGGCGCAATAGCTTGCTGGTAGTCCAAGTACCGGTCCGGCGAGAGGACAGCTTTCACGGCCGGCCCATCGACCGGCTCGCCTCGATTGTTTACCGAGGCGACGCCACCGCCGCTCAAGGCATCGTGCAGGGCTCGATACTCGGCTTCGGTGGCGTTGAAGTCCGGCAGGTCCCGTAACGCTACCGCCACCCGATCGTTGCGTAGATCGAATTCGCGCAGTTCCTCCGGTGTGAGCAGCGCCGCCAACTGCGTTCGCGTTTCGCCGCTGAGACGGAGAGGCATTTCTACGTTTGGCGGCGGAAATGGTTGGCCGGCCGTGGGGCGCGTCACGGTCAGTTGCGGCGAGAAATCAGCGACGAGTGCCTGAATGGCGATGAGCTTTTCCGGCCCGAGATTGCCGAACCTGCGCTTCATGTCCGCAACCTGCAGATCGTCCTGTAACAAATAGTCGTCGCCGAGCAGCGCGCGCATTTGACGATCTTGTTCGGCACCTAACTCGGCGAGCGCCATGATTCGCGCTGGCTGATCGAGAAAAACGGGCGCCTGTCGCCAATAAGGTGTATCGGCATCACCAAATTCGAGCGCATAGCGCCGCAGTGCGAAACTTTCCGTTACCATTGCGGCGACAATCGCGTGGACGAGTCGGGGCTCGAAGCCCGCGGCGCGGAGATTGGGAGCGAGTTGCGCTAGCCCTCCAGCACTGAGTTGTTCCCATGTGGCCGTTGCGGTACTTGCCTTCGCGTTCGCTGACGCAACCGCCGGCGTTTCGCCACCGCGGCGGAACGCTGCATTGCTCGCGCGTGCGTCGGGCGCGGAGGCATTCGATGCGAATGCCCCTCCTGACATGGATGTGTCGATCCGTCGTGCCGCAGACACTCTGCGCGACACAAGCAATCCGAGCGCGACATTCGTTCCGAGCGTGACGGCGAGGAGTATGTGCAGCGGTCGCATGGCGTCTATCGCTTGATCCTCGCTCCAGCCCGCCGGGCTTCTCGATATTCGGCGTATCGCGATGGTCCGAGCGTTTCGGCGAGCTTGGCCTCGAGCTGCCGCTCAGTGGCGTCGCGTTGGCGCAACTGATCAGCGGGCATCCCGCTGCTAACCGACCCGAATTGCACATCGAGCGTTCGCTGCACCTTGAAGATCGCCTGAAACTCCGCCTCCGTCGGATTAAAGGTGACCAATTGTGAGCGTACTCGGTTGGCCGTCGAAGTTCCGTGATAATCGTATTCCTGTCGTTGTTCCGGAGTGAGCAGACGATCGATGTCCGCTTGCTGCTCCAACCAGATCATCCGTAATTTTGCGGCATCCTCCGGCAGCGCGAAACCACGAGTCTCGGCCCGCACTTGATACACGATATCAGCGTAGTCGGCGTTGATGCGCATCAGTTGGTTCAATTTGTCGGGCGGGAGATCTCCGTACATCCGCTTGTTTGCCGCCCGGAGTTCGGGGCTTAGCTCGGCCTCCGCCGGGCCGAGCAATTGCGTCGCGCGATCGTCGACCTCGCGATCAAGCACACGACGCGCATGGTCCAGCACGGGGTCTTTTAGTCCGCTGTCGCCTCGCCAATACGGTGCCGCCGCCAACGCGTCGCAGACCGTGCGATATTCCGATGCAAGATCGGCCTTACTCCGAGCGTTCACGACGGCCCTGACGGCAACCGGCGGAAAATTTTTGGCGCGCAGTTCTGCGATGAGCGTGACGAGTGAGCCCCGCTGCAGTTCCGTCCACGGCGCAAGCGAAAGTTGCTGTGGAAGTGCGGCAGGCACGACCACGGAAGCAGGCGGTGATTGCGTTGTGGCCGCATTCCCTGTCGGCTGCGGTGTGAGCGTTGGCGTCTCCGGTGAAACGACCGCGACGGCAGGTGTCGGCGGACTTCGGAGGAGCCATACGGCCATGCCAACATTGGCGATGACCGAAAGGGCGATAACGGCGTGGAGGGGTTTCACGCGAGGGTCAGGCTGAGCGATCGATCAGTCGCGGCAATGTGATTCTTCGCCGGTCGTCGTTGCCCGTCGTTCGCGGTGTGCTGCGTCGGCAGCGCCGCGCTCTTGACGACTTTGATAGCGTTCACGTTGGACAGCGATAGCGGTGCCTGCTCCGCTCGCTGGCTTCGCGAATGCATCTGACCACCCTCACCACCATTGCCGCTCTGGGTTTTGCGATGGCGTTTCTCCACGCCGCCATACCCACGCATTGGCTGCCGTTCGTGCTGGTCGGTCGGGCGCGTCGCTGGAGTCGCGGGAAGACCATTGGAATCACGCTCGCCGCGGGTCTCGGTCACGTCGCGTTGACCAGCTTGCTCGGCCTCCTCGTTGCCTGGTTCGGCTCGAAATTGAACGAATCCTTCGGCGGCTACTTCCCATGGATCGCGGGCGCAGTGCTCGCGCTCATGGGCCTTTTCTATCTCTGGCGGCAATGGACCGGCACCGGGATCTGCCACCATCACTTGCCGGGCAGCACGCATCACGCGGACGAGCACTGTGGCGAAGAGGCGGATCACACGCATTGGGACGAGGAACTCAAAGACACCCCGCTCGTTTCTTCCCGGGCCGGCGATCGAGCCGCGATCGGCGGGCTTTTCGTGATGCTCACCGTGTCCCCCTGCGAAGCATTTCTCCCCGTCTACGTTTCCGGCGTGCGTTTCGGTTGGACCGGCTTCGTGGTCCTCAGCGTGATCCTGGCGATCGCCGCACTGGGCGGCATGACCTTGTTCACCTGGCTCGCGCTGCTCGGCTTCGACCGGATTCGCATCCAGCGGTTCGAGCGTCACGAAGCCGGCTTGCTCGGCGCCATCTTTCTCGTCCTTGCGGCGATCGTCGTGCTGATCGAACGGTGAGGCTAGGGTCTTGGGTCTGGCCTCTAGGATCTGAGACTAGGTTTTGAATGTAGGGCGGGGTGTCCGAACCCCGCCGCGTTCGTGGATCATCACGGACTCGACGTCCGCGTCGAAACCTCGATCACGTCGTGCGGGGCGGCTTCTTTCTGGCCCGCGGGGCTGACGCGCATGTAACGCGCCTTGGTGCGCAGATCGTTCAAGGTCGCGGCGCCGAGATAGCCCATGCCGCTTTGGATGCCGCCGAGCAGATTTGCCAGCACGTCGTCGACCGACCCGCTTACTTCCTTCAGCGCTTCGATGCCTTCGGCGGTGACCTTGCGCGTCGTGTCGTTCTTGTCGTGACCGTAGCGCGCGGCGCTGCCGGCCTTCATCGCGGAGAGCGAACCCATGCCGCGATACTGCTTATAGACCTTGCCGTTGATCTCGAGAATCTCGCCCGGCGCTTCGCGGCAGCCCGCGAGCAGGCCGCCGCAGATGACGGCGTCGGCGAGCGTGAGCGCTTTGACGATGTCGCCCGACTTCGTGATGCCGCCGTCGGCGATGAGCTTCACGTTGGCCTTCTTGGCGCCTGCGCTCGACACGTATAACGCGGTGAGCTGAGGAATGCCGACGCCCGCGACGATGCGCGTCGTGCAAATCGATCCAGGGCCTTGGCCGATCTTGATGGCATTCGCGCCCGAGGCGGCGAGGAACGAAACGCCGGCGGAGCTGGTGACGTTGCCGGCGATGATCGTGAGATCCTTGAACGCGCCGCGAACCAATTTCACGACTTCACCCACCCCCGCCGTATGGCCGTGCGCCGTTGAAACCGCCACGCAATCCACGTGCTCGGCGACAAGATTACTCACGTGTTCGACGATCCGGTCGCGATCGAGCGTGCCGTCCGGTTTGCGCACGGGCGACAATGCTGCGCCGACGACCAGGCGAAATTCGGCGTCGCGGGCCGGTTTGCGGCGCGACTTCGACTCGGCGGTGATGCGCTCCACGTCCGAGGCCGTGATCAAGCCGCGCAGTTTGTCGGCATCGTCGACGACGAGCATTTTGTTGATGCCGACGTGTCGGTTGAAAAAAGCATCCGCGGCTTTGATTGGATCTTTCGCCGCGGCGCGTTGGGTTTCGGTCATCAGCTGGGCGCGCGGCGTCATCACCTCCGCAACCTTCTTTGCCTTGTAACGCTCTTTGACGACGTTGCCCGAAAGCATGCCGGCAAGCTTGCCGCCCGTATCGACCACCGGAAACGTCGAGAACGCGAATCGCTTGGCTTCGATCATCGCGAGCACGTCGCCGATCAGCTGCTCCGGCCCCACGGTGATGGGGTCTTGGATCAGGCCGTGGATGTGACGCTTCACGCGCGCGACCTCCTTCACCTGATCTTTCGGCGCCATGTTGTAGTGGATCAGACCGAGCCCGCCGTTCAGCGCCATCGCGATTGCCATCCGCGACTCGGTCACGGTGTCCATGTCCGACGAAATGATCGGAATCTGCAGCCGCAACGCGTCGCTCAGCAAGGTCGAGGTATCCGCGTCCTTGGGCAGAATCTCCGAGTACAACGTGGCGAGTGACACATCGTCGAACGTCAACGCCATCGGCAGTGTCGCTCGGAAGAACTCATCCGCAGGCAGATAAAACTCGGCGTCTGCCGGCGCTGCGGTGGTGGAGGAAGTCGTGGCAACCTTGATCATAGGTTGCCATGAACGAAGTAGGGGGGGCGTGACGAAGTGCAAATGGAAAGTTTGCGAGATCGCGGCGGCGCCCAGCGCGATCGAGAAAGGCCATGGCTCTACAGCGCGGTTCCGACCCCGAGCGGGGAGATTTTATCACGGGGACGATTAAGATCATGCCCACATCATCACGCTTGTCGCCGAATCGCCGCCGCCGCTGAATCGGCTGGATGGGCTTTCGCCTGCAATACCGCCGCTACCGCTTGCCGTTCCGCGTGCCAGTGCGCACGGCGCAGCAACTCTGGTCCGAGCGCGAAGGCTTTCTGCTCCGTCTGGAAAACGAAAGCGGAGCGGTTGGGTATGGGGAAGCGGCGCCGATTCCCGCGTTTGGCACCGAAGCGCCGGACGAAGCGGAAGCGGCATTGCGCGTTTTGGGTGACGCGCCGACCAGGGAGGCGCTCGAGGCGGTCCCGCCGGAGTTTGCCGGGGTGCGGCACGCCCTCATGGATGCCCGCGACGCGATCGACGCGGTTTCGCGCGGCAGTGAACACCCCACTGTGACGACGGCAGCGCATCGCGCGGTGGCAGCGTTGCTGCCCGCGGGACGCGCCGCCTTGGAGGCTTTGCCGCCGAAAATCGAAATCGGTTTTCGCGTGTTCAAATGGAAAGTCGGTGTCGCTCCGATCGCCGACGAACTCTCGCTCCTCGATGACGTGTGCGCCGCGTTGCCTTCCGGCGCGAAGCTGCGGCTCGATGCGAACGGCGCATGGGATCGCCGCCAGGCCGAACGCTGGCTCGAGCGTTGTGCTGACCGGCCGATCGAGTTCGTCGAGCAACCGTGCTTTGCCCCCAAAAGCGCCGGAGAGACGAGCGGGCGGCGAATCGACGATGTGTTGCTCGGGCTCGCCCACGATTACCCCACGCCGATCGCGCTCGACGAGTCGGTCGTGAGTGAGGGAGACGTGGGCCGCTGGCTCGACCTCGGCTGGCGCGGCTGGTTCGTGATCAAACCGTCGTTGCTGGGGAACCCCCGTGTGGCGCTTGACCGTTTAGCGACGGCGAAGGCGACGGTCGTATTTTCGTCTGCCCTCGAGACGGCCGTTGGCGCGAAGTCGGCGCTGCAGCACGCATTTCGTTGGACCGGCGAGGCGAAGGCGCTCGGATTCGGCGTTTGGCCTTTGTTCGCCGACGCGCGCTTCGACGGGCCCATATCGATGCCGTTTTGGCGCGCGGAAGACGTGGCCCATTTGAATCCGGAAACGCTATGGAACGCGCTGCCCTGAACGATCTCGTTCGCGGCCTGGGTTGTGCCGAAGAACACGGCGGCTTCGTTTTTTTGCGCGATCCGCATTGGAGCGACGCTGAGCGCGCCGCGGCGGAGTCCTTGATGCATCGGGCGAGATCGCCAGGCCTGGCGGCCGATTCGACGAGCGGGTGGCTTTGCCTGCGCACCGGCGGTTCGAGCGGAGCCGGCAAATTTGCGCGACACGACGAGCATACGGTAACCGCGGCGGTGGCGGGTTTCTGCGCGCATTTCTCCCTCGCGCGCGTCAACGCCGTCGGCGTTTTGCCGCCGTGGCATGTCAGCGGCTTGATGGCGCGCATTCGCGCCGCGGCGACCGGCGGGAGGTATGTCGGCTGCGAATGGAAGGCGCTGGCGGCCGACCGCTTGCCCGAGCTCGATGCAAATTGTCCATGGGTGCTGTCGCTCGTCCCCACGCAGCTTCAACGTCTCCTCGGTTCCACCGCGGCCACGACGTGGCTCCGGCGCTTCGCCATCATTTTCCTTGGCGGCGGCCCGGTCTGGCCCGAACTCGCCGAGGCGGCGGCGCGTGCCGAGCTTCCAATCTCGTTGAGCTACGGAATGACGGAGACGGCGGCGATGGTGACGGCGCAGCGGCCCGAGGAATTTCTCGCGGGCGACCGTAGTTCCGGGCGGCCGTTGCCGCATGCGAGGGTCGGCATCGATGCCGGCGGGTGCGTCACGGTCGCGGGCGAGTCGTTGTTTCGCGGCTATTTTCCGGAGCAGCGCGAGCACGTTCCGTTCGTCACCGCGGATCTCGGCCGGCTCGACGCCCAAGACCGGTTGCATCTGCTCGGCCGCAGCGACGCGGTGATCATCACGGGAGGAAAAAAGGTCCAGCCCTCGCAGGTCGAAGCCGTCTTGCGAGCCACAGGCGAGTTTGACGACGTCGTCGTGATCGGCGTGCCCGATCGCGAATGGGGCGAGCAGGTCGTGGCCTGCTATGCGCCTTCGCCGCGCGAACCGAATATCGCCCGGGCGGGGGCGAGGCTCGCTCCGCATGAACGTCCGAAGCGTTTCGTGCCGGTCACACCATGGCCGCGCAATGCGCAGGGAAAAATAAATCGCGCGGCGCTGGTTGCCGCTGCCACGCGAGCCCCTTGAGTGAGACGACAGGTAGCCCGTCCCGTGCCTATGGCACAGTGGCGAGATTCATCGTCGCGGACCTCGCCCGGAAGCTTCGCCACTCTTCGAGCGGCTTCAGCATCGCCACGGCAATGAACCCAAGCTGACTCGCGACAAACGCGAGCAAGCTCCAGAACGCCGCGTCGGTGAAACCGTAGCTGTGCAGGCCGACGCCAAGCATGTTCGTGCCGAACCAGCTCCAGCTGAATACGACGTTGCCGAAGATCGCGAGGCACATGATGCCGCGCTGCTTGGCCCAGCCGCCCCAGCGGGCGTGCAGGATGATCGCATTCCAAATCACGATCATCAGCGCGCCGTTTTCCTTCGGGTCCCAGCCCCAGAAGCGGCCCCATGACTGGTCGGCCCAAATTCCGCCCAGCACCGTGCCGGTGAAACTGAAGAGCGTCGCGAAGCAGACGATGCCGTAGACCATGCGCGTCAAGGCGTCGGACGTCGCTTTGTCCAAGGACGAAGTGAACACGCCGCGCACGACGTAGATCAGCGCCAGGAATCCCGCGAGGCACGTGGCGGAATAACCGCTCGCGACCACGACGACGTGCGTCGAAAGCCAGAAATTCGAGTCCAGCACCGCGCGCATCATCTCCAGGGTGTCGCCGCTCAGCGCGAGATTATGCGCGATGACGAGCGTCGCAAAACCGATCAAACCCGCCGCGACGCTCCCGATCGCGTTGCGATAGAAATATTCGAGCGCCAGGCACAACAGCACGGCACCCCAGCCGACGAACAGCGCGGACGAATAGAGATTCGTCACGGGAGGACGTCCTTCGAGCCACATCCGCGTCACGATGCCCGCGGTCGTTGCCAGCCAGGCGAGGGCGACAAGTCCGAACGCGGTCCGGCCGAGCGCGCGCGGCCAAAGGAGCCACGAAAACACGCCGACGAGAAACGCGAGCACGTACAGGATCGTGCTCGTGTAGAACGGCTGCGCGGCGTTGAAACGCGATTCCACGTCCGATTTTCGCAGCTGCGGGGCATAGCGTTTCTGCAAATCGGGACGAAACAGGGAGAGGAGCTTGTTGAATCGCCCCGGCTCCCGATCGACCCACGCGCGGCCAAATCCGGCGTAAGCGAGCGCGCTCGGATTCACCTGGCCGGTGGAAAAAGTGTCGAGCAGGGCAGCCCCGGTCGTTTGCCATTTGTCCGGCTTCGCTTCGCCGCGCGGCGGCGGGATCACGAGGAGATTCGTCGTCTCGGCCATGACGCTGAATTGTTGGCCGAGATCGAGCACGCGCGTGGCCAAGGGTTCGTCATGCGGTTGCCCCGCTTGCTTCGCTCGCACCGCCGCGACTCCTTCCGGCAGTTTTTCCTGCAGTTGGAGCAAATCCCGCAGAAAGTTCTGTTCGCCCGGATAGACAAACGCGTAGCGCAGCCGCTGATATTGATGCAGGTTTTCGTAGAGCTGGAGAATGCCGCGTTGAAAGGGCGAACGCAGCGCGGACTCCACGGGTTGCGCGAGGCTGGCTTGCTTCTCCAATGCTTCGAACTTCGCGCTGAGCTGCGCGTAGGCGAAATATTTGCCCTCGCGGCCGTCGGTGGGCTTCAAGTCGAACAGCGTGAGCACGTCGGGGTGAATGATCCGGAAAACGCGATACGTGTCGGCGACGGCGGGATTGAAACACGTGTCGAGCAGCCATTCGGTCGGGCTGAGGTGCCGGCATTCGTCCGGCAATGGATCGTGGCGCAGCGCCGCCCGCCACCGTTCGGCGGCGGTGGCCGGTCGATAATTCGGCGGCACGATGGATTGCGATCCTTGCAATTGGAGAATCGTGCTGCGCGCGACGGTATCGAGCGGCTTGATCCGGCCGTTGGCCAACACCGGGAGCTTGCCGAAGCCCACGATGTCGAATGCCGTGCGATTTCGCGGCGGCAAGAGCGTGAGCCCGAGAAACAGCGCCGCGACGAACACCACGAGAGCGGGGACGTACCGGCGCCAATTCGGCGGCGTTGCGGTCTCCGCGAGCGGTTCGGCGCCAGCACTCGATGCCAGGATTGCCGGATCATCCTGCGGCCGTGGCTCGCTGCTGCTGGCCTTCGCCCGGCGTTTGCCAATGAAACCGATGAGATGGATGCCAAATTGAACCACGAGCCCGAATGCGATGAGCGAGCATGCGACGTAGGGAAGGAGCCAGCTGGGGTTGCGCACGACCTGCAGAATCGTGGTGTGCTCGCCGTCGAATCCGGACTGGTAGAACGTCAGGCCCGCGTAACGCAGCGGGTTGTTCATGTAAATGAGCACCTCGCGGCCCTCGGCGTTGTCGGGCGTGTTCAAGCGAACCCGACTCGAGAAATTTTTCGGGATGTCCGTGCCCGGATAAACGTCGTGACTGAACTTCAGCAGTGTGAGCGAAAATGGCTTGTAGGCGCGCTTGAACCGCAGCGCGATTTTGAAGGATCGGCCGCCGAATTCGAAGTGCTGCGGCGTCCGCAATTGCGTGCCGACGAGCCAAGTGCCGAGCGAGCCTTGCGGACCGATCAACTCGACGAAGCCCACGGGCGTGTTGCGCTCGTCCTGCTTGTACGTCATCGGTGCCGGCGCGGCAGCAACGCGCAGGCCGATTCCCGTCGTGGCCAACGTCGTCGTGTCATTGCCATCGGCGGGCGTGCGCATCACCAGCGCGGCGTTCGGGTAATATGCCTTGGTGACGACGCGGAAGGGCAGCTTCGGGTGCTGCACGGTTTCATGGCTTGCGAGCAAGGACTCCGGCACGACGACCACGTCGTCGAAGCTGGCCTCGGTGATGTCCGCAATCGCCAGCTCCGCGTGGCGATAGCTCTCGGCGTAATTTTTCGTTTCGCCCTCGTCGATCCGCATGGCGAATTCCTCCTGCCAGAGGCCGGTGAGCAACTCGCCCACGAGCAGGAGAATCAAACCCACGTGGGTAAGGACGATGCCACTCTTCTTCCAGCCGAGCTTGAAGCGATAGATATGCGCGGCAAGGAGGTTGATCAGCAGCATTCCGCCGACGAGATAGCCGCCGGGCAGCGGTACGAAAAGCGGGCCGATATGCCAGAACGCCACGAATGAGCGGAAATATTCCTGCTGCACCGCCCAGATGCCGAGATCGACCTGGGCGAGCGTCGCGGCGAATACGAGCAGCATCGACAAGGCGAGCAACACCACGGTCAGCCGCAACGAGACGAAGAAAGTGCGCAACTCGCGCCAAAGCGTGTTCATGAGTTGGTCGAGCCCGCGGGTTTCACCGTCTGGAGAAAGGAAAGAAAGTCGGACTTGGCTTGGGTCACGACTGCATCGGGCCCGGCGAGTTTGAAGAACCATGTCGCCCCGCCGAAGGGCACGAAGGCGCCGAGGATCCGTTGCGGTTTGTCACCCTGGCCGACGAGGTCGACGACGCCGAATTTCAGT
The DNA here is from genome assembly GCA_966252355.1 of uncultured Opitutus sp. GTDB lineage: Bacteria > Verrucomicrobiota > Verrucomicrobiia > Opitutales > Opitutaceae > ER46. The sequence continues at coordinate 5,426 of CBINOT010000137.1, read as the reverse complement.
CCGTTGTACTCGACGCGCTGAATCTGCGCCGGCAAATCCGCGTCGGTGATGGGAGCGAGCTGCACCTGTCCCCGCCACCGATTCACGTTGGCCAGTTCGCCGCCGACGTCGCCGGGAAACGCCGTGATGGCGAGCTCGGCGTCGCCGCCTTCGCCGGGTACGGCATAGCTGCCTTTGCGCAGGGCGGAGGCGCTCTTCTGTTTCCATGCCGCCGGCGCATTCCAGGTCAGGCCGGCGGAGTCCGCGGTGGCGACCGGCGTGTTCGCCATCGCGTTGCCCTCGGCGGCCGGCGTCGTGCCATTCGCCGCGGATGCCGCCGCCACGGGAAACTCCGGGTCTTTCTCCTTGGGAATGCGATACGACTCGACGGTGGCTTTGCGGCAACCGGCGAGCAGCGACAATGCCGCTGCAATCACGAGCAGGGAACGAACGATCATGTGGGAGCGGTTCTTTTCTCGGGTCCGGCGGCCAAGTTCAACGCAATCCTCGGCGGCCGCGCGGGAATGAGAAACCGAAATCGCATTCAACAGCGGGGCCACTGGCCGCGCGAGGGCGCCGGCGCGGCCGGCAATGTTTCAATCCTGTTACCTAAAAACAGGTGCGGGAGCCGATTAGCGGTCTTTCGTCTGCGGTTCCACCCCCACCATGAAATTACTATCCCTCCGCGGTTGTTTGCTCGCCAGCGGCTTTGCCGCCTTGGCTGTGCTCGGTCACGCGCAAATCGTAACGCTGCGCGCCACGATAAATGCCTCGCAAGAGGCGCCGGCGACGACCTCGCCCGCGACCGGAACGGCTATCATGCTCTACGACGTGTCGACGAACTCTTACGATCTCGTCGTCGCGCTGAATAATTTCGCGAACACGATCACCAATTCGCACATTCACGAAGCCGCCGTCGGTGTTGCCGGCCCAGTGGTCGCGCCGCTCGGCGCCGAGGCGGTGTATGCCCGCAGCGGCAACACGCTGTCCGCTATTTTTCGCGGCCTCACGTATGGCGGCACACCGAAGACGCTGCTTGCCGGCGGGGCGTACTACAACGTCCACTCCGCGACGTTTCCCGGCGGTGAAGTGCGCGGTCAGTTGATCGCGCAGCCGAAACGGCTGGTGGCCAATTTCACCACGGCGGAAGAGCAAGCGGCCGCCGCCCCCGGCGTCACCGTCACGTCGAACGCCAAGGGCGCCGCCGTGATGTATTACGATCCCGTCGCGAACAAGGTCAGCTTGCGGCTCAGCATCTATAATTTCACGAATACGTTCACCAATTCCCACTTCCACGAGGGCGCGCCCGGTGTGAGCGGTCCCGTGGTATCGGGGATCGGCGGCGCCACGGTCAACGGCTATTCCAACCCCGCCACCGGTTACTATAACGGAACGTTCGAGATGACGTATCTCGGCGATCCGATCAAATTGCTCACGGGCGGCGCCTATTTGAATTTCCACAGCAATGTCTACGCCGGCGGCGAAATTCGCGGCCAGGTCCGGGCGTCGGAAGAAATGCCCGGCACCCGCCTGTTCAACTTGTCTGCCCGCGGCCAGGTCGGCACGGGGTCTCAAGTGCTGATCCAAGGTTTCAGCGTGCTCGGGCCGGAGCCGATGCGCGTGTTGATCACCGCGAAGGGGCCGTCGCTCGCCGCCTATGGCATCACGGGCGCGCTCTCCGATCCGGTGTTGTCGGTGTACGATTCGGCCGGACGCCAAATCGCGACGAATAACGATGTCGGCACGGTCGCGTCGGGTTCCGAGCTCGCTTCGATCCCCGGCGTACCGAGCAATACCCTGGAGTCCGCACTCGTGCTCGTATTGCCGCCGGGCAATTACTCGATGGTCGTCTCCGGCAACAACGGGGCGACGGGCATCGCATTGCTGGAAGCCCTGGATCTGCGCGTCATTGGCGCGGGGACCGCGGTCGTTAATTGATCTTGTGTGGGCGGCAGGCGGAAAGCCTGCCGTGTGCTTCGGGTAGGGACGAGCGCTCGGCGATTGGGTTAGTACCCGTGCAGTGTACACCCATGGCACCCCTCCGAGCCGCGCGTCCCTACCTTTTTGGCGGGGACGAATTGCTCCTGCGAATCACGCAAATCGACGCGAGTGATGCAGGCGAGTCCTGCTTGGTATGGCGCTTGGTTGTAGCTGGCCTCCCAGAGGCCGGCTGATCGAGCCGAGAACCCTGCCGGGGTCTAGGACCCCAGCTACAACGCGCCAATCCCGGTCGGGCGCATTTTTCTTTTTGCGGGCGGCACTCGTCGCGTGCGTGAATCTCGTCATGACGTTGTCTCCCCTCGGCGACTCCGCGCTGGTCCTGTCGCTGGGCGAGCAAGTCGATGATGCGGTCGTGACCAAAGTCCGTGCCGTCGCAGACGCCCTGCGCGGCGCACCGCTCGACGGCATCGTCGACGTCGTGCCGGCATTTGCCACGGTCACGGTGTTCTACGAGGTAACCGGCATCGACGCGTACGATCGGTTCGAGCGTCGGGTGAGCGAAATCGCCGCGGCGGCGGTCGAGGGGGCGCCACGACTCTCGGCCGCGAAATCCGTGGAAATACCCGTATGCTATGGCGGTGAACATGGGCCGGATTTGGACGAACTTGCGGCGCGCTGCGGCATGTCGGTCGAGGCGGCGATCGCGCAACATGCGGCGGCCGACTATCGCGTGCAGGCGATTGGCTTCATTCCCGGCTTTGCGTACCTTGGAGGTTTGCCGCGCAAGCTGCACACGCCGCGCCGGGCGACGCCGCGGCCGAGCGTGCCGGCAGGGTCTGTCGGCATTGGCGGCGCGCAAACCGGCGTGTATCCGGTCGCAACGCCTGGCGGGTGGAACATCATCGGTCGCACGCCGCTCGTCATGTTCGATGCGTCGCAGACCGAGCCTGCGCGGTTGCGCGCCGGCGATTGCGTGATCTTCCGCCCGATCTCGCCCGAGGAATTTGCCGCATGGAAATAACCGTGCGCCGCGCCGGCTTGCAGACGACGGTCCAAGACTTGGGCCGAGCGGGGTTTCGTGCCGAGGGGGTGCCGTTAAGCGGGGCGATGGACCGCTTTGCTCTGCGGCTGGCGAATTATCTCGTAGGGAACGAGGCGTCGGCGGCTGCCCTCGAGTTCACGCTGTTCGGCCCGGAACTGAAATTTTCGCGTGATACGATCGTGGCGGCGACCGGAGGCGATTTTGGCGGGGTGCCGCTCTGGCGCCCCATGCGGGTGCCAGCGAATACCACGATCGCGTTCGGCGCCGCGGTAAAAGGCTGCCGCGGGTACCTGGCGATCGCCGGTGGCTTCGAGGTCCCGCCGGTGCTAGGCAGCGCCAGTTCGTATTTGCGCGCGAAACTCGGCGGGTACGAGGGCAGGGCGCTGCGCGACGGCGATCGATTGCGCGCCCCCGATGTGCAGCGGCGCGTGGCGGAGGGATGGCGGATCGATCCGAGTCTTTTGCCGGCGTATTCGAAAATGCCGAACGTTCGCGTCGTGCGCGGCGCGCAAGTCTCGGAGTTCGGTCGCACCTTGTTTGATGCGGAGTACAAAGTCACCGCTCAGTCGGATCGCATGGGATACCGGCTCAAAGGCCCGACGCTCGTGCGGCACTCCGACGCCGAACTGCGGTCCAGCACCGTTGTGCCCGGAACGATTCAAGTGCCGCCGGATGGCCAGCCCATCGTGTTGATGGCCGATGCCCAGACGATCGGCGGGTATCCGCAAATCGCGCACGTCGCGACGATCGACTTGCCGCTGGTGGCACAGCTGCGGCCGGGCGACGCGCTGGCGTTTGCCGAGGTGCCGCTCGAGGAAGCGCATCGCTTGGCTCTTGCGCGGGAGCGCGGTCTGGCAATGTTGCGGCACGGGCTCGCCCAAAAGTTTAGCTGACGTGCAACGTTCCATCGACCTCAACTGCGATCTTGGCGAAGGCGCCGGCCACGACGCCGAGCTGATCCCATTGATCTCCTCGGCGAACATCGCGTGCGGCGCCCACGCCGGCACACTCGAGACGATGATCGAGACAGTCGAGATCGCGTTGGCGCATCGCGTGGCGATCGGCGCCCACCCAGGTTATTTCGATCTCGAGAATTTTGGCCGCGACGAACGCGATATCTCGGCGCACGAGGCCGGACGACTGGTGCTGATTCAGATCGAGCAGCTTTATGAGATTGCCGGCGCCAAGCTGCGGCACGTGAAGCTGCACGGCGGATTGTACAACCAAGTGTCGCGCGATCCGTATTTGGCCGAAGGCATCGTCGCCGATCTCGCGCGGCTTTGGCCCAACTTGATCGTGTTTGCGCTCGCGGGCAGTCAGCTGGCCACGATCGCCCGCGCGCGGGGGTTGCGGGTGGCCGAGGAATTCTTTGCGGATCGGACGTACCGGTCCGACGGGACGTTGACGCCGCGCTCCCACCCGAACGCGTTGATCGACGAAGAAGGCACCGCCGCGGCGCAGGTGCTGCGCGTCCTGCGCGAAGGCGTGGTGCGCGCGACCGATGGCACGGATGTGCCCGTGCGGGCCGACACCCTTTGTCTGCATGGCGACAACCCGAACGCCGTCGCCTTCGCCCGTCGCATCAACCGCGACCTGGAAAAAGCCGGGGTGGCGATCAAGCCTCCCACCGGCTAGCGACGGCCAATCGCGGCCGCCGTTATTCGGCGACTTGAATCATCGGCACCGAGTTCACTTGCGCGAACAGCTTGGTGCTCTTCGGTAAAATCGACACGATCGAGACCGTTGGGCCGGTCGTCTCCACGGCCCGTGCAAACGTTTCTTTCGGCTGCGAAGCCTCCACGATATTGGCGACCCGTTCCGCGTAGGTGACGGTGCCGTTCGTGAGCTTTTTCCAGCCCGGGCCGGCATTCCAACCGGCGGCGATAAAGAAGGGAGTTTCGGGCAAACCGCGGGCGCGCAAGCGAGCCCGAATCACGGACAAATAGGCCCGGGCCACTCGGTCGGTCTCCTCTGGATTGTTGGCCGAAGCGGAGTGGGGCAGCCGCGAAAACTGACGCCAAGTCGTCGGCAGGATCTGCAATTGCGTGCGTTCTCCATAACGACCGCGTTTGGCGGCATTGTTACCGGTTTCCACATCGGCGATCGCGGCGAGCAGAGCGTCGTCGGAGACCGGTGCAGTGGTGGGAAGCGTCACTTCGGTGGCCGAGAAGGCACGCGAAACGATCGCCAAGGATAAGAGCAGCAGTGAGAACTTCATAACTAGCGGGGGCGGGACAAAACCCTAATGCGGGGCGTTCGGAAAGTGGGCAGACTGAGACACGTCCTAAGCACCGGAGTCTCGGCGAATTCCTAGACTCTTTTACATTAGCGGGCCGCTTTGACCCAAAGTTGTAAAATCCCGCGCTGCAGTGAAATATCTGGGTCAAATCGTGCGTATTACCTCGTAGAAATGGCCTTCTCGATGCGGGTTTTTACACATTCTAGCCCGCCTATGGGGAATAAG
>CBINOT010000136.1:0-16555 GCA_966252355.1 uncultured Opitutus sp. | reverse complement strand
CCCAGAGCGAGTAAATCCGCAGATTCGCGCCATGGGCGCGCATTCCGATGATTTCGCGTTGGAGAAACGTCTCCGTGTTCTTCGGAAACGTCGTGAAAAAGTAAGCGATGACCGGTGCGTCGGCTGGCACGATGGCCGAACGTAGAAGCAAGCGCCGGTCACGGCCAAGCGAGAACGCGGCCATGAACGCGAAGCGCGCGAGGCCGCACGTGCGCGCTATTTCGCCGCCATTGCCGGCGCGGACGCCACGGCAAACGTCGCCGGCCATTTTGAACCGTGCCCGTGGCCGTTGGCCGGCGGCCAAGATAGACGGTTCAATTTCGCACCGGCGACGGTGTTCGCCAAGCCGACCAGTTCGTCGATCAAGATGGTGGGATCCTCTTCGTAGCGCAGCTCGAGAAAGTCTTCGCGCACCTGCGTATAGGCGGCGGGGTTCGCCATCCAGCGGTCAATGATGCGGGCGAAGTCCGTGGCATTTTCGATTTTTTCCGAACCCGCGCCGTTGCGGAAAAATTTCCACGTCAGCTCCTCCTGCGGCATGATTCCACCGAAGGCATTGAAGATGATCGGACATTGAAAGTGCAGCGCTTTGGCGCAGGTCGTCGTGCCGCCCCGAGTGACGATCGCGTCGCTCGCCTGCATGAGCAGATGAACGATATCTGAATAGCCTTCGACGTAGCAGTTGAATTCCGGGTGGATGGCGCGCCAGTGAATCAACTCGTTAAACGTCTCCTTGTTCTTGCCGCAGATTACGATCGCTTGGACGCGATCGGCGTATTTCAGGAGCGCGGGCAGCAGGTCGAAGTGATTGTTGGCCCCGTTGCCTCCGGTCGCGAGAAACACCGTAAAACGCTCGGGGTCGAGGCCGAGACGCTTCGAGCGAAAGACCCGGCGATCGATCACGCTGAGTTCCTCGAGATGCGCTCGCGGCAGCATGAGATAGCCGCGCACGCGCGCTTTCTCGGCCGGAATTCCCTTCTTGATCGCGTAGTCGTTCGCCGTGCCCGTGCGGGAAAAATATAGGTCCACCGACGGCTCGATCCAGTTGCGCGAGTACCCCCAGCCGCCGGAAAACTCGCCGCAATACGTCGCGCAACGCACGTTGCGTTCGCCAAGAATTTTTCGGGCCAGCGGAAAATAGCCGCGGTTCAAGCAGTCATGCACGCTGAAGATCAAATGCGGCTCATATTCCTTCAGCACTTGGACGAAGTACCCGCTGCCAAACGTGACGTCGCGCGCATTCAGATAGCTCAGCAACTCGACCACCGCATAGAACACTTTGTGCACCCACGGCGCGCTGCGCTGAATGCGGTTGTACAGGCGGACGCCGGTCCGATTCACCACGGACGACTTCTCGAGCATCTGCTCGATCCGCACGTCAACGTCGTGCCGATACAACTGGAAGCACCACTCCGCAAACGCCTCGGCGCGCGCATCGTGGCCGCCGCCGGTGCTCGAGGTCAGAACGAGAATGCGAAGCTTGGACATTACGAAAGATCGAAATAGCGAGCTTGCACCCGTCGTTTCAGGCCAAGCGAGCCAAACCTAGCGATGAAGGGCGCGATGACGGCCTGAAAGATTCGGCCAGTCCGAACTGTGCCACTCCGACCTCGCCGCAGCGCGCGCCGCAGCGCCGCCGCAGCATGCGCGGGAGGAGGGCCGCTCTGCATCATTCGACCGAAGGCGGCCCACGCGCGCTCAAGGCGGGCACTGGGCGCCGGCTGCGCCGGGCGTTGCACCGAACCTTCGAAATCGGTCCGATAATCGCCCGGCCGCACGTCGAGCACCACGACGTTCGTTCCAGCGCACTCGATCATCAGGCTTTCGTTCAACGCGGTCAGGCCGGACTTGCAGACGTTATACGCCGATTGATACGGCAGCGGGAACTCGGCGGCGAGCGACGAGATGTTGACCAGCGCGCAACGCTGTTCGCCGACCGCCCGCGGCCGCATGCGACGAAGCGCCGCGTGCGACAAACGCGCGGTCGCCACCAGCATCACCTCGAGTTGTTGCTGCCAGATCGAGAAATCCGTCGCGGCGAAATCTCCGAAAACGCCATAACCGGCGTTATTGATCACGATATCGAAGCCGCCCGCGGCGCGATCGGCTTCGAGGAACGTCCGCTCCGCGGCCGGGCCGTCACCGAGGTCGAGCGCCACCGGATGAAAACGATCGTATGCCCCGGTCGACGCGATCGCCGCCGTGCGACTGTCGGCGTTGCGATGGGTGACCTCGGAGGGAAACGAAGCTCCCGCATCCCGATAACGCGCGACCAGCGCGTCCAGCCGCGCGGTCTGGCGGGCCGTCCCCCACACCTGGACGCCGTCGGCCAGGAGCATTTCCGCGAACGCGCGGCCGAGACCGGTGCTCGCTCCGGTCACGAACGCGGTGCGGTAGAAGTCGGAAAGCATGGAGCAGAAAACGACGTGCCGGCAGCGATTACGACACGCGAATGGCGCAAACCCGCTATGCGACGCGCTTGAGCACCAAGGCGACGTTGGCGCCCCCAAAGCCGCTGCTGTTTTTCAAGATGTAATTCGGTGCCGTGTTGACCGTTTGCGTCGGGACGTTGATGCCGGCGCATTGCGGCTCGAGCTTCGTGAGATGGGCGTTGCCGGGCACAAAACCGTCGCGCAAGGCGATCGCCGAAAAGGCCGTCTCCATCGCCCCCGCGAGCGAAAGGCCGTGACCGGTCAACGCCTTGGTGCTGCTAACCCAAGGGCGCTGCGCGGCCTCTTTGAAAACGGCGCGAAGCGCACGCGCCTCGGACACGTCGCCGATGATGGTCGAAGTCGCGTGCGCATTGACGTAGTCGATTTGCTCGGGCTCGACTTTCGCGGCGCGCAGACCGTTGGTCATGGCGGCGGCGGATCCGCTTCCCTCCGGGTGAGAAATCGCGACGTTGTAGCCGTCGGAAGCCTGGCCCCAGCCGAGCAGTTCGGCGTAAGGCTTCACGCCGCGCCGCGCAACCTCCTCCTCGGTTTCGAGCACGAGAACGGTGCCTCCACCCGTGCCGACGAAGCCGTCGCGGGCGGCGTCGAAGGGGCGTGACGCCAGGTTCGGATCGGTTTGCAACGAGAGCGTGCGCATGCCGGCAAACGGCAAGATGGCGTCGTAATTACCGTCCTCGGCGCCGACGACGAACATGCGTTTTTGCCGGCCCAGCGCCAGATCGTCGAACGCGTAGCCGAGCGCGTGCGCCGAGGAAGCGCAGGCGGACGAGAAACCGCAGGAGGAACCTTGAATCTTGAAGGCAGCGACGAGATTGAAATTCAGCGTGCCGACGATCGACGCGACGATGCCCAGCGGCGAGCAGCGCATGACACCCATTTTTAAAAGCCGCTCGTGATGCCAGTGGGTCAGAAACGGCGACCCGCCGGAAGCGGCATAGAGGCCCGTCTGCGGGTTCGAAATATCCGTCTCGCCCAGCTTCGCGTCTTCGATCGCTTGGAGCAGCGCGCAATGCGCATAGAGGCCGTTTGGCGCCATCGAACGCAGCAACTCGCGCTTGATCTTGTACCGCGCGGGGAAGGTCCAGTCTTCGGGGTCCGTCGAGTCGATCGTGAAATCTTTGATCGTACCGACGATCTTGCACGGGATATCCGGCTTCTGAAACGGAGCGTAGAGCTCGAATCCGTGACGGAGTTCGCGAAGGTTGCGCGTAACGCTGGCGGAATCGTTGCCGATGCTGGTCACGAATCCCAAGCCGGTGATGAAAACTCTAGGCATGCGTCAGGAGTGAATTCCCGCACGCCCCGATCCGCGAGCCGCGCAAGGAGCGTCGGAGTGAAGGCAGTTCGCGCGGTTTGGTCAACGCACCATGCGGGCTCGTATTTTTTCGCGGAACCGTCGCGGCCCATGCACAAAATAAATACGGCGGCCCGCGAGCCGCCGTAGTGTAACAAAGCCGTTACGAAAAAGTTTAAGCGTTGATCGCCGCCCGCAGCGGTTCCGGCGATGCGGCTGGAGCAGTTTCGGTCACAAGGGGAGCCGTCTCGGACTGCCCGATGCCATTGATCGGAACCGGCGCGTTGACGGCATCGGCGTAGCCAAAGAGCAAAGAAATCTCTTCGACGATCACCGCTTTCTCTTGCCCGACTCGAATAGAGCCTTCGAACGTCGCAAGAGGTACCTTGTTGCGCTTCGGTTTGATCGAAAGCGTCAAGATTTCGCCCGGCCGGCACTGACGATGCGCTCGCACGCCTTCGCAACCCGTGAAGAAAATCTGGGACGAATTGACCGCCTTGCCCGGCTCCGGAATGTGCCCCTCGAGGAGATATAGCACCGCCAGCTGGCCCAACGCTTCCAGCATGATCGAGGCGGGCATCACCGGATTGTCTTTGAAATGCCCCTGCAGGAAAAACTCCTGCCCGGTGATTTTGTATTTACCGTTGGCCGCCGTGGAGCTCACCGACGCTTCGTTCAAGAACAAGAAGGGCGGCTGGATGGGCATCACGGCGCCGATGTGTTCGATGGGGATAAACTTCGTCGGCTTGGGCAAGGGCAGCCCGCGGATCTTACAATCGATGAAGGTCTTGATATCGCCGACCGTGCGCAAGTTTCGCAATTCGTCGTTGTTGATCGACATCTGCAGGACATCTTCGACGAGGATCACGATTTCCATCATCGTAAGCGAATCGATGCCCAGGTCTTCGATGAGCCGAAGATCGTCGTCCGCGTCCTTCAGTTTCATGCGCAGATCGGGCTCGACGAAGCGCTCGATCACGCCAATGACGACTGCAGGAACGTGCTCCGCATTGCCTGTTTTCCGGAACTGCACCGCCGCTTCGAAAGCCGACGGCGAACACCGCTTAAGTGCTTCGCGTAGAGCAGCTTCGTCCTCAGGAGCGAACGGCCTGGGCGTCAACGGAAACGGTTTGTTCGTGCCCGACGTGGGCGAAGCGGCTGCATCAGACATTGTTAGGTCCTTGTATGTTACCGGGGGAGGGAAAGTAAACCCATTTCTTGGGCGGAAGCCAGCCATGGTCAGGTGTTCGAAAAGGTAGTTCCGCACCCCAGCCGAAGCTGCCCGCCAGCCGGCGGATTGTGACAGACGCTTGCCAGTGAGCACGGCGCGTACCTAGTGTGCCTGCCCTCTTTTGGGGCCGCGATCGCGGCTGCAGTGCCTGCGCTATGAGCGCCTCTTCCCTCGTCACCGCAAATCACCCGGTCTTCCTGATCACGCATGAGTTCTATCCGAAGCGCGGCGGCATCGCCACGTTCACGGAGGAAATCGCACGCGCGACCGCCACCCTGGGCTACAACGTGGAGGTGTGGGCACAATCCGCGCCGCTTCAGGCGGATAAAACCGACTGGCCCTTTCGGATGCGCCGCTTGCCGCTGCGCGGCACGCACGACCTGGCGTGCCAGATTCAGCTCGCCCGTGAGTTGATCCGGCATCGCCGCGATCTCCGTCACGCAACCGTGTACCTGCCTGAGCCGGGTCCGATGCTGACGATGATGCTGCTGCAGTTTTTCCACGCCTTCCGGCCACGGCGGCTGGTGCTCACCTTTCACGGCTCGGAAATCTTGAAATTCGCCCGCAGCCCGCTGCGGCGCTCGCTTGCGCGCCGGTTGATCAGCCACGCGGCCCGCGTCAGCACGCTGACCAACTACACGCAGGAACTGCTGCTGTCGCATTTCCCCGAAGCCGCGGACAAAATTTTCCTCACGCCCGGTGCATTACGCTCGGACTTCGCGGTGATCCCGCCGAAACCGGTTACGCCGAAGGAAAAAGTCGTGGTGCTTACGGTCGGCCGCATTCATCCGCGCAAAGGCCAGCTCGCAACCTTGCAGGCGTTGCAAATGTTGCCGGCGGAACTTCGCTCACGGCTCGAATATTGGATCGTGGGCGGCCAGAGCAAAGCGCGCTACGAAACCGATCTGCGGACGACGGCGGCAGCGTGTCCCGATCTACCGGTGCGTTTTTTTGGCAATATCCCCGACGAAGAGTTATCCGACCTTTACGACGGCGCGGATATCTTCGCGATGACGAGCATCAATCTCGAGCACAGCGTCGAAGGCTTTGGGTTGGTGTACCTCGAAGCTGCCGCGCACGGTTTGCCCGTCGTGGCCCATGAAGTCGGTGGCGTGCCCGAAGCGGTCATCGACGGCGTAACCGGATTGTTGGTGCCGCCAAATCGGCCGATCCAGTTGGCGGCCGCCTTCGAAAAGCTGATCCACGATGCGGCGCTACGCCGACGCCTCGGTGCGGCCGGACGCGAATGGGCCACGCGCAATTGCTGGAAGCAATCCGCCGCCGCCTTGTTTGCCACCGGACCGATCGCCGCATGATCCGGTCGCGCGCAGAGGTCACGGTGCGTTATGCCGAGACCGACATGATGGGCGTGGTCTATCATGGCAGCTACCTACCCTGGCTGGAAATTGGCCGTACCACCCTTCTCAAGGAACTAGGGCTGCCGTATCGAGATCTCGAATCGCAGGGTTACTTCCTCCCCGTGCTCGAGGTGAATATAAAATATCACCGTCCCGCGGTGTACGACGACGTCGTCACGGTCATCACGACCCTGCGCGACCGGCCGCTGCTTCGGATCGAGCTCGAGTACGAAGTCCGACGCGGAGAAGAACTGCTGGCCACGGCGAAAACGGTGCACGCCTTTATCGATCGTTCCGGCAAACCGGTACGTCCGCCGGCAAATGCGGTGACAGTCTTCGAGACGGCGTTCGCAGGGTAAGCGCGTACCTGCGGTCGCAGGACGTCACGGAGAGACGTCGCTACCCTGCTGGTTGGCCGAAAGGAGCAACCCGTCTTCCGCTTCGTATTCGGCCAACACCATTGGCTCTCGTTCGCCGGTGCGAGCCGCGGCGAGCTGCGCTCCGCCGCCGAGACGGAAAACCGCCCACACGGCATGCGCGCGGACGAGTGGCAATGCATGGCGCATCGCGAGGTCGAGCAGCTGCGGCAGCAACGCAACGTCGCCGCTATTCCCCGCGACGACGCAGGCGTTGCGCAACAAACCCACAAGCTTGAGCCGCTTGATGGGCGTCCGACGAAACACCTCGGCGAAGCGTTCCGGCGTGAGTGCGAGGAGTTCGCGCAGCGGAAGTTCGCCGATTTCGGTGCGTACGACCAGGAGCGCGCCACGAGCTTGCCGCGCGAACCGATTCCACGGGCAAACATCGAGGCACACATCGCAGCCGTAAATGCGATTGCCGATGCCCGCGCGCAGCTCGCGCGGAATCACGCCCTTGTTTTCGATGGTATGATACGAAATGCAGCGACGCGCATCGACGACGCCAGGGCGGGCAAACGCGTCCGTTGGACAGGCGTCGAGGCACCGCGTGCACTTGCCACACAGCAGTCCCGCGGGCGGATCGATCGGAGCCGGCGCCGTCGCTACGCGCGAATCAGTTTCGCCCGGTCCCGACAGCAAACTCTCGCCGGTACGCCCCGAACCGACGTGCAAACGTTTCCGAATGGGCGCATCGGGTGCGAAAACAATCCGAGTCAAAATGGCCGCGAGAAAGAGCCAGTTCCCGTATTCGCGAGAAATGAGCATCGCGTTCTTGCCGACGAAGCCGAGCCCCGCTCGCGCGGCCCAACCGCGTTCGATCACCGGGCCGGTATCGACGTAATAACGATAATCCGTTTCGGCCACGCCGTAGAGCTGCTCGAGCGTGCGTCCCGCCGCGACGAGCGCCGGCTTGATCGTATCGTGATAGTCGTCGTGCAACGCATAGCGCGCCCAACGCGGGGCCGTCGCGTGCGACGGGCGCCCGCTCCAGTAATTTACTCCGAGCAAGAGCATCGAGCGCGCGCCGGGTAGCACCAGGTCGGGATTGAGCCGCTTCGCGAGCGAACGATCCAGCCATTGCATGTCGGCCTGCATGCCGGCGCCGAGCCACTCCTGGAGATTGCGATCGTCCGGCGCGCGGCGATCCGTTTCGGCCTCGATCACGGCGAATCGAATATCGTCGAAGCCCAGCTCGCGCAATCGCCCGCGCAACTGAGTCTGACGTGGATCTTCGGCGTGAAACGACATGCGAGCAGCCGGGCAAGAAGGCCGAGAAGCGGCGGGAGGCGAGCGCCGTAATTACTTCTGCGCGCGGACGAAATCGACGGCGTCACGCCGCCAAGCACGAACCACGTGCGCCGCAATATCGTGCAAGGGCCGCGCGTCCGTGAGGATTACGGTGCCGCAGCGCTTATAGATCGGTTCGCGCTGCGCATAGAGCACGCGAACTCGCTCTTCCGGGTTTTCGACGGCGAGGAGCGGCCGCGTTCGATGCCGCGCGGTGCGATCCAGAATCGTCTCGATCGAGGCATGCAGGCAAACCACGACCCCTTTCGCCTTCAACGCATCGAGCATGCCGGGTTGCACCACCAATCCGCCCCCGCAAGCGACGACCGTACGCTCCCGCGGGTGACCCTGCTCGACAAATTGGCGTTCGAGCACCCGAAAAGCGGCTTCGCCGTCAGTGGCAAAAATATCCGTGATCGTGCGACCCTGCAAACGCTCGATCTCGAAATCGCTGTCCAAAAGCGTGAATCCAAGCTTCTGCGCGACCGCCCGCCCCACCGTGCTTTTGCCGGTGCCCATGAAGCCGACGAGGTAGAGATTAACGTCCGCTGGATTCATTCGCTCCGCTCTGACGAAACGCCTCCGAGGCGGAGATGCCAAACACGAAATCGGCAACGGCGCACGGCAAGCGTTTCGCCGTTACACCGTCACAACCTCGCGTTCGTCGGCGGGGACGCCCTCGTTGGCGTGCTTGGTACCAGCGTCGAGCAAGACGACACGGCGATCGATCATACCCGCGAGCTCGCGACGAAGTTGGCTTGCCTGGTCGTCGAGCGAACGTGCGGCCGCGGCCGTTTCTTCGGCGGCTGCAGCATTGGATTGAGTAAGGCGATCGATGCGCTCCATCGACGCGACGGCCTGTTCCAATCCCGCCGCCTGCTCGGCGGACGCAGCGGCGATTTCACGGACGAGAGCATCGACGGAACGGGTGTTCTCCAGCACGCGCTTTAGGCTATCGCCGACGCGATTGGCCATCTCGGCGCCGCGCGCGCTCTTCGCGCTCGCATCCTCGATTTTACCCGCGGTCTCGCGGGCCGCTTGCGCCGAACGCTGGGCGAGGCTGCGCACCTCGTCGGCCACGACCGCAAACCCGGCGCCCGATTCGCCGGCGCGCGCCGCTTCCACGGCGGCATTGAGCGCCAACAAGTTCGTCTGAAACGCGATCTCATCGATCGACTTGATGATCTTCGTGATGTTCGCAGCCGCCGCGACACTCTCGTTCATCGCGCTCTGGAGTTCGGTTAACTCCGCTGCGCTTGCTTCCGCGGCGCTTCGACTCGTTTCCGCAATTTCCCGCGCATTCCGCGCGCTATCGGCATTTTGCTTCACGCGCGCGCTTACCTGCGCAATTGCCGCGCTGCTGCTTTCCACGGCCGCCGCTTGGTCCGTAGAGGTGTGCGCCATGGTTTCGCTCGAACCGGACAGCTGGTTCGCAGCGGCCGCCACGGAGCCCGTCTGATCATTCATCCGTTGCGCAACACCGCGCAAATGACGGACCACAGCGAAACTGGTCACCCAGCCAAAGAAAATGCCCAGCGCAATGCCGGAGATGGTGCCGAACATCATCACGCGCTCGCGCCAACGTCCGGCGGATTCGAGTTCCTGCCGCCCAGCGACGATTTGGGAATCGGTTCGCTGAAAAATCTCGGCAACGAGCGCGTCCATGCGCGGCGCGACCTCGCTGTCGATATCGCTGACGGCGTCGTCAACCCGGGCGGAGGTTGCAGGATCGGCGATCGAGAATTGCGCCAGCGCTTGGGTGTACTTCGCGTCAACGTTCGCCACCGCGACCCGCAAGGCGTCGACGTGTCGCGGATCCAAACCAAACGCTCCGGCGTCGGTGGACACATCCGCCAACGCTGCCGCGGTTTCGCGTTGCGCCGCCTTGAATGACCCAAGGTATGCATCGTAGGCCGCCCGTTGATGGCCACGCAGGAGGAGATTTTTCCACGCATCGGCGCGCATGTGAAAGCTCACTTGCGCGCGACGAGCGGTATCCACCATGTGGCGCGAAGCCTCAGCCTGCGCCAGCAGCTCGTGCGCGCGCCGCGTCGCACTTCGCTGAGAATAGATGCCAATCGCACCGCCAACCAGTGGAATCATGGCGACGACGCCGAAAGCGATAACCAGCTGTGTACGGAGGGTCATAAGATTTGAGCACCACGGCAACAGTCGCCGGGCGCCCTAGGTGTTACAGTATCCAGCTCAATCGCCTCAAACGACGTTAACTCCATCGACCGGCCATGAAATAAGCCCCGCGGGGGAACGCACGGCGGGAAGCTAATTCGTAATTAATGAGTAACGGGCATGCGTTCGCTCGAAGCCGAAACGGCAAAATGTGCCCGATCGGTACCCACTCCGCGCAACGTTGTCTGACGCGGCACGACAATCTTCCGCACTATGCCGTCTCGACGCACTTCTCTCGCGCCTTTCGTGGCGTTAATCGCGCTTTTCTTCGCCCACCTGGCCCGGGCTTCGGCCCCGATTCCCGCGTTTCCCGGCGCGGAAGGCGCTGGCGCCACCACGCCCGGCGGGCGCGGGGGCCGCGTGATCTTTGTCACGAATCTCGACGATGAGGGTCCGGGCAGCCTCCGTGCAGCGTGTGAAGCAGAGGGTCCGCGAATCGTCATATTTCGCGTGTCGGGAACGATTCGGTTGCAAAAACCGATCAACGTGGAACACCCGTTTCTCACCCTCGCCGGCCAGACCGCGCCGGGCGATGGGATCTGCGTCCGCGATTACACCTTCGCCATTTCGACCCACGATGTGGTCGTGCGGCATTTCCGCAGCCGGCTTGGCGACCTCACGAACCAGGAAGCGGACTGCATCGACTTCGCGGCGGGAGCCCGCGATTCGATTCTCGACCATTGTTCGGCCACGTGGTCGGTCGACGAGTGTCTGTCATTGTCCGGCAACGACGCCAATCTCACGGTCCAGTGGTGCCTGATTGGCGAATCGCTGCACGTCAGCAAGCACAAGAAAGGCGAGCACGGCTACGGCTCACTCTCGCGGGCGAATGGCCCGGTGTCGTGGCACCACAATTTGTGGATCCACAATTCGGCCCGCAATCCGCGGCTGGGGGGAAACTACAGCCGCCCACCCGACCCGACGTTCGATCTGCGCAACAACGTCATCTACAATTTTGGCGGGACCGCTTCCGGCCTCACGCAAGGTCGCCTTCACGTGAATTATGTCGGCAATTACATCCGGCCGGGGCCCGACAGTACCGCAAAAACGCCCATCTCGGTGGGCGAAAACTCAGAGCTGCGCTTCTTCATTCGCGACAATGTCTTCGAGGGGAACGACGAGTTGACGGGCGACAACTCGAAGTTTTTCCATCCGGTCGAGATCAAGGGCAAACGCCAGGTCGAAACGGTGGACGAGCCATTTGCGATGCCAACGGTGACAACCGTCCCGGCCAAAGACGCACTGGAGCTGGTACTCGCCACGGTCGGCGCGTCGTCGCCGAAACGTGACGCGGTCGACACTCGACTCGTCGACCAAGTGCGGAATCACGCCGGACACGCGATCGATTCCCAAACCGAGGTGGGAAGCTGGCCCGAGTTGAAATCCGTGCCTGCGCCGAAAGACAGCGACGACGACGGCATGCCCGACGATTGGGAACGGGCGCACGGCTTGAACCCGAAATCGGCGGCGGATGGAGCTGCTGATCGCGACAACGATGGCTACACCAACATCGAGGAATACATCAACAGCCTCGCGAAGTGAGATCGACGCGTACCGTCGACACGTGAGCTGCGCACTGTAAGCAGGTCCCGGTTTTCGGAAGAGCGAATCCGACTGCCCAATTGTGCAACGTAGCGGAAACCGTCAGGTTTTCGAGCGGTGGAGCCGCACGCGACAAAAAGCTCACGCTTTCCGCTACCGCACCGCATGTCACACCGCGCTAGCGCTCGCCGCTACAGCGGAGCGTAGGCCTTTACCGCAGCTGCAACGTATCGCCTTCGAACGTGAGACCGAACGATGGGACGACCACGGCTTTGCGCTGCCCGTCTTTCTTCACGCGACCGGCATGCCAGGCGTCGTAGCCCGTCGCCTTGGCCACGGCGAGCGTCGCTTCGACGTTTTGCGGCGACACGTAGGCTGCGAATCCGATGCCCATGTTGAAGGTGGCGTACGCTTCGCGGCGGTCGATCGGCCCCGCGTCCATCATGAATTCGAAGAGGGCCGGCGCCGGACGCGGCGATGTGATCTCGTACACGAAGGGCTCCTCCAATCGCATCAACTTGCGCCAGCCGTGACCGGTGACATGCGCGACATAGTTGAGCTTGAGTCCGCGGCGCTGACATTCGCGCACAAACGCGACATAGATCACCGATGGCGCCAACAACGCCTGGCCGTAGGTCCGTTTATCGCCGTGTCCGATGGGCGTCTGATAGCCGTCTTTCAGCTGCGACGCCAAGCGCCGGCACAAGGATAGTCCGTTCGTCTGCACGCCTGAGCTGGCGAAGAAGATAATCGCGTCGCCATCGCGCACATCGCCGACGATGCGCAGGCTTTTCGGCGCGATCTTGCCGATTGCCGAGCCCGCCAGGACGATCGCTTCGGGCTCGACCACGCCACCCAGCGTCGGGGTTTCTCCCCCGCCCCACACGGCACCCGCGGCGCGACAGCCCTCGGCGAATCCGTCGACGAGCGCGCGCGTGCGGGTGTCGTCCGCGAACCAGCCAGAATCCCCGACGGCGGCATGCATCGCCACCGAGATCGGCAGTGCGCCGCAGGTAATCAGGTCATTGACGATCGTGGCGACGGTATCGACCGCGATCTCGCGATAAAAGCATTGGCCCGTCGCAGCGTACACGGCGTCCGCCACGAGATTCTTCGTGCCCAACCCCTCCTCGACGTGGGCCAGAAAATGATCCTCGGCCTCGATCAAATACGCGCTCTCGCCGCGCGTGGTCGCGGGCTCGGCGTAACCATGGTCGCGGAGAACGCCCGCGGTCGTGCGCGCGGCTTTCTGGCAAGCGCGCTTGAACGCATCGAGCTGATCGTATCGGACGCCGGAGGACTCGTAGGACAACATTTCTGGAATAATACCCTCAGTACGCGCGGCCGTCGGCCTTCTCGTAATAATTCACGTAGGCTTGATTGACGACGCGGTAGCCGCCGGGCGTGGGGTACTTGCCAGTGAAGTACCAGTCGCCGCTGTGATTCGGCACTGCCTTGTGCAAGTTCTCGATCGTCTGGAAAATGATTTCGATCTCGCCATTCCACTCGATGCCGGTGGGCCGCACCCGCTCGACGATTTTCTTGGAAATCTCCTCCGGTGTGAACGGCTCGTAGATGCGACGAACGTGATTCACCGTGCCGCCCTGGGTGATCTCCTCCGAGCAAAGCCGGTATACTTCCTCGAGCACATCCGCCTGGCCGCGCTCGCGCAGCAACGCGACCGCCGCCTCGAACGCGACGAATTTCCCAATCTCGGACATGTCGATGCCGTAACAGTCGGGATAACGGATTTGCGGCGCGGTCGACACGATCACGATCTTCTTCGGATTGAGCCGCGCTAGGATGCGCAGGATCGAGCGCCGCAGCGTCGTGCCGCGCACGATCGAATCGTCGACGCACACCAGATTCTCGCCGGCTTGCACGGAACCGTACGTGATGTCGTAGACGTGGCTCGCGAGCTGATTGCGCAGGCTTTCCTGACCGATGAACGTGCGCAGCTTGATGTCTTTGCTGACCACCTTCTCGCCGCGCGGCCAATTGCGCAGAATGAGGTCGTCGAGCATGGGCTCGGTCAGCTTGCCTTCGCGGCTCGCGTCGAGAATCGCCTTCTTCACTTCGTCGCGGCGCCGTTCGCGCAAGGCCGACATCAGCCCGTAGTAAGCGACCTCGGCCGTGTTCGGGATGAAGTTAAAAACCGTGTTGGCCCAATCGTAATTGATCGATTTCAACACCTGGTCCGCAAGACCGGCGCCAAGCGCTTTGCGCTCGCGATAGATGTCGATGTCGTTTCCGCGCGAAAAATAAATCCGTTCGAACGAGCACGAGGCACGCGGCAACGGCGCGGTGAAGGGATTCACCGTCAACGTCCCACGCTTCTTGATGACCGCGACGTGCCCAGGAGGGATTTCCTTCACCTGTTCGACCTCGAGGTCGAACACCGTCATCAACGGCGCCCGCTCGGATGCGACGCCGATCACTTCATCGTTCTGGAAATAGAACGCGGGCCGGATGCCGGAAGGATCGCGGGCGACGAAGGCGTCGCCGTTACCGATCAAGCCGGCGATGGCGTAGCCGCCATCCCATTTCGCGGAGGCGCGCGTGATGACGCGCGTCAGATCGAGATCCTCGCTGATCCGGCGCGAGATTTCTTCGCCGGCCAGTCCGCGCGTGCGCAGGAAGCGGTAGATGTCCTCATGTTCCTCGTCCAAGAAGAACCCGACCTTTTCGAGCACGGCCTGCGTATCGGAAGCGAAAATCGGATGCTGGCCGATGGCGATCAGGCTATTGTTGAGATCGCGCGTGTTGGTGAGATTGAAATTGCCGCAAAGCGCCAGGTTGCGCGTCGGCCAGGAGCTGCGTCGGAAATACGGGTGGCAGGCGCTGACGCCGTAACCGCCACTCGTGCCGTAACGTAAGTGGCCGAGATAAAGCTCTGCGCCGAAATCGAAGTGCTTTTTAACCGTTTCCGGAAATTCCGGGTGAACGTCGCCGCGAGAGACCAGCTCCCGGTAATCGGTGAGCAAGGAGCCGAACACCTTGTCGAGCGGGTTCGGCTCGGTGTTGCGCTCGCGGAACATGTAGGGCTCGCCCGGCGGCATGTCCAACTTGACGCAGGCGACTCCCGCGCCGTCCTGGCCGCGGTTGTGCTGCTTTTCCATGAGCAGGAAAAGTTGCGTAAAACCCCACAGGGGCGTGCCATACTTCTCCTGGTAATAGCCGAGAGGCTTGAGCAATCGCACCATCGCGATGCCGCATTCGTGCGTCAAAAGCGAGTCGCGCCGCTCAGTCGATTCGTTCGCCGGATGATTCTCGCTCATGGAAGAAGGCCAGAGGAGAGAACTCCGCCGCCGATGGGTCGCAAGAAATCCGCATGGATTTCGCCGGACGATAACCACTCGTGTCGCTGGATGTTGGCTGCGGGCATTCGATGCTATGCGCTGAAAAATCGCTGATTTCGAATAGCCAACGCGAATGGTCAACGGCTTTCCGAGACTTAGCGATGTTTCGCCACCGATACACGGCATGACGCCGCTGCCACTTGACCGCGCCGACGATGTTGGTGAGCGTGGATGTCTCCATGCTGATCCTTCGCGGCTCACCAGCCCTCTCCCCTTTCCGACTGCAGAAGCTCCTCGCGGATTTGACGAGCGCCGGCGTCCCGGCGCGGGCAATCAGCGCGGAATTCTATCACGTAGTCGCGCTGGCCAGGGAGCTTATGTCAGCCGAGCAAGACGTACTGGAAAAGATTCTGACGTACGGTCCCAGCCGGGCGACGACGCGGGTCACAGGCTTGGTGCAGGTGGTTACTCCACGGCCCGGAACGATTTCGCCGTGGTCCTCCAAGGCGACCGATATCGCGCATATCTGCGGTCTCGCGAAAGTGCAGCGAATCGAGCGCGCAGTCGTATATACCATCGACGCCGGCTCGCGCCTTACGGAGGACCAGCGGGCGACCATTGCCGCGAAAGTGCACGACCGGATGACGCAGATGGTGTTCAACGACCTTGAAAGCACCGATATCCTCTTCCGACAGGACGCGCCGCGGTCGCTGACTTCGATTCCCCTCCTCGCTCAAGGCCGTGCAGCGCTGGTAGAGGCGAATCGCTCCCTCGGCTTGGCGCTGGCCGACGATGAGATCGATTATCTCGTCAAAGCGTTCACCAGCCTCGGTCGCGACCCGAACGACATCGAGCTGATGATGTTTGCCCAGGCAAATTCGGAGCATTGCCGGCACAAAATTTTCAACGCGACCTGGGAGATCGATGGACAGCCGCGCGACCGCTCGCTGTTCCAGATGATCAAGAATACCTACCAGCTCCACAGCGAAGGCATCTTGTCGGCCTACAAGGACAACGCTGCCGTGCTCGTCGGAACACGCGGCGGCCGGTTCTTCGTCGATCCGAAGACGGGCGAGTATGGCGCGCACGAGGAGGACATTCATCTCTTGTGCAAGGTGGAGACGCACAATCACCCCACGGCAATCTCGCCCTTTCCCGGCGCAGCCACCGGATCGGGCGGCGAAATCCGAGACGAAGGCGCGACTGGCTGCGGCGCGAAGCCGAAGGCGGGACTGACGGGTTTCACCGTCTCGAACTTGCGGCTGCCGGGCGCGGTGCAGCCGTGGGAGCATGATAACGGAAAGCCGAACCGCATCGTATCGGCGCTCGATATCATGATCGAAGGCCCGCTCGGCGGCGCGGCGTTCAACAACGAATTCGGCCGGCCGAACATCAACGGTTATTTCCGGACGTTCGAAGCGGCGGTCCCGGCCGCGGCGGTCAGAGTTCCGAGTTCGGAGTTTGGAGTTCAGAGTTCAGGTAACT
>CBINOT010000135.1:0-16624 GCA_966252355.1 uncultured Opitutus sp. | reverse complement strand
CATCTTGTACACCTCGCTCGCGGCTTGCGGATTGATATCGGCATCCCAGCGCAGATCGGTGGCGTAGATGGGATTCTTCTGCTTCCCGAGGACGAACGCCCAATTGCGATTCGGCTGCCAGCCGACATAGGCGCGCGCGAGCCAGATCGAATAATCGTCATTCGCGCCGCCAAAGGTTTGATTACCGGAATCCGCCGCCTGTCCGGTCTCGAGCGCGAAGCCAGTGGTCCAGCCTTTCTGCAGCGCGAAGTCGCCATTGAAGCGGAAACGGAATCGTTCGCGCGTGCGCTCGTTGGTCACGGTTGGGCTGCCGCTCGCAACCGAGGGCGCTTGCGTCTCGTACTGGTGACGAATGCGCACGTCACCCGAAAGTTTCGCCTCGGTCAGCGACGAGCTGAGGTTCAGCTTGCCGGCGGAGGTATTGTTCGCGAAATCGCGCGACAACTCGGCGCGCAGATTTTCCGCCTCCTGGTCGGTGACGATGCCCTTTTTGACGAGCAGATCGAGCAAAGGCCCGCTGTCCTGCGCGAACGCGGAGCAGGCCAAAAGCGCGCCGGCCAGAAGTGCGAACCACTTGGTGGGGGAGTGAAGCATGATGGGAGGGTTTGTTGGTAGGTGTGAACCAGGCTTCCCCCATGCTGCCCGAAGCATGTTACGATTCCGTGGCGCTCCGGTGACAAACCCGCAAAACGCCCCCCGCCCTACATTTCGCCGGCAGATCAAAGACCAAGGACCAGAGACCAAGGACCTTTCTACGGAGCGCGGACGCCCTCGTCCGCTTCCTTCCCCAGACCCTAGCCCCCAGATCCTGCGGCGTCAGCCGCCGACCCTCCGCCATCGTCCAACAAACGACTTCGTTCCCTTCGTTACCTTCTGTTCAATGTTTGAGTGTGTTGAGATCGCTGATCGCCGCCCGAGCGAATTTCGTGTAATTCGTGTGTTTCGTGGGCTCTCCCATCCCGCCCCCCCGCGCGAAGCGCGCGATTTATCGCCAAGACTTTGTCTCCGACGGTGTCTTCCTCCATCACCCTTCTTCCATGAGTTGTAGTTCACCCGCCCGTATCGTCGGCGCCCTGCTGCTGGCCGCCCTCGCCGCTCCCCTGCCCGCCGGCGCCGAAGTCAGGGCGATCGTCGATCGCCCGGCGGGCTGGTCGATCTCCGCGGCCCCGATCGATCCCAAGCTGGCCAAGCTGACGGAAGAACAGCTCATCGACCGACTGCTCGACGCTGAACCAACGGTCTGGAAGCACGGCGAACCCAGCCATGCGTTCTGGGCCATCGGCGGGGCGGTCGACCTCGGCGGCGGTTCCGTCAGCCTGCCGGTCGACGCCCCGGCCGCGGTGGAGCTCGTGCGGCGGGGCTGGCGCGCATTGCCCGCCGTCCTCGCCCATCTCACGGATGCACGGCCGACGAAACTGGTGTACGCGGTGCCGAAGCCCGCCCCCGGCAACGCGGCCGCACTCGCTTTCGGCGACAACTACGATCCGCGCGTTCGCGAGGGCGCGAGCTCGCCGACCGGCGTCAACACCGGCGAGCGGATACCTCTGGACGGCCGCGGCACCTACACGTTCAGAGTCGGCGAGCTTTGCTACGCCATCCTCGGGCAAATCGTGAACCGCGATCTTCGTGCCGTGCGCTGCGAGGGCGAAGAGGCGACAATTTTCTCCGGCCGCCGCAGCTCCAATCCCGGCGATTGGTTCAAGACGATCGATTCGCCGATCGTACGACCGGCGCTGGCCGCCGCCGCTCGCGCGGACTGGGGCGGCATCGCCCTGCAAGCCCACGCCGATTCGCTGGCGGACGATTTTCAGCATCCCGTCACGAAGCGGCCGAAAAGCCAATTCGTGGCCGGCAAGATCTCGGACGACGGCGCGCTCGCGCGAACGCTCTTTTATTACCCGAGCCGCGGACTCGATCTGGCCGAGGCGCATTTGCGCCGGACATTGATCGAACGCGATAAGCGGTCCACGGAAACCCAGCCCGCGGACGAAAACACGGCGGATCCGTGGGAGCAGGCACAATTCGTCTCCACCCTCGCCCCGTTTCACGCGGATCGGCTGCAGGCGGCGCTGCTCGATTTATTTCGGCGGACGGCGGCGCTGGCGGAAGCGGACCTGCGGTTGCAACCGCCAGGCACCTGGGATCCGCGGGTGCCCAGCCTGGGCAGCAATCTCGCGCTGGTGTGCGCCAAGCGGCTGATTCACACGGGGCACGACGACGAGTTTCGGACGTTTTTCACCGCGCGCGTGGCCGCGATCGAGCGCGCGGACAAAGCCGCGGATCCCGCGCCGGGCAAGAATCTGGGCGGCGCGAAATACGTGAACCGACTCCAGGCGGATGAATGCCGGCAATTTCTCGCTGCGCTGGGTGGAGCGGCGCCGTCGGTGGCGAAGTCCAAGCCGGCGGATGCGCCGGCCGTCGCGCGGGCGGATCCACGCGTGCGCCTCGGACCGGTGAAACTCGAGCGCGACGCGACGCGGCTGCTCGTGAAGGTCGCGCCGATCGAACCGGCGCCGGAGCGTATCTTCGTCGGCCGAGTGATCGTCGATCGGGCGAAGGACGACGCCGGCGTCCTCCTCACCCGGGAATCGGTTCCGATGCTCGCGCGTGTCGCCGTCGGCCGGACGTCGAACGCCGAGCTGCATGGACTGCCGAAGCCGGTCTTCGAAGCGGTGCTGACCCGCCCTTCCCCGCAAGCGCGGTCGCTTGCGACGCTCGAAGGCCGCGTCGAACTCGTCGTGCCGGATTTCGATCCCGACGCGGTCGTCGTCGTGCCGGACATTGCCACGCAATTCGGCTCGACGATCGCGTCGCAGGCATTGCGGGCGGCGCATGTCTCGATCGCGATTTACGATCGGAAAACCGTCGCTGAACCCCGGCGCCAGCTCGCGGCGCAGAACGACGCGAAGTACCCGCAGGTCGCCGGTTCGATGAGCGAGCGCATGTATCCGACGAACTATGAAGCCGGGGATGTCGCGCTCTCGATCTCCGATCCCGACGGCCGGTTTCTCAATGTAGAATTCCGCGATGCCGCGGGCCGTTCGCTGTCGTACAACCATAACGGCTGGTCGCACAGCAATAGCGGTTCGATGCGCTTCGACGTCTACCGCCTCGGCAGCGAAATCCCGGCCGGCACGCAGATGGTGGTCTGGCTCCGCACCGAAAAATCCTTCGTCGCCGTCCCGCTCGAAGCCGCCAACGTCCCCTTGCCCGAAATAAGCACCCCAGCTCATTGATCGATGTGGGGCGGGGTCTCCGCACCCCGCCATCGCGCATTAAACGCGCGTCCAAAAATCAACGCTCTCCGCCATCGCACTGTCCGCCCTACATTCCCTCCGCCATCTTTCGCTTTCTCTCGCCGCCTCCGCCGCCACCCCATCGAAAGAACGAGAACGATTAAGAGAACGTCGTTAGGGACAGGTCAAAAACGAGTGCCTTTTCTGAAAGTTTCGACCGTTTGGGTTTATCCCTAACCACGGCCGCATCCTTCGTTCCCTTCTGTTCAAGGATTGTGCATCGGGCCCGCCCCAACCGAATTTCGTGCGCTTCGTGTGTTTCGTGGGCTCTCCGACAGCGGCTTGCCCGCGTCGTCAGGTGCGTGCGCTACCCTTTCGCCGTCGCCGCGTAATGGGGCGCCAACAGCACGCGATAGACGACCCCGGCCCATAACGCGCCGCCGATCGGAGCGGCGATATAAACCGTGAGCCAGCCCCAGCCGTTCGCGGTAAACGGAACGCTTCCCCACCCCGCCAGACAGCTAAAGACCCGCGGCGCGAAATCTCGCGCGGGATTGAACGCCGCCATCGTCAACGGCCCGAGCAGCGAAATCAAAATCGTCACCGTTAGCCCAATCGTCGCCGCCGCGAGCTGGCGCGGACGCGACTCGTTCCGCTCGTCCGTGCAGCCGAGAATCACGAGCATGAGGATCGCCGTGCCCACCGCTTCGCAGAAAAACGCGGTTCCATGCGTGACGCGCGCGCGTACGTCCTCGGTGAAAGGATGCCCGCCCGGATTCGGAAAAAATTCGCCGAAGATCATGGCCGTGGACTCGCTGCCGGGCGCCCCGCGCACGATGTGATTGGCCGTCTCGAACGCCAGCAAAGGGCCGCGATAGATTGCGTACAACACGGCGCTGGCGACGAATGCCCCGAGCAGTTGAGCCACGATGTATTTCGGCACGTCGCGCCACGCAAACCGGCCGCACGCGGCGAGCCCGATCGTCACCGCCGGGTTCAAATGCGCGCCACTCAGGCTCGCGGTCAGGTAGATGGCCGTCGCGATCCCGATCCCCCACACGATGGCGACCTGGAAAATGCCCACCTGTGCGCCGGTCAACAGCGCGCTCGCCACGCTGCCGCAGCCGAAAAACACGAGGATAAACGTGCCGAGCGTTTCGCCGGCCAGCCAACCCGGCACGATGGGTCGTGCTCGCGGAACGGAGGTCGTCATGGATCGAGCGCTCGTCGGAGGCTAACTACAGGGCGGCTTGCTCGCCGATGGCACGGACGGCCTCGGGCGCGAGCTTCTCGGCGGGAAGCGCGATGAGCAGGTCCGCGCGGCGCGCGATCTGCGCGGCGACCTCGACGAAGGCCCGTTGTTTCTGTTCGACGGAGCCTTCGACCGCCGCGGGATCGGGCGACCCCCAGTGCGCGAGAACCGGCTTGCCGGGCCACACCGGGCACATTTCGCGAGCGTGATCGCAGACCGTGATGATGTAATCGAATGCGACGTTCTTGAACTCGTCCCAGGACTTGCTGCGGGCGTCGGACGCGTCGATGCCGTAGCGATCCTGCAGCACCCACTGGGCGAGCGGATTCACGCGACCCGTCGGTTTCGCGCCCGCGCTGAACACCTCGAATCGTTCGCCGCCCTTTTGGCGCAGCAGATACTCGGCGATAATGGATCGCGCGGAGTTGCCCGTGCATAAAATGAGAATCTTGGCGCGTAGACGGCTCATGGCTCGTGGTAAAGTCCGGCGCAGAATCACCGAGGCAAGCGCCGAATCAAACGTCACCGCTTTGTCACATTTCGCCATTTAACGACGCCATTGGGGACAGGCCGAAAACGCCCCCCCAAGGTCCGCGTCCCTCCCTAAACCCCAGACCCCAGATCCTAGACTCCGCGGCGTCAGCCGCCGACCCTGCGCGCAGCGCCAATCGTGCGTTGGGATCGCTAATCGCCGCCCCGATCGAATTTCGTGTGATTCGTGTGTTTCGTGGGCTTTCCCGTCCCGCCGTCCTCGCGTGAAGCGCCTACGCCTTCGGCGTCACCGGCTGCCCCGTCAACGGGTCCAGGACCAGCCGGACGCGCGCCGGTTTGGGCGCCATCGCGACGGGCGCCGCGGCCGGAGCGGGCGCCGCTGGAACGGCACCGGGAGCGGGCGTTTTCGCCGCGCCAAACACCGCCTTCAAAAGCCTATCCGAGACCTTTTCGCTGATCGGCGGCCGGCCCATGACCTCGGCAATTTGCGTCCAGCTCAGGCCCCGCCGGCGCTGCCGCCTGATCTCCTTTCGGTAGGGAGCAAGCCGGTCCTTTTGGGTCAGCGGCTTTGCCACCGGAATGGGCTTGATGTCCTTGAACGCGACGGCGAAGTCCGCGGCAATTTGAGCGCTGGTTTTGGTGGTAACTTTGATCGAGCTCATAGCGGGAGTAAAAAGGCTAAAAGACCGCCCTTCCGTGACGGACGAAGTGACGGGAGCGATGCCATGCATCGACGCCCAATCGTCAACGAACTTTGGCGGAGTAAAAACCAGTATTTGGGCATCTACTCGCACCGATTCGACCCGGGAGCGAACGGTGGTCAGGCCTGAACTGTGGGAGGGGCTTTACGCCCCGCTGGGCAGAGGTTCGGCTGTAGGGCGTCAGTCTTGCTGACGCCGGTGCCTTCGAACCGGGCAGCATCGCTCGACTCCGAGGCGGTAATCCTCCCCCAAACGAACGCCCGGGATACCCATACGTATAAACACCCTTTGGCGTCACTTAACGATTATTCTGGCCTCACCACGACGCGCCTTTAACGTCCCGCCCGCGCCTCCGGCATTACTCTTCCCGCGGCCCAACGGAGGCGCACCGGCGACGGCCTTACGCCCCGCCGAACCCTCCAGCTTCTCTATGGCCTCGAATCTCCCGCGAGACGTCGTGTCGACGATCGTCACGGCTATGATCTATCGCGCCGACGGTGCGTCGCTCGACGACATCGTCGCCGCCTTCCCCACCCCGCCCGCGCCGTCCACCGTGCAGGCGTGGCTCGACGAACTCCTCGCCGCCAATCTGATCGACGAGGACACGACCACGACGCCCCGCCGGTACTACGCCACCCAGGTCGGCGGAGCGTTCCTCAAGGCGTCCGCCGGCGCCCAAATCGCCGGGCGCGAAACACGAGAGCAGAGCCTTGCCGGCGGGCCGCCCGCGACGGACACGACGCCGGCACCAACGACCGAAACAGCGCCGCCCGCAGCCGGGAGCACGACATCGTTGGCCGCCCTGCCAACGGCCTCCGCCCACGACGCCGCGAGCCCGGAAACAGACGCCGCCTGCGCGCCGTCCACGGTGCCCGCCAACGCCGGGAACAAGGCGCCGGACGACGCCTTGACCGCGGCCGCGCTCGACGCCTGGAGCGACCCGCCCGCCGCCCCCGCCGCGGGCGAGCTGACGCCGCAATTCGAAGCCCTCTTTCAGTCGGCGATCGCCCCCATCGTCGTCGGCGTCCTGCCGCGCTCGTCGGCCCTGGCCATGCTCCAAGGCGTCGCCAGCCGCGACGTCCCTGAGGCCAGCCAACGACCCGCTTTCGTGCAGTACGGCGTCGACCGGCTGTCGCACCTGAGCCTGGGCGAATGCGTCCGCCTTGGCCTCGCACCGCAACAGTACGAGCTGTGGCGCCGCCAGTACTTCGGGGCGTCGAACGCGACCGTCAGGACGACCGCCACCCCGGACCTGACGACGGGAGCAAACGTGCCCGCCGCGACGTCACCGCAGGCCGGAGCAACCGGGGCTTCCGCGACCATTCCGACGACCGTTCCGACGCCATCTCGGGCCAGGAGCAAAGCGCCCGCCCAGACGTCCAATCCGGGGGAGCAAAACCCGGGAGCAAACGCCGCCACAACGACCGTTTCGGGCGGGCCCGACCGGGGGGAGCTGGTCGCCAAATTGCTAACCCCGATCATCGACGCCGCGCTCCACTCTAGTCCGGGAGCAAAGCCGTCCGTCACGACGCCGAATACGACCGGCGGCTTCCCCAATTCCGGACCTTCGACTTCGCCAAATCGCTCGGGTCAAACGCCTTTGCCAACGTCAGCGGCCAACGGCCTGGCCACCTTGTTGGCCGACTGGATCGGACGCCGGGTCGCTCCCGGCGGCCTCAATCCGGCCGTCCGGACGGTCGTCGTTTGTGTCGCTGGCGCCCTGCTCGTCGGCGTCTGGCAAGGTGTCGGCACCTCGTCGTGGTTGATGGTCGTGGTGGCGTCGCTGATGGTCGTCGCGGTGCTGTTGCTGGGCCGGCCCAAACGGACGGCTGCGGCGCCCGAAACGGACGTCGTGCCCCCCACCCCAGACGGCTCCGGCGACGCCCTCCCGACCACCCCTGCGGACGCCCCGCCGACGTCGCCAGGTCTGTCGCGGCGGATGCGTTTCCTGCTGGCCGCGGGGTGCGTCGCGGCGGCCGCGACAATCGTCGGCGTCACCTGGTTTCGGCGCGTCCAACAGCGTCCGCCGACGGCCGCCGTGCGCGACTACCTGACGTCCCGCTTTGCCCCGCTACCCGTCCGGGTGGCGACCTTGGACGTCACCAACCTCCAGTCCGGCGCTACGGGCTCCCGGCTCACCTATCATGCCGTCTTGGAGACGACCGAGCCGCTGTTTCGTCGGCTGCCCACGGCCGACTATCTGCGCGCTCATGCGGCGTCCGAGCTGGCGTCCATCGACGCCGCCAACGCCCTCCTCAACGGCCCGAACGGCGCCCGAATCCGCTCCGCCTTGGGCGTCGTGCCAACCGCCCCGGACGTCCGCGAGAGCGTGCTCCTGACGACCGAGACGCCGCCCGGGGCGACGGTCGCCCTGACGGCCACTTTGTTCGCCTGGCGTCGTGACGGCGCGTGGGTCTTCACCGGGGACCGGACGGGGTTCGAGCGACCGCCCTTTGCGGGCGACCCGAAGCCGGCCGGTCCGGCTGTCTTCGCGGTCGATCTCCCGGTCGATTCGAGCCGGCTCAAGACGCTCCTGGCGGACCGCGTCGCGTACGCGGCGAAGGTCCAAGCGGCGGCCGCGACGGTCGCCGCGGACGTCGAGCGCGAGCGTCGTCAGCAGGCCCAAATCTACGCCCAGCTCCTGCGCCCCGGCACGCTGTTCGCGGGTGCCTTGGCGGATGGCGCGCGGGGCGACAGCCACGGCGTCGTCCTGGAGCTCACGGAACGCGCCGAGACGCCTGGAACGGTCGTCGCGCTCCTGCGCAATGACGGCGGCTGGACGGACGTCCGGCGGTTCCAAGGTGAGTGGTCGCTGGACGCCTCGGGCGACGGCTGCGCGGTCACCCTCCGGACCCGCAATGCCGACCGCGTGGACGGCGCCGGCCCCCTCCTCGAGGACCATGGCGACCGGTCGATTGTCCTGCACCTCCGGCCGGACGGAACGACGACCGCGGAGCCGGGAAGCTGGCAGCTTCGGCGGGTCGCTCCGGACGGCGCGACGGCCGTCAAAGAGGACGTCAGCCGGTCGCTCACCCAGACCTTGGCGGCGACCAAACCCGGCCTGGTTTACCGCGGCACGGCGGTCGGCAAACAAGGCCAAGCTCCCGAGCTTTTGGTCCTCCGGTTTGTCGCCCAGGAACGGGACGGCGGGCTCGTCCGCGCGACCCTGGAATCGGTCGTGGCGGCCGGTCGAAATCGGCCGTTCCAGGGCACGATTATCGGGAACAGTTACCGGGCCGGTCGCAGCCCCATTCGGCTCCGTTCGACGGACAAGGAACGGGTCGTCCAGGCCGACCCAAAGTCGATCCTGGGCGTCAACACCTTCACCGACAGCCTAGCCCTTTTACTCCGCCTCGAAGGCGACCGCCTGGTCGGCGAAAACGACCGGTTTACCTACGCCTTCGAACCCACGGACGCGGCCGCAGCGGCCGCCGCTTCCGTCCCAGACCCTAGACCCCAGATCCTAGACCCTGCGCGAAGCGCCGACCCCAGATCCCAGACGCTAGATCCTGCCGCGGCGGCGCCCGGAGCGCGGACGCCCTCGTCCGCTCAGACTGCGCCAGACACCGCCGCGCCCCGGCCCCTCTTCGGTTCCGCCGACGTCGAGCAGATCCTCATCCGGTCGTGGAAAAACTTCGCGGCGCAGCCCGGAGCCTACGTCTTCTTCGAAGGCGGTTGGGTGCCGCTGCCGAAGAACAATGGTCACGCCGTGCAGGGCCTCGCGCAGTCGCTCAACGGCAAGCTCAACGCGCTCAGCCGGTGGGAAGACAAGCTTGCCGGCAAGACCGCGACTCCTAGCGCCGATTCGACCACGCCGGTGGCCCAACTCGTCTTCGATGGCCGGACGAAAGTCCCGACCGCCGGCAGCAAGAACCTGACCCTCCTGTTCGTCGGCCCCGTCGAGCCCCTGAGCGACGAAATCCTCGCGCGCTATCCGGAGCTGAAGACCTATCCCCTCGTCGAGTTGGCGCCGCTCAAGACTCTCCCGAACGGCAACCGCGTAGCGCCGCTCGTGGAAGTCGGCCCCGGCCTGATCGCCTTCGGTCCCAACCGGGTGGAAGCGATGCTCGAAACCCCGGTGGCCGGCTTCACGCTCCTCCGCTGCTCCGTCCCGCTCGCCCCCGGTCGCTACGCCCTCACCGCCGGCAACAAGATCTACGAAGTGAACGTAGAGTAAGCGCGCAACGCGCAGCGCGTAGACCAAAGACCAAGGACCAGGGACAAGAGACCTTTCCGACGGAGCGCGGACGCCCTCGTCCGCTCATACTGCGCCCACGTCCGCTCCCTCCCTAGACCCCAAACCCTAGACCCTGCGCTACGCGCCGACCCTGCGGCGTCAGCCGCCGATCCTAGAACCTAGACCCTAGCCCCCAAGCCATCCACAGAGGTCACAGAGATCCCAATCCGAGTTCACAGAGCCAAACCGCTGCTACTGCTGAATGCCTCACGCAAAGGGCGCGAAGGTCGCAAAGGCACGCGGCGGCGTCCATCGACAGCCCACGAAACACACGAAATGCACGAAACGCTCGCCCGCGCACCGAACGCAGTGAGATTAACATTACGCGAATAGACGCGAATCGGGCGGCCAAGATTCGCCCGATCTCTATGCGTCCCTAAACGATGACCGCCTTATCTGTTTTCTGCGCCATGCGCAGCTCACAGACAACACCGCCGGTGTGATGAATCGAAACGGGTCGAGGACACGAATCGAACGCAGCGCGGAGAATTCGAGTGGCAACTTTCAATTGCCGCTCCGGCCCGATGTACGCATAGTCTAATCGATATCGAGGAGAATTCGCCGATGCCGTCATCAGTATTAATGGACAATTGGACGCTACAAGACGCGTTTGAATTTTTAGATGGTGAGCTGTCGGGCTCAAACTATCCCAAGCTTGAGATCACGAATGACGATCGCGGATTTGTATGGCGAGAAGTGCCCCGTGACCTAGCGCGCTTCGAAGCAGCTTGCCAATTGATGCACCAGTTAGTGCTCGCTGATGAGATTTGGGTAGATGCTCAATACATGAGTACATGGTCGGCGTCGAAATCCGCGCAGTCCCTTCGTAACCGTGGCATTATTGTCGGTCGCCCGTTCGCTCAAATTCGTGGAGAATGGATCGACGTTCGAAAACAGATTGAGCAACGCCTTTGCGTGAATGAAGGGCTGCGTCAGCGACATGAAGCAAATAAGCAACTATTCGGCACGCAAAGCGCTGAATTTGATCGAGCGCTTTCGACCATTCTTTGGGGCGGCGCGGGCATGTTAGCGCGCTCCGCGCATATGCGTGTACCATACGAAACACATCCTTTGCGCGGTCATTTAGTTCGTGAGTGTGAATTCATCGGTGGCCCAAAATCCGCACACGCGCAGACCAAGGTTTTTGTTGAAACCCAACGCGCGAAATTATTCCAGAAGGCAGATGAAAGCGGCTTTTTTGCTCGGCTGAATGTGCCGCCAATCGTCGTTATGATCGCTGAGAGAGCGGAAGCCGCCGAGGAATTAATCCCTGCTGCATTGACGCTGCGGGAAGAGCTCGCCGACCTACGCAGTTGGATTGGCCAGTGGCAGGGAGCTATGACGGTCGAAAATGTCGCAGAGATGCTTCGCTACAAAAAGACGCTCGAGAGTGTCGCACGTTACCTCGACGCACTGAGTACGTACGGGCCCAGTGGCGACACGTCAGTTCAAGTAGGCCTCAGTTGGCTTAAGGTGACCATGAAAGGCGGCTCGCCATTGAACTCGCTAATAAACCAATTCGGAATTCGCGCCGAACTTAATGAGTTGGTGCTACAATCGCCCGGGCAAAATGCTGTCAGCAAATTGATAGATTTGGTCGCGGGTCGAAATCGGCACGCGACGGCCCTGCAGCAAGAGATCTTTATTGGCCGGCGCGTAGCATGAAGCGCGACTAAGGCATGAACATTATATAGCTGAACCTATCGAGGTCGATGAAAGGGACAGGTGAAAAATTCGCCTCCGGTTTCGCCACGTCGAACGATGGTCCAAACTCCGCTGCCGGCTTCACGCTCTTCTTCTGCCCCATGCCACTACGCCCTGACGGCTGGTAATAAAATCTGTGAGGTCGACGCGCAGCGCGTAGACCAAAGACAAGGACCAAGAACAGGAGACTTTTTCGATGGAGCGCGGACGGGGCGACGTGCCGCACATCGGACATACGCGGCCCAACGTAACGGCCATCGTCCAGATCGCCATCCCGCGTGGCTGGGCTTCGCCCGTCGACAGCCCACGAAACAACGAAAGCGCGAACGGTCGCCCGCGAATCGCGCGGCTCAGCCATTAGGGCTGAGAAACGAAGCCGAAATCGACAATACAATCCAGAAGGGCATATCTGACGGACCCCAAACAAGCTGCAGTCGCACGCGATTACCGCAAACCTCTCAATCCGCCGAATTGAAACGATGAAACTTATCGCTCTTGAACTCTCAGGTTATCGCCGGTTCGCGGAACGAGTTTGCGTGCGGCTAACCGAGCCGGTGATCGCCATCGTCGGATCGAACGAAGCAGGCAAGACCGGTTTACTGAAAGCGATCCAGCATCTCAATGATGAGCGAGCATTCGAACCACGCGACAAAACACGAAGGCTCGACGTGAAGACCCAGATCATGGCTATTTACGAACTATCCGACGATGACCGGAGTTCGCTCGCTAAGGCGGGTGTCGCTCAAGCGGAAAAAGTATACCAATGTCGGCTCACGAAAAAAGACGACGGCAAGTTTTCCATTGATCTAATCGGCCGAACCCGTGACACGGCGTCCAGAACCGAATTGGCGAACAAATTGGAAGCCATCATCGCCACACCAACCATAATAGATTTCGGAAAAACGCCTGATGAAAAACGAGATAGAATCGCGCGGCTGAAAGCCGCGGCCGCTGTTCTTCGCACGACCGAAGAAGCATTGTCCGAGGGACAGAATCACCAGGTCAAGCAGGCTGCTGGCGAGATCTCGAGCATCCTGAGCCAGCCCAGCATTCCGCAAAACGAAAAAGCCGACGCCGCGCAGTTCGCCAACGCAATAGCTGACCTCGTCAAAATCGAGCAGGAGTGGCAATCAACCAGAGCCCAGCCAACGATCGCTTCTCGAAAGCCAAGGGCAGTCATGTTCGACGACCAGTCGCGGGATTTGAAGCCAAGCTACGAGGTCGCAAAAGCGGCGGCGGAAAAACCGCCCGCACTGCGAAACCTCGCACAAGTTTCCCAACTCAATCTCGAACAACTGAAGAAAGCGGTTGAAACGAGCGATCTCACGCTTCGGACGGAGTTACTGGAAAAAGCGAATGAGAAAGCCCGAGAGCTGTTCTCCCAAGCATGGGTGCAGAGTGACGTCGTGCCGCAGTTTGCCGTTGAGGGCGGATGGCTTCACTTGTTGGTGCGTACTCGCGACCGCGGAGTTTCGCGATTCGACGAACGGAGTGACGGCTTGCGCTGGTTTATTGCCCTCGTGGCATTTTTGACCTTCCAACACCATGACGGACAACAGCCGATTCTTTTGGTCGACGAAGCCGATACGCACCTCAGCTACGACGCCCAAGCAGGCTTAATGGAGGTTCTCGAAAATCAGCAGGTCGCACAAAAGGTGGTTTACACGACTCATTCCGCGGGATGTTTGCCCTCGGATCTCGGGACCGGTATTCGCGCCGTACAACAACTCGAAGGTGAGCGAAGCACCGTCCATAATGGTTTTTGGAAGCAAGGTCTTGGGCTCTCGCCGATCTACCTGGCGATGGGGCTCACGCCACTCGCGTTCACAACGGCGCGCAACGAACTTATTGGCGAAGGTCCGTGCGAATGCATTCTTTTACCGACGCTTGTTCGGGAGGCATTGGGCTTGAGGCGCCTCGCCTATCAGGTCGCGCCTGGTGGTGCAGGCGTCGAGGCAAGCCAACTCGGAGATTTGATTTCAGAATGTGGTCGTGCGCTTTTCGTTGTCGACGGCGACGCCGGCGGCGCAGCAATTCGCCAAAAGCTCACGTCCGCGGGCATTGCTCCCGGCAAGATCGCCTCATACGCCGACTATGGCGGCACCGATTTCCATTTGGAGGATTTGGTCTCACCCGGCGCTTACTGTAAGGCGTTCAACGCGGAACTTGAACGGTGGCAAAAGGGAACTGGGCGCATCACGGAGGCAGACGTGCCAGGCCCCCAGCGTCTCGATCAAGCAATGGAATGGTGCTCCCGTAACCATTATTCGTCTCCTTCGAAAGTGACGGTAAGTCAGACGTTGGCTGAAAACGCGGCGATGGGAGATGAAATCGTCAATCCGGCGGCAGTGAGCATCCTCCGATCCCTGCATACGTGGGCAACGCAGCACTTCGGCGTCACATCTCCAGCCGTAAAGCGAGCATGAACATTATGCCATGTACCGATCGATATCCAGGTCGCGCCCTTCCGAGGGATAACCTGCCACATAGGTCATGAGCCAAGTACCCGGTATCATCCCAATCGTTCAGAACGACGTCGCAAGTTCGCGTTTATCGACATGACCTTTTCGGCTCGTCGATAGGAGTCGTTTCAAAGATCATTCTGCATCTAGCAACCTCGATCGAGGGGATCGGGTTAAGGCGATGAATGACCCGATGGCAGTTTGAGCAGAGCACCGCGAGGTCGGACAATCTGGTTGGTGCAGCCCGCGCCGCGCTCCCGAGCGGTCTACGATGATGCACCTCGAATAGTGCGTCCGACATTTCACCATATTGCGTGAACTCTGAATTACATATCTCGCAATAGAGCTTTCCATGCACCCTTTTGAATTCGCATTTTTTCCGCCATACTAGCGCGGCATTTCGTTCGCGTCTAAGATGCGCGACGAGCTTTCTGTTTCCCTCTATTGCCGAAAAATCTATGTCGCATGGAGCCGGCAAATGGACGACGTCTCGCCAAATGTTGTCACTGGAATTACGTGAGATTAGCAGACGATAGAGTTCAAGGCCCTGCTGGTCGGACAAATCGTATACGGTGCGATACACGCCCGACTGGAGAAAGCTGGCATTCGCAAGTATTCGATTCGCCTTAAGAAGGGCGAGTTCCGGCATCCAGTTTAGACGCAGGGTGAGATACCGTATCCTGAAAACCTTTCGGCCGAGATGGTCCTTTTTGAACACCGGCCGGGCGACCTCGCCTAGCGCGATTACCCGGGAAGCGCCTCCTGATTCCCAAAGAAAAATGCGATCACCGAGCGCCAGTTCCGCTGAGGGAAAGCGGCTATGCCAGTTTTCCTCACGACCGATTCGAAGCTCCTTATCCCAATTATAATAGCGGGGATTTCCTTTCACGACCCAATAACGCGACGATTTTCGGACTTCGGCAGCTATGCTTGCGGAGCGCACCCTCTCTTTCAAAGGACCATTCCTTGCGCGCGCCGTCGCGAACCTGACATATGCTCGGGCGGCGGCGGAAAGGTTACCTCGATCCGGCTTAACAAATTCTCCTTCACCTCGTCCGCCAGCCACAAGCGCCCGATCGAAGTCAGCCAAAATCCGTTGAACGTGCAATTCGCTTGAGAGCGTGGAAGGCGAGATACGGCGATGAAAACTGTTTGAATAGCGCTGGAGAAAGTAAGCGTATTCGCGCGCAGACTGGATCGAATAGCCGTCTTTCTTCATCCAGGTTTGAAAATCGGCGTGATGCGCAGGCATTCGCAAGGTGCGTTGAAACGGACCGGCTAAAAATTCTTAAACGCACCGCTGGACTTCTCCGCCGCCGCAGTTCGAGTAGCGCTCATATTCTGCCCCTTGCCAACGGCACGGTCGCGTGGTCATAACACGCGGCATCGGCCCTGAAGGCGGCGATCAATTCCCGTCGAAATTCGGGGCGATCCGAAAACACTTCCATCCAGATGCTGAAGTATCCCATCCGTACGGCAATCGTGGCGAACACGCGAGCGCGGGCGCTTCCGGGGCTCTTGAGGTAATCTGCTCTGATAGTCTGTACCTCCCGCCAAATCTCTTCGCGATGACTGGCCGCCGAGTAGGCAATGGCGAGCTGATCATAGCTCTTCGCCTTCGCTGGGTCAGCCATCGCGCCCACCATCTCAATCGTGCTTTCTGCCAATTTTCGCAGCTCGGCGGTTAATCCCGACGCGGGGACGACACTCCCGTCGGATGAATACTGAAATGCACGCGCTGTGTTATCGATGTGCGGCCAGAAGAACCTCTCCCGCAATGCCCGCTGCCGTCCCGTCCCCAGATAGGCATTCTTCTTCGAGTTGCAGGATTTGCACGCGATCAGAAAGTTGCTCCAGTCGTTCTCGCGGCTAGGATGCGGGTCCTTGGGGTAGATGTGCTCCACGTCGAGAGCCGTCGGCACTCCATAGGCCTCGCAATAGGAGCAGTGTGAGCCCAACCGATCGATCAGTTGAGGTTTCGCGTCACGGTAGTTGGAATACCGCTGCGGAGCTGGACCTTTTTCAACCGGCTTCATGTCACGCGTCTGCTCCGAGAAGCCCTTCCGCCTTCAATTCAAGAAAGGCCTGAAACGCCGGGTTTCGCGCGTATTGAGTGGAAAGCTCATGCAGACGACGCCGCAGCGCTACTCGGTCGACGTTGCCCGCATGCTTGGCCCGATATGCCGCCGCGTAGAATTCCTTGGCCGCGTCGAGCATCTCAAGATATCGCCGACCGACCTCGGGATGCCTGACGTGCATGACTTTGAACGCGATTTCGTCGAGGCCCTTGTCAGTGAAATCAGGCAATGGGTCCTCTGGACCAAGGCTTTGAAGTTGATGCCCAGCGACCGACTGAACGATGAACGGCGAATGTGTCGTAGCGATGAATTGGCACGCAGGAAACAAGTCCTCTAGCGCCGGCACGATCATTCGCTGCCACCTGGGATGCAGGTGGCAATCGATCTCATCGATAAGGACAATGGCAAACGCGTGCTCGATCTCGCGCCATCCGCCCTCCGCTAGACTGAGCTGCCGTGCGA
>CBINOT010000134.1:0-16685 GCA_966252355.1 uncultured Opitutus sp. | reverse complement strand
CTTGGCACCAATGGCGAGCACATAGCGGAGCATCACGCGTCGCCCATCGGTTTGCATCGGATGCTTTGACAGCTCCGCGCGGCCCGGCCACCGTCGCGACGAGATGATTTTGGCGGATCTCAGAAAAGACTATGCGCTCGCGGGGTTGGCGGAAAAGGACCTCGCGCGCGATCCGTTCCGTCAATTCGAGAAGTGGTTTAGCGAGGCGGAGGCGGCGAAAGTCGCCGAGCCGAACGCGATGATCTTGGCCACGGCGACTCGCGACGGCCGACCCTCGACGCGCACGGTCTTGCTGAAGTCGGTCGACGGCCGCGGGTTCGTGTTCTACTCGAACTACGAGAGCCGCAAGGGCCGCGAGCTCGACGCGAATCCGCGGGCGTCGCTGCTCTTCCCTTGGATTTCGCTCGAGCGGCAAGTCATCGTCGAAGGCACGGTCGCCAAGGTGGCGCGCGAAGAGAGCGAAGCGTATTTTCATGCGCGGCCCCGGGCGAGCCAGCTCGGCGCATGGGTCTCGGCGCAAAGCACGATCATTTCCGACCGCCGGGTGCTCGACGACAGCTTGAAAGCCCTCGAACAAAAATACGCGGGGCAAGAGGTGCCGCTTCCGCCGCATTGGGGCGGGTGGCGACTGGCCCCGGAGAACGTCGAATTTTGGCAAGGCCGCCGCAACAGTTTGCACGACCGCCTGCGCTACCGTCGCGAGAAAGACGGATGGATCGTGGAACGGCTCGCGCCCTGAGGGCCGATCATCTGCGCCGATCTCTTTCTTCCCGCTTCAAACCGTTTTTTAAACTCCAGCGTTCTTCCGTCACGCTCACGTGACCCAGCCACGTTTCCAAAACTCTTCGCGCCGTCGAGGTCCGATCTCGATCGCGCTGCTCGCGTCCGCGTTGCGCGCGCAAAGCGCCGGCGTGTTCATCGCCGAGCGTCGCGCCGGCTCCGCCGGCCTGCGCATCGTTTTCGCCAACGATAGCTTTTGCGCGATGACGGGGCATTCGGCGACCGAGTTGGTCGGCCAAGAGTACGAGGTGCTGCACGTCGAGCGCGTGGAGATCGAGCGGGTGCGCACCTGGCTGCCGCAGGCCAAGGCGGGGGAGCCGCTGGTCGGGGAGGGCTTTCTCGTGCGCGCCGACGGCAGCACGATCATGGTGGCGTGGAGCTTCGATCCGTTGTGCAACGCGCGTGGGCGCGTGACGCACATCATCGCCACCTATCGCGACCAAACCGAGAAGCGTCGGTTGCAGGAGGCGCTCGTGCACTCGCAGCGGCTCGACGCCGTCGGGCGCCTGGCCGGCGGCGTCGCGCACGATTTCAACAACCTCGTCTCGATCATCAACGGTTACTGCGAGATTCTCGCCGCGCACGTCGCGGCCAATCCGCAGGCCATGCGCGAGGTGGCCGAGATTCACGCAGCGGGCCGCAAGGCCGCGGCGCTGACGCAGCAGCTCCTCGCGTTCAGCCGTCGCCAGCCCCTCGACGCGCGCGTGCTCAATCTCAACGAGCTGATCAACGACAACGTCGACATTCTCCGGCGGCTCATCGGCCAGGCGGGCCGGCTCGACGTGGAGCTCGCCGACGATTTGGCGAATGTCCGGACGGACGCGTCGCAATTCCAGCAGGTGTTGTTCAACCTGGTGCTCAACGCGCGCGACGCCTTGCGCGACAAAGG
Organism: uncultured Opitutus sp.; assembly: GCA_966252355.1. Classification (GTDB taxonomy): domain Bacteria; phylum Verrucomicrobiota; class Verrucomicrobiia; order Opitutales; family Opitutaceae; genus ER46. The sequence continues at coordinate 15,016 of CBINOT010000134.1, read as the reverse complement.
CCGGATCGTCGTGTCGACGGCAAACCGCGAGATCGAAGCGGTGTTGAACCGTCGCGCCACCGACCCCGCGCCCGGCCGCTACGTTGCGCTGACGGTCACGGACAACGGAACGGGCATGGACGCCGAGACGATGAAACATCTCTTCGAGCCGTTCTTTACCACGAAGCCGGAAGGCAAAGGCACGGGGCTCGGGCTCGCGCTGGTATACGGCGTCGTCCAACAGAGCGGCGGCACCGTCTCCGTTGCGAGCGAAGTCTTGGTCGGCTCGCGCTTCGAAGTCCTCTTGCCCGCAGTCGATGCCCCCGTCGAGCAGCCGGCGCCGGCGGTCGCGCCGCTTCCTTCGTTGAAGGGCAACGAAACGGTTTGGCTCGTCGAGCCCGATGACGTGGTCCGCAAGATGGTGGCCGGGATGCTGACCGCGGACGGTTACCGCGTCACGGCGCTCAGTTCGGCCGCCGAAGCGCCGAGCGACGCCGCGGCAGCGCGCACGGTGCAGTTGCTGATTTCGAATATCCACGGCGAAGGCGAGAAGCTCGCGCGCCGCGTGCTCGCCCAACGCGCCGATTTGCGCGTGCTGATCATCGGCGATCACGATGGCGAAACCGAGGCGCCTGCGTGGCTCGCCGCCGAGCGGCAGGCGCGTCTGAACAAGCCCTATGCGTTGAGCGCCTTGCTCCGAGCGGCGCGAAAGCTGCTCGACGCGTAGCGTGCATTCCCCTGCGACTTCTATCGTGCCGCCTATCCTGTACTTGCTCCGCCATGCTCATGCCCTGGATGCTGCCGACGACGACGCGCGGACGCTGAGCGAAAGCGGACATCGCCAATTGGCGCGACTTGGCCAGCTGTTGCGTAGCACGCGTGCCTTCCAGCCGGCGATCGTATGGCATTCGCCGCTCGTCCGTGCCCGCGAAACGGCCGAACGGCTGACGCAGGAGTTGAAGCTCACGCCGGCTTTTGCGGAGCAACGCGAGCTAGAGCCCGAAGCGGATCCGACGGCGATCGTGCACAAGCTGCAGGAGGTAAACCAGCCTCTGGCCTTGGTCGGACACGAGCCGCATATGAGCGCGCTGGCCTCGCTGCTCGTGACCGGCTCGGCCGATCATGTCGTCTTCCGCTTCGATAAAGCCACGCTGCTCGCGCTCCACCCGCTCGGTCGCCGCTGGTGTGTGCGATGGCAGCTCTCCCCGGAGCTTTTCGAATGAAACTGCTCGTCACCGGCGCGTCCGGCCTCGTCGGATCCGCCTTCGCGAAGATTGCGGGTATGCAAGGACACGAGGTCGTCGGCATCATAGGCCAATTCACCGGCGCGATTGCGGGTGCGACTCGCCTCATCTCGGTCGATCTCGCGGATGAGCGCGCGGCCGAACGCCTGGTCTTGCAGGAAAATCCCGACGCGGTGGTCAATTGTGCGGCCGTTTCCGTGCCCGAAGCGTGCGAAAAAGATCCAGCGCTCGCGGAACGCCTTAATGTCCGGCTCCCCGCGGTGCTGGCCGCCGCCGCTCAGCGGCTGAACGCGCGGCTCGTGCATATTTCCTCCGAGCAAGTCTTCGATGGCACGCGCCTCACGCCTTATGGCGCAGGCGATCCGGTGTCGCCGATCAATGTGTACGCGCGGCAAAAAGTGGAGAGCGAGCGCCTGGTTCGTGCCGCGGCGCCGACGCAGGCCGTGACCGTGCGAGCGCCGTTGCTGATGGGCAACAGCGCGGCCGGGCGGCGCAGCACACACGAGCGATTGCTCGGCGATTGGTCGGCGGGGAAGCCGGCCCGGTTGTATGTCGACGAATTCCGCCAGCCTTGCACCGCGCACAATCTGGCGGAGGCTCTCTTCGAGCTTTGCGGACGCCGCGAGATGTGCGGGATCGTGCATTGGGCAGGCGCGGAGTTGCTCTCGCGCCATGCGCTCGGCGTCCAGATCCGAGCCCGCTTCGGTTTGGCGGAAGTCGATGCGCCGATCGTGCCGGTGCGCCGCGACGAGACGCCGGATGCCGCCAGGAAACGACAGGCCTGCCTCGGCTTGGATATCGCCCCGTTGGCCTCGACGCTGCGGACGCGGCCGCAAACGATCGCGCAACAACTGACGACGCTCGTGGTCCCCGATGCGTGCCGCGCTTGGTTGGAGCAGGCGACTTCGCGTGCGCGACGATGATGCGTGACGCCGGCCAGATGAAGCTTCACGTCTTGCCGACGCGCACCGCCGGAGCGGCGGAAAACATGGCAACGGATTTTCTGTTGCTGCAGCGATATCCCGAAGCGGCCACGCCGCGTTTTCGGCATTACGAGTGGCGAGCTCCGGCCTTCACCTTCGGTTATGCTCAAAAGATCGCGTTCATTCGGGCGCAGTTGCCGCCAGGCGAGGCATTCGATCTTTGCCGCCGGCCCACGGGCGGCGGGCTCGTCGACCATCGCGACGATTGGACTTACGCTTTGGTGATTCCGCGCGGTCACCCGCTCGAAGAATTGCGGGCGACGCACAGTTACCGCGCCGTGCACGAAGCGCTTGCCGCCGCCCTGCGCGTGCAACGCGTGCCCGCCGCGACCAAAACCGTGCTGCCGGCCGACGACGAAGACGCGGGAGGAGTCTGTTTTCAGCGGGCGGAAATCTACGACGTCGTCCACGAACGAAGCGGAGCGAAGATTGCGGGTGCCGCGCAGAAGCGAAACAAGCACGGCTTGCTCTTCCAGGGGTCGGTCTGGCGGCCGGCGATAGGCGACGTCCCGCTCGATTGGGATGCATTTCACGAAAACTTTGTGGCGCAACTCGCCGGCGCGCTGGGCGCCACAGCGGAAGCCGTTTCATGGCCCGAGTTCGACGAGGACGAAATGAGTGGCCTCGCGGACCAATATACGACGGCGGAATGGCTCGAGTTTCGGTGAGCTCGTTCAGCGATCGACAGCGTTTTAGGCAGCGGTCGTCGTCCCGACCGCGACGTCTGACCTGGCCGTCGGGACCATGGCCGCTACCTGACGCTTAGCGTGCGAGCTCTACCCCCGTTCCGGCTGTGGTGTGGCCTTCTTCGGCGCGGGAGCGTCGAACCAACGTTCGATACGCGCGCGCCAGCTCGAATCCCGCTCGAACGGCCAGCTTTTCTGCCGCCACGAAAACATTGCCGCTGCGGCGAGAAGAATCAGTAGGATGCCGTACGTGATGACGCGCGAGCGCACCGGATGGCCCGAAGCATATGGATCGGCGATCGTTAGGTGCGCGGCGGGTGGCAGCTTCGCCCGCTCGGTCAAGGCGGTGCCAAACGGGATGTTGATCTTAACCCGGCCGTTGATCGCCCAGCCATTCGCTTCGAGCATGGGGCCCAGGTTCCGCTGCCGCAGCTTCATCCAGGAAATAAGCACCGACGGCAATGACACGGTCAGCATCAGCGCGAGGATCACGAGCGGGATTTGCCAATGCGGCATGTCGACGAACTTCGCGAAAATCGTCGCGAGAAACGTGCCGATCGAGCCGAGTGCCACGCTCAAACCGATGATGGACGAAAGATCGAGTCGCCGCGCCGGCGTAGCTTGAGCCACCGGCGGCGGCGGCGAAGCCGGCGCGCCGGGCGGATGAGCGGGCGGCAATGGCACCGCGGCGGTCATATGCGAAACCGAAGCCGCATCGGCGACGGCGGCGCGCTTCGCGACTTGTTCCTCGATCGCGCGAATCACTTTTTTGTACGGCGCCCAGAACGCTTCGCGCAGGCTGATCGGATTCTCGATGATCTTGGTGATCGTCGCGTGCCAGTCCTGGCCCCCGCGGTCGTAGAAAACGCCGTTGCGACCCACGAAAAGATAGTCGCTGTCCCCCTGCGTGAAGCAGGCCGCGATCTTCATCGTTTCCTTTTCGCGCCGGCAGTCGAGGTATGCGATGTACGCCTTGCTCATCGCCGCGAGCGCGGCGTGGGCCCCCACGTCGTCGACACGGATGCACAACTCACACGCCCGTGAGTCGAGATAGAGTTTTCCCGCCTGGAAAATCGCCCAGCGGTCGCGCGAATAAAAATCGGAAAAATTGACGAAGTTGTGCAACAGCGCGCGCAGATCGCGATAATAGCGCACCAGGCGCTCCACGGAGCTGATCGCGTCGTATTGCGGCTGCAGCCGTTTGTCGGCCTCGAAGAGCTGCAGCAGCTTTTCGCGCGCGGTGCCGTTAAGAATCGCTTTCGCGCGGTCCACGCCGAGCTGTTCGACGCAGGTGCCTACTTTCTTTCCCAGCCAGGTCTCATAAGGCGCGAGTCGCGCATTCAGCGCCTGCCATTCGTCGGCCGTCAGGCTGAGCTTGTCGGCGCCGAAGATCGGCGCGACGGCGTCGCGGTGAAAGGTTGCGAGCACCGCGGTCCACGCGGGATTTATGCCTTCGACCAACGGCAGCACGCTCGTCGCGGTCACGCGCGCGAGCGGAAATCCCGCGATCTCCTCGCTCGTCACCTTCAGGTCTTTTGCCGCCAGGGCGAGGAACTCCGTTTCCTGGCGATTCAAGGCGCTCAACGCCCGGCTATCGAAGGCCGCGAGCCGGCAGCGGGCGAAAAAATCTTCGATCTTTGGCCGCACCGTGGCGAGCGCGGCGCAAGCCGCGGCCGTCCGATCGCCCAGCACCGCGATATCCTTGCCCGCGCTCTGCGCGACCCAATCGAGATAAGCGGCGACTTGATCGAAAAATGCCGTGGCTTGCGCGAGCGTCACGCCCTTGCTGCCCGTGCGATCGTTCTCCCCGCCCACGCAGGCCAGGATGTCTTTGATCAGCGTTTGGACTTCCGCCTCGTCCGTTTCGGACGCCGCGAGCACCCCATCGCCGTTGAGCGCCGTAGCGGGAAAAACTTTCGCGTGATCGTCGAAGTCCTCGGGAGCGAGCGAGGCGGCATCCGGTTTGCCCAGCCGCTTCAGGATTTCGCGGGCCGAGGCGACGAGGACTTGATCTTGCGGAGAGGCGTCGTTGATCGCCGCAACGGGCAGCGACGCTTCGCCTTTCAACAGATCCGCGGGATGCTTCAGCCGCGCGACGGCCCATTCAACCGCATGTAACACTTCGGGCACGCGAATCCGGCCATCGTTATCCCGGTCGATGAGCGCCAGCGTTCGCTCGTCGATTTGGAGCCCCTTGACCGGGCAACCCAACGCCACCCAGAGCTTTTGATCGAGCGTCGGCAGGGCCAACAGATCTTCGGCGGACGCGAGCGAGACTTGGACGAGCCCGCCGGTGCGGAAGAAATTCCACGCGTGACGGGCCGAAGAAGTGGCATGGCGAAGCATAAGGGTAGATCTGGAACTTCACCCGTTTCTGGAGTTCCTGCAACTGTTGTGGGATGAGTTATTTACCCACTGGCGCCGGTTGAGGCTTCGGAACCTGGGAGGAGGCGTGAAGCCTGGTCTCGCACAGTTTGGTCAGCCGGACTTGCGCACGAGTGTGAGCACGCACTCGAGATGCCGAGTCTGGGGAAAAAGATCGAACGGCTGAGCGGCCGTCAGCTCGTAGCCGGCCGTGAGGAAGTGACGCAAGTCTCGCATCTGCGTCGCCGGGTCGCACGACACATACACCACGGCACGCGGCCCGAAGGCGAACAGCTGGCCGAGGAACGCTTCGTCGCAGCCTTTGCGCGGCGGATCGATGATCACGGCGGTGTCGGCGGGCGGAAATTCCAGGCCGGCGAAGATGGCCGACGCGTCGGCGGCGAGAAAAGTCGCATTGGCGATGCCGTTCGCGGCGGCGTTTTCACGCGCGAAACGCGCGCTGCTTTCGCTGATCTCGACGCCTGCGACGCGTTCGAAGGCCGATGCGGCACTCAAAGCGAACAACCCGCTCCCGCAGTAGGCATCGACGAGCAGCCGCGCCCCGCTCGCGGCCGCTTGCTCCCGGACATAGCGCGTGAAGGCCGGCAGGATGAACGGATTGTTCTGGAAAAAATCGCGCGCCAGAAAATGCAGTTTCAGCTCGCCGACCGTTTCCGTGATCACGGCGTCGAAATCGGTCGTGACCACGCCGCTCGCGTCGCGAAGCAGGAGAGTCGCGCCACGCGTGTAACTGGCGGCTTTGGCGTGCACCGCCTCGCGGACGGCGCCGAGCTTCACATTGATTGCGTCGGTGGCGATGGGGCAGCGCGGCACGTCGACGAGATCGAAGCGCGTGCCTTGGCGCAGAAACCCGATGGGGAAGGGAGTGGCCGCCGGGGCGCCGGCGACGTGTGGAATTCCGGGTTTTGATTCCGGCGTTTCGATGTCGGCCGGCTTGTCCAACTCCGAACTCTGCCCTCCGAACTCCGCACTGCGTGCATCGCGCGCGCGCGGCGCCGCGAAGTGCGGGGTGATCTTCGAGCGATAACCGTATTCGCGCGGCGACGGCACGACCGGCGCGACCGGAAAGGCGATGCCCGCCATGTGCTGGAGCAACTCCGCGACTTGCTGTTGTTTCCAGCGCAGCTGGCCGGCGTAATTGAGATGCTGGTACTGGCAGCCGCCGCAACGGCCGAAAAGCGGGCACTGCGGTATCGCGCGGTCCAGAGACGGCGCGAGCACCTCGACCAGGTCCGCTTCCGAGTAATTCTTGTGGTTGCGAAACACGCGGACGCGGACGCGTTCGCCGGGCAACGTAAAGGGCACCATCACCACCCAACCGGAACGTTCCGCCGATGGCGCCGCCGCCGGCGTGGAGTCGCCGCCGCGGTCATCCGGCCGTTGCGCCGAGGGCAGGGCCACTCGTCCGAGCCCCAAACCGAGATTGGTGAGCGTGGAAATCTCGAGCTCGATCTCCTGGTGATAGGCGAACGGCTGGTCGTTGAAATTTCGCTTTTTTTTGCCCACTCAACACACGAAACACCCGAAATGGCCGAAACGAACAGGATTTTCTTTCGTGAATTTCGTGTGTTTCGTGAATCACTCGATGATTGAAAAAATCACCAGTCTCCAAAACCCCCGCATCAAGCAGTTGGTGAAGCTGCGCGACCGGCGTCCGCGCGACGAAGCGAGGGTGTTTCTGGTGGAAGGGTACCGCGAGATTCGTCGCGCGCTCGAGAAAGCGGTGCCGTTGCAGGAGGTGTATTACGCGCCGGACTGGTTTCTGGGCGAAAACGAACGCGCATTGCTGGCTCAAGCGGAGGCGGCCGGAGCGAAGTTATTCGAGCTTTCCAAAGAGGCGTTCGCCAAAGTGGCTTATCGCGAGCGGCCCGACGGCCTGCTCGCCGTGGCTCCGCAATGGAAACGTTCGTTGAGCGACCTCGTGCTGCCGGCGACGCCGTTTCTGCTCGTCGTCGAGGCGATCGAGAAGCCCGGCAACCTGGGTACGATCCTGCGGAGCGCCGACGCGGCCGGTTGCGACGCGGTCATCGTTTGCGACCCCGTGACCGACATTTTCAACCCCAACGTCGTGCGCGCCTCGACCGGCGTGTTGTTCTCGGTGCCGTTGGTCGTCGATGAGAGCGAACGCGTGCTCGCGTGGCTCCGTGAAAAAGGCGTCCGCACCGTCGCGACCACCCCGGCGGCCGAAGCCCTCTACACGGCGATCGATCTTCGTGGGCCCCTCGCCGTTGTCATGGGGAGCGAGCAATATGGTTTGAGCGATTTTTGGCTCAAGCACGCGGATGCGCCGGTGCGCATTCCGATGGCGGGCCAGGCCGACTCGTTGAATGTGGCAATGGCGACGATCATCACGCTGTTCGAAGCCGTGCGACAGCGCAGCCGCTAGCACGGTCCCGATCGGGACTACGACCCGCGCAGGTGTCGCACGAGTTCCGCCGTGCCTTCGGCCATGCTGATGCGTGGGGCATACCCGAGGTCGCGCCGCGCTGCGCCGATGTCGAACCAGTGATCTTTGGCCAACTCGGCGGCGACAAAGCGCGTCATCGGCGGTTCGCTCTGCACGGGCAGCAGTCGCCACAGGAATTCGCACCCCCCGCCCAGCGCCATCGCCGCCCGCAAAGAAATACGCTTCGTCACCGCCGGCTCGCCGAGCGCGACAAGCAAGGCGTTGATCCAGTCCCACAGAAGCATCGGTTCTCCATTCGTGATGAAAAACGCACGCCCATCCGCCCGTTGCCGAGGGTTCGTGTCACCTAATGGGTGACACTCTCCTAGAGCGGGCGGCCGGGAGATTCCTGGCGTCGTGTCACCCATTAGGTGACACGAACGCAGGGCGGCCTCGGCGAGGAGGTGGGCGTCGACGGCGTTTTCGACATGGACCATGTCGACGCGATTGCGGCCGTCGCCCACGATCCGCAGCCGGCCCGCGCGAGCGCGGTCGAGGACCCGTGGCACGAGATGCGGGTCGCCTACGCCCCAGATCAAATGCGGGCGAAGGGCAATGGTGCGGAGCGCCGTGCCATTGGCCTCCAGCACCTCGTTTTCGGCGATCGCCTTCGTGAGCGGATAGGGGCTCGGACAGTCGGTGGTGAGCGGCAGCGATTCGTCGGCTCCGGCCAGATCGCGGCCATTGTACACGACGCTTGGCGTGCTGGTGTGCACGAAAAAGCGAACGCCATGCTGGCGGCAGCCGTCGAGCAGGGCACGCGTGCCGAGCACATTCGTGCGGAAAAAATCCTGATAGCGCCCGGACACGCCTACTTTCGCGGCGGTGTGAAACACGGTTTCGACCTCCGTGCATGCCGCGGCGATCGCGGTCGCGTCCTCGAGGGCAGCGCGGATAAAACGCACCCCTCGTGCCTCTAGGTCCGGAGCCGGTTTCCGGGCGACGACCGCAACCGGTCGGCCTTCCGCGAGCAGTCGTTCCACGATTCGCCGGCCGAGAAATCCCGTGCCGCCCGTGACGAGAGCGAGACCCGCGGACGGCGGCGAAGAACCGGAAGGAAAAGGGGAAATAGCCAATGCGGTCCGCACTTCAAACGGCCCTCGGCCTAACGCCAAAGAAATTCCGTTCGCAGAGAGACGCCGCTAACGTCTCGGTTCGATCTCGAAGCCTTTGGCATTCGCGGCCCACTTCGCGAGCGTTAGCCGGTGAATCTTGGCATTGTGGCGCACGTCGACGGGGAATTTCGGGTGGAAATAGAAAATTCGGATCGGTTCCGTGTGGGCATGCTTCCTGCCCAGCGCGCCCAACTCGCGCCCGAGACGGCGGCAGTCGGCGGAGTTTTTCATTTTCGCCTCGACGACGATCGCCGGGCGCAGTCGTCCGCGCTCGCCGACACCGATCAGCGCGCATCGGCTGACCCGGGGGTGCGCACGGAAGACTTGCTCGCATGGCTCCGTATGAAACGTGCCGAGGAAGGATTCGACCCGCTCTACTTTGCGTCCGCAAAACCACAGCCGGCCGTCCGCGTCGAAATAGCCGCAGTCGCCCATCCGATGCCACCGTGCACCGGACTCGTTCTTCGCGGCCGTATCGGCAATTTTCGCCGCCGCGGTGGCCGCAGGGTTTTCATCGTACTCCTGCGTCACGGTCGGGCCCCGCACGATGATTTCGCCGATTTCGCCGGTCGGCACGGCCCTCGTTTCGTCGAGCGTGCGGATCGGCTCGTCGCTGATCGCCACGATTTTCACGGCCATCTCTTTTACCGGGCGGCCAACGCAGGCGCCCCGCACCGAGGTGGGATCGATTTCAGTCGCGGAGACGCTCGTGACCGGGAGCGCCTCGGTCGCGCCGTACGGGCTGTGCAGCTGTCCCGCCGGCAGAAACGTCGCCGCGTTTTTCCACAATGCGGCCGGAACGGGAGCTCCGGCGCACAGCACGCGGCGGAGCGAGGGAAGCGCGATGCGATGGGCGACGCAGTAGCCGCCGATTTTCCGCCAGAGCGTGGGAGAACCAAACGAATTGGTGATGTGTTCTTGCCGGATCGCTTGGACGATTTTCGCCGCGTCGACCTCGGCGGGACGCCGCGGATCGATTTCCGGCACCACGGTTGTCATGCCCAACGCCGGATTGAACAAGGCGAAGATCGGCAGCAACGGCAGGTCGATCTCGCCGGGTTGGATCGCATACGTGTCGCGGATCAAACGGACCTGCGCGTCGAACATGCCGTGCTCGTAGCAAACACCCTTGGGCGCGCCGGTGGAGCCCGAGGTGAATAGAATCGCGGCGAGATCGCTGGGCGCGCTCGACACCGAGGTGGCTTTCGCGTCAACCGCCGGATTGCCGTTGCTCAGCCGAGCGGTCAGCCGCGAACTGGCGCCAATCCGCACTGCGACCGAGCGAAAGGAGTCGCGGAACAAACGGCTGACGAGTTGCGCGAGGGGAATTCCGACCAAGGCACGCGGATGCGAGCGGCGGACCGCGGCGAGAAAACTTTTTAGCCCGAGCCCCGGGTCGATGATGACCGGAACGGCGCCGAGGCGAAACAAGGCGAACGCGGATGCGATCAGGGGCAAACCCTGCCGTACCATGACCAGCGTTCGGTCGCCGCGGACGACCCCGCCGGCCGTCAGTTTGCGTGTCCACGCATCGACTTCACGATCCAACTCGGCGAATGTCAGCGAGAGATAATCGATCGTCTCGCCAGATCGCCCGCGTGGAATTTTCAGCGCGGCGCGCTCCGGTTGCGCCGCGGCCATCAGCGCAAGGTGCCGCGCGATATTCGCGTTGCTCGTGCTGTTGGATCTGACGCCTGGTGCCTCGGTGGACATCGCGGACACTCACGCAAGCCGTTGCGCGGCGCGCAATCAAAAGGCCGTCGACCAGCGCCGCTAGGCGCGTTTCAGCGTCGGCTCCGCGCGCAGCAAATCCGCCTGCCAAGGAAGGAGAATCTCCGCGATCTCCTGCGGGGTACGTGCAATCTGTGCGAGCTGCGAGCGGTTCGCGATCAACGTCGGATCGATCTCGAGCCGTTGCGCGATGCGGTCGCGATCGCTGCGGATGCGTTCCTGCAGCTCGATCTCGGATTGCGTCAACGCGACGTGATTGGGGTCGCGGCCCGGGCGGCGCGGCAACGATTTGGGATCGCGCCCCAACCCGGCGCGCACGGCGGCGGCGAGCGAAGGGAAAATCCGCTCGTGCCGTTTGCCGAGGTGCACGGAGCTGAGAATCGTCGCTTCCGATTCGCCTGACTCTGCCGTTTCGGCGATGCGGAGCAACACGGCGTTGCCGCACACCTTGAACGGCGGGGTATCGAGTCGTTGCGCTTGCGCTTCGCGCCAATGCCACACCGCGTGCAACACGCTCAAGCCCGGACCGCGCAGCCGCTCGCTGCGGCCGATGCGCCAGTCGTTTTCCGTCGGCGGGGCGAAGCCCTGGCTTCCAGCTTCGATTTGCGCGCGGCATTGCTGCTCGAGCCATTCGAGCCGGCCGAGCCGTTTCAATTCGCGGGTAAGAATGTCGCGCAAGGCCGGCAAATGCCACACGTCGAGCGCGGCGTAATTGAGCAGCTTGGGCGTGAGCGGTCGTTTCGACCAATTGGCCTTCTGCCCTTCCTTGTCGAGCGCCACGCCGAAATGCTGATCGAGGAGCGACGCGAGTCCGATGCGCTGCAAGCCGAGGAGCTGCGCCGCCAGCATTGTGTCGAACAAGCTATGCGGACGGAAGCGGCAGAGATCGTGGAGCAGCCGAATGTCGAAATCGCTGCCGTGCATGATCAGGTGTTTCGTCGCGAGCGCCTGCCACAACGGGTCGAGTTGCAATCCCGGCGCCAGCACGTCGACCAGATAGACCTCGCCGTCGACCAGAAACTGCAGGAGGCACACCCGGGTGCGATAGTGGAACATGTTGTCCGCCTCCGTATCCAGGGCGACTTCATGCACGCGTTCGATCGCCGCGATGAGCGGGGCGAGCGAGCCAGGTTGATCGAGCAGTTGATAAGGCGGCGGACGCGTAGTCACTTTCACGCCTAGCAAACGTCGGAGTTGCGTCGGAAGAAAGCGCGAAATCATGCAGTTCGCCGCGCGTTCTCCCACGCGGAAAGGAAAGCATCAATCAACAAAGACAGGTCCTCGCTGTACCCGCCTTCGAGCACGGCCGCAGCCGGACGGGCCGTTTCGCCGAGCCAACGGCCGAGCGTCGCAAAATCTTCGGTTTCGAGCATGAGATCGGTGAGCGGATCGTGAACGTAGGCGTCGAAGCCCGCGGAAACGAGAATGAGATTTGGCGCGAAGCTCGCTACGGCATCGAGCGAGGAACGCAGCGCGGCCATGTGATCGCGCCGCGAGGTGCGCGGCGCGACGGGCCAATTGCGGATGCTCGGACCGTGATCCTGCGTGCCGGTGCCCGGATAGCCGGGATATTGGTGGACCGAGGCGAAGAACAACGTGTCGCGCGCATCCTGCGCGTGGAAAATGAACTCGGTGCCGTTGCCGTGATGCGCATCGAAATCCCAAACCGCCACACGCCGCGCCCCTAACGCGTCCACCGCGTGCAGCGCGGCGACCGCGATGGAATTCAAATAGCAGAACCCCATCGCCTGCGTCGCCGTGGCGTGATGTCCGGGCGGACGCATCAACGAAAACGCCGGCGTTTTATGTTCCAAGGCATGAGCCGCAGCGGCGACGGCGGCGCTGACGGCACGTCGGGCGTGAACATCGATGCCGGCGAAGTAGGACGTGTCGGGGTCGAAATCTTCCGGCCGCTTGAGTCGTGCGACGTGGGAGGGCGCATGGGCGAGCTCGAGCGTTTGGTCCGAAATCTCCGCGGGCGGTTCGCGCCACGTCCACGTCGGATGCCGCGAGCGCAGATGCGCCGCGGATTTCGTCACCCGGACCGGTTGTTCCGGTTGCGACGACGAGCCGTAGCCAGCGCACTGTGGATCATAAAAAATGAGCATGCGGCGTTTGCAAAGAAGCGCAGAAATACGGAAAATCCAAACGCTTGTCGTCAACTCGAGTTGGGATCGAATTCGGCCCGCTCATCGGGCAAGCGCCATGGCGGGCACTTGTGACTTGTTACTTATGCGGGCGTCCTCCCTTTTAGGTGCGATCGCATGAAAGTCGTAGTGCTTTGTTCCGGCGGCATGGACTCCGTGACCGCGCTTTATTGGGCGCGGCGGGAGCACCAGGTCGCGGCCGTGGTGAGCTTTGACTACGGCGCGAAGCACAATCACCGCGAGCTCCCATTCGCGGTCGAGCATGCCACGCAGTTGGGGCTACGCCACGAGGTCATCGCGCTGGATTTCATCGACCGACTTTTCGCGTCGAATTTATTGCGGAGCGGCGGTGCGGTGCCCGACGGGCACTATGCGGCGGAAAACATGAAGCAGACCGTCGTGCCGTTTCGAAATGCGATCATGTTGTCCATTGCCTGCGGATTCGCGGAGAGCGTCGACGCCGCGGGCCTCGTCATCGCGGCGCACACGGGCGACCACACGATTTATCCCGACTGCCGCGAAGCGTTCATGCAGGCGATGGCGGATGCGATGCGATTGGGTACGTATGCCGGCGTAGCGCTGCTGCGTCCCTTCATCGCGCTGACGAAAGGCCAAATCGCGGCGGAAGGCGCACGGCTCGGCGTGGATTTCGTCCGCACTTGGTCGTGTTACAAAGGCGGGGCAATCCATTGCGGGACCTGCGGCACCTGCGTCGAACGACGCGAGGCATTTGCCGATGCGGGTTTGCGCGATCCGACCGAGTACGCGGCGACGCCGCCTCTGCCCGGCAGACCAAAGTAGCGAGTAATGAGTAACGGGTAGCGAGCAGGGGACGAATACACCGGTCTTTCTACTCGCTAGACGCTACTCGCTACTCACTACTTTTCGCGGTCCGATGTTAGTTGCCGAGATATTTCATTCGTTACAGGGCGAAGGCGAACTCACCGGAGTGCCTTCGATCTTCGTGCGCGCGAGCGGCTGCAATCTGCGCTGCACCTGGTGCGACACGCCGTACGCGTCGTGGCAACCCGAGGGGAAGCCGCGCACGACCGAGCAGATCCTCGTGGCGATCGAGCAGCATCGCACGACGCGGCACGTGGTGCTCACCGGCGGCGAGCCGATGATCGCGAAGGAAATTCGCGAACTCGCGGCCGGGATCAGGCGCACGGGGCGCCACATCACGATCGAAACCGCGGCGACCGTCGCGCCACAGGGCATCGCCTGCGATTTGGCGTCGCTTTCGCCGAAGTTGCTCAATTCCGCGCCCGACGCGGAAAAACATCCGGCGTGGCGCCGCAAGCACGAGGCGACGCGCTGGCAGCCGGATGTGGTGCGCGCGTGGATCGACGCGTATGCATATCAATTCAAGTTCGTGGTGGCGCGGCCCGAAGACGTCGACGAACTCGAGCACATGCTCGCGGCGCTGAAGCGCGAGATTCCCCGACACAAGGTCTTGCTCATGCCGGAAGGGACGACGCTCGAACGGATCCGGACTCGGGCGGAGTGGCTCGCCGCTTTGTGCAAAGAGCGTGGTTATCGCTACGCGCATCGGTTGCACATCGAGCTGTACGGCAACAAGCGCGGAACATGAGCGCGCCGGACCTGGGTGCGTCGGATCGTCCCCGTCGTTTGTCGGAACTGCTCGACGGCATGCGGCTGACCTTCGCCGACCGGCGCGCGACGCTGCGCGAGGTGGTGCGCTTGCTCGAAGGGCGAGCGTATACCTTGCTGATCGTGATCTTTGCGCTGCCATTCGTCGCGCCGGTCTCGGTACCGGGTTCGTCGACGCCCCTGGGACTGGTGATCGCCTCGGTCGCGGTGCAGCTTGCGGTGGGCCGTTTGCCGTGGCTGCCGAAGCGCGTGCTCGATTCGCCGCTTCCCGCAGGCTTTTTCACGAAACTCGTGCCCGTCACGGCGAAAATCGTGAAGGCTCTGGAACGCGTGCTGCATCCGCGCTGGCTGGTTTGGACCGCGACGCGTTCCGTCCGCGCGTTTCACTTGTTCGCGATCGCCGGCGCGGCGTTGTTGCTGGCGCTGCCGATCGTGGTCCCATTTACGAACATGACCCCCGGATGGGTTATCTTGCTGCTAGGCTGTGGTTTGTTGGAGCGCGACGGCATCGCTTTGCTCGTGGGCTACCTCGTTTTCGCGGCCACCTTGACGTTTTTCACTCTGATCGGTTCGGCGCTGACGGAGGGGGTGGTCCACGGCTGGCATTGGTTGTTTCCGTAGCGTTCGGCTCGGCGGTCGGCGCTTAATCCGGCGGCAATTGGGCCGTTTGAAGGGAAGTGCAATTCACC
>CBINOT010000133.1:0-16869 GCA_966252355.1 uncultured Opitutus sp. | reverse complement strand
GCGAACTGCGGACAATACGCGGGCGGCACCAGCAACAACCAGCAATGGACGCGTGAGGCCGCCGGCTCCTACTACAAGTTCAAGAACCGCGGCACCGGACTCTATATCGATGGCATGGGCAGCACGACGAACGGCTCCGCCGTCGGACAATGGAGCAGCAGCACGAGCAACAACCAGCAATGGACACAGGAAGCGGCGGGCACGTATTTCAAATACAAGAACCGCGCCACCGGGCTCTATATGGATGGCATGGGCCGCACGACCAATGGCTCCGATCTCGGGCAGTGGGCGAGCAGCAGCAGCTACAATCAACAGTGGACCGTCGCCGCGCCCTGAGCGCATGCGATCCGGCTGACGCGGGCCGCGCGCCCACGTCAGCCGTTCTAGTGAGAGTCCACGCCTCCGATCCATTTTCCGCGATCGGGGGCGCCGGACAACAACCCCGCCGCGCGTCCGCCTGACCTTCGTCGTCTTGCCGCCGGTTGCCGGATACCCGACGTTACTCGCCCCTTTCTCGAGCCTCATGCCCCGATCGTTCCTTTGTGCCCGCCCTATCCTGCGCAGCTTGTGCCTATTGTTGACCACCGCCGCCTGCGCGCGCGCCGATTCGACATCCGCCGTGCCGCCCGCCGCCACGCCGGCGCCGCAAACCGTCACGCCGACATTAGCGACGCGGCTCGCGCAAGCGCGGGAGGAAAGAAACGTCGAGAAGCGCCTTCAACGCCTGGTCGAAATCGCCGCCAGCCTCTCCCGCGCCGAGATCGACGGCGCGCTTGGCGCGGCCGACAAGCTCGACGAGCTGCGCGAAGTTTTCGTGTGGAAACAAGCGGTGCTCACGCGGTGGAGCGAATTGGCGCATGAGGAAGCATTCGCGCACATCGCGAAGCTGCCCGAGGGCCGGCTCAAGTCCGACGCGCTGCGGATCGCCACCGCGAATTTCGTGCGCAAAGACCCCGCTCGCGCCGCGGCCGCCGCGGCGAACTTGAGCGCGGGAGTGGCGCGCAACGACACCCTCACGCTGATCGCGGATTTGTGGGCACAGGCCGACGTGAAAGCCGCGCTCGCGTGGGCGGACAAGTTGCCGGAGGGCTTTGCCAAGGAATCCGCGCTGAAGGCGATCGGTTATGTCTGGGTGCGCCTCGATCCCGTGGCCGCGACCGCTTTGGTCGAAAAGCTGCCCGCCAGCAGCGCGAAAGACGATCTCGTCGCCAACGTCGCGCATGGCTGGGCGCCGATCGATCGCAAGGCGGCGCTCGCTTGGGTTGACCGGTTGCCCGCGAGCCCGGGCAAAGAATCGGCGCGCATCAGCTTGGCCGAAAGTTGGGCCAACCAAAACCCCGGTGACGCTGCCGCGTACGTCGCGACTTTGCCATCCGGGGATGTCCGTGCTCAAGCCGCCGCGGCCGTCGCCTCGATCTGGGCCAAGCAATCGCCGCGCCCCGCAGTGGAATGGGCGTGGCGCAACGAAGACCCGAATGTCCGCGAACGCGCCCTCGAGGCTGCGCTCGAGGTCTGGGCGCCAATCGACCCCGCCGGCGCCGGTGAATGGATCGCCTCCCTCCCCGCCGGCACGCCCCGCGATGCGACGATCGTCGCCTACGTGAATTCCGTCGTGATGTATGCTCCCGATCTCGCCGCGGGGCTCGCGCGACAAATCGCTGAACGCAACGCACGCACGCGCGCCATCGAGCAATGCCTCGCGCGATGGGAAGAAGTGGACGCAACCGCCGCGCATGACCTGCGCGACGAATATGCGCGTTCCGTCGCGACCGCGACCGGCGATCCCGATACAGCGCCGACCTGCCGCTCCTGCGGCCAAGTCCGCCGGCCCGGCGGGCCCGCCACGGAAACTGCGCGCCCCGCGGATTCGGCGCCGGCCCAGCACTAACCGTCCCCGTCTTCGGCGAATTCGCATCGCGCTACAGCCGCAAGCGGCACGATGCGCCGAAAGGCGCCGTAACGCCAACGGGGCGAGCCTCGCGGGGACGTTTCCCTTCGGGCCAACCCGTGAGCACGTGGGAGGGCCGCGACCATTATTCGCCTCGTTCGGGGTACGTCGCGGAAGACCGATGGCGCCTAACCGCCTTGAGCCAGCCTCATACGAGCGGGAACCCTCCCTACTCGCCATGTTGCCGCGCCACACCGAATAATCGCGAACCTCCCATTTTGGGGGTTTAGGGGCCACGTCGGTGCGCCGATGATATTCACCTACCATGACGGACGGAATGCCGCCGATCCAGTGCCGGCGGATAATATCCATCGCCTTCGGCACCCGGACCCATCTGCTTTCTCGCGCCTCGCGTTCGGCGTTGCTTGCGACTGCGTGTTTGGTCGGCGCGGTGGGCTGCCTTTGTCCGCGCCACGCGCGCGCCGCCCTGGCGCCGTCCATGCCCGGCTACGCGGTGTCAGCGTACGACATGTACAGCGGACTGCCGAGCCACGCCGTGCAGTTCACGTATCAAACGAGCGACGGGTATCTTTGGTTCGGCTCCGAGAGCGGACTTGCGCGATTCGACGGCAGCCGGTTCGTAACCTACCGCATCAGCAACACGCCGGCGCTCCCCGCCAATCTCATGCGGGTGCTGACCGAAGATCGCGAGCATCGTCTCTGGATCGGCACGCAGGGCGGCTTGTGCATGCTCGATCATGGCCAGTTTACGCGCATCTCGGATGTCACTTCGAAAATCGCCGCGCTGGTCGCCGATCGGCACGGATCGGTTTGGATCGGCACCCAAGATCGCGGCGTGCTCGAATATCGCGACGGCAAGATCGTGTCGCACACGGACGACCCCGGCATGCCGGCGGAACGCGAAGTCCGTGCCTTGTATCTGGATTCCATGGACCGCATTTGGCTCGCCTTTCGCACCGGCGGCCAGCTGCTGTTCGAGCACGGGCGAGTCACCGAAGCGCCGAACTCGGCGACGTGGCCCGCCGGCGGCACCATGGCGCTCGAAGCGCCGGCCGGGACCTTTTGGGTGATCAGCCCCGCCAACGGCGTCCTGCGAATCCACGGGAACGAACAACGTTTGTTCCCACCCGAGATGTTCGGCGGCGAGCCCGTCCGCACCATTTATTGCGACCGCAACAAGCAGATCTGGGTCATCACGAATCACGTGCACGTGATGCGCACCGAGGCGGCGGGCTTCGAGCCTTTCGTCCTGCACGGGATCGAAAACTGCCGCGGATTCCTCGAAGATCACGAAGGTAGCTACTGGATCGGCTCGTCCGGCGACGGCATCGTCCGCATTCGTCCATCGGGTTTCAGCATGATGGCGCCGCCGGAAGCCCCTTTGGGCGGCATCACACGGACCGTCGCTTACGACCGCGACGGCAGGCTCTGGGCCAGCTTGCCGGGAAATGGCGTCGTGCACACGAACGCCGACGGCACTCTGACGACGATCGCCATGCCGTTCAAAGGACCGGACGGCGAGGTATGGTCGATCTGCCCCATGCGCAACGGCGAGGTGTGGCTCGGCTGTCGCGGGGGCCTGCTGCAATTGCGCGACGGCAAGTTGGAGAAAGCGGGAGACGTCAACTTGGTCCGCAGCTTGTTCGAAGATCGCGACGGCACCCTCTGGATCGGCTCGGAATCGGGTGGCGTCGACTGCTATCGCGCGAACGCGTTCACGTCGTACACCGCCGCGATCGAAGCGGCCCAACGCGCGCAGTACCGCCCTGTCGGCATGGCGTTCGCGCAAGCGGCGGACGGCACCTTGTACATCGGCCTGCGCGACTCCGGCGGACTGGCGAGCATCCGCGACGGCAAAGTCGCTTGTGCGCAGGATCTGCCGTCGAACGACATCCGCTGCATCTATCCGGATCAGGATGGCAATCTGTGGATCGGCACGAAAGGCCGCGGGCTCGTCCTGCGCCGTCACGATCGATGGCTCTGCCCGCCTTCGTTCACCGAAGCGTTCTACGATCCGATCGCGGCGATCATGGAAGACAAATTCGGCCGACTGTGGCTCGGCACGGCCAAGGGCGTCGTCTCCGCCAACAAAGCCCAGCTTTTGGCCAGCGCGGAAACCGGCACGGAAGTGTTCTCGCGTCTGGCGACCGAGGGCGACGGCGTGCGGCCGAGCACCATCGGCGGCGGATATTTCCCCACATATGCCCAAGCGCCGGACGGCATCATGTGGTTCGCGTCGCGGCACGGCATCGCCCGCGTCAACCCGGACAAGATTTCGCTCAATCGCATCGCGCCGCCCGTGAATATCGAGAGCGTCGAAGCGGACAATCATCCACTGCGGCCAACGAAGCGGGGCCAGCTCGTCGTCCCGCCCGGCACGCGCTCGTTATCCATCGACTACTCGGCGGTGAGTTTCGTGGGGGCGAGCCAGCTCCGTTTCCGCTACCGCTTGGCGGGGCGCGACGCCGAATGGGTCGAAGCCGGCAGCCGGCGCAGCGCCACGTACGGGGATCTCCCGCCGGGCACGTACCGTTTCCAAGTGCGCGCCTGCAACGACGACGGCGTATGGAACGAGACTGGCGCGGCGCTCGAGGTCGTGCAGTTGCCCTTCTTTTATCAAACGAAATGGTTCTACGCGCTCGCCGGATTGACGTTGGCCGGCGCCACGGTCGGCTTCGTGCGCTGGCGCACGTCGACGCTCCGCGGGCGCAACCTCGAGCTCGAACGCCGCATCGCCGAACGCGCCGCCGAGCTCGCGCGGTCGTACGACAAGATTCGCGCCTCGGAGTTTTTCTACCACTCGCTCGTGGAAAGCCTCCCGCAAATCATCGCGCGCAAAGACGCCAACGGACGCTACACGTACGCGAACACGCCGTTTGCCAATCTCGTCCGACGCCCGGCGGATCAAGTCGTGGGCAAGATCGACGCAGACCTGTTTCCGCTGGCCGAAGCGGAGAAGCACCGCGCCGACGACCGGCGTGTGATGGAATCGAAGCAGCCGCTCGAATACGAAACCGTGGTCGAGCACGACGGCCGCAAGGTGTATTACCACGTCAAGAACGTCCCGCTCTGCGACGCCGACGGCCGCACGCTCGGCGTGCAAGTGCTCTCCTGGGACATGACGAGCATTCGCGAAATCGAGGAGAAGCTGAAGCGCGCGCAACGCGAGCTTGTCGAGATCTCGCGCCTGGCCGGCATCGCGGAAATGGCGACGGGCGTCCTGCACAATCTCGGCAACGCGCTGAACAGCGTGACGACGACCGCGAGCATGCTCGCGGGCCGCTGGCGTACGTCGAAAGTCGGATCGGTGGCCAAGGTCGCGGACTTGCTCGAGGAGCAGCACGGCCGCCTCGGCGAATTCTTCACCGCAGACCGCCGCGGCCAGCAGCTGCCGACGTATCTGCGCAAGCTCGGCGATCTGCTCAACGACGAGCACCGCGATTTCACGGGGGAGCTCGACGCGTTGCTGAAGAACATCGAGCACATCAAGGAACTCGTGGCGGCGCAGCAGCAATACGCGCGCGTGGGCGGATTGACGGAGGTGATTGCGCCCGCCGAGCTGGTGGAATTTGCGTTGCGGCTCAGCGAGTCGTCCTTGTCCCGGCACGAAATCGCGGTGGCCCGCGAAGTCATGCCCGCGCCGGCGGTGAAAGTGGAGCGGCAAAAAGCGGTGCAAGTGATCGGAAACCTGCTGGCGAACGCCAAAGATGCGTTGGCCGACCGGCCCGGCGAAAAGCGCATCGTCGTCGGCGTGCGCGCCACGGCGGACGGTCGTACTCAGATTTACGTGACGGACAATGGCTGCGGCATAGCGCCGGAGAATCTCACGCGGATCTTCGCGTTCGGCTTCACGACGAAGAAGGACGGCCACGGTTTTGGCCTGCATTCGAGCGCGCTGGCGGCGCGCGAACTCGGCGGCGCGCTGACGGCGCTGAGCGACGGCGTCGACAAAGGCGCGACCTTCCTCTTCGACCTCCCTCCCGCCGAGGAGCAGTCGTAGCCGCCGAACCTGGCGTTCGAGCCGCCGCTCGGCCTGTAAAGCGTCTGTCTTGCAGACGCCCTCCGGCTGTTCGGTTGTAGCTGGCCTCCGAGAGGCCGGCCGTATTTCTCCGGTCCCTTCCTCAGCCCGGTCCGCCAGCAAGCCTGACACGCTACATTCCCAAACCAACCTCGCCTATCCGCGTCATCCGCGGGAAAATCGCTCAAGGCATTCGTGCCCCTTCGTGTCCATTCGCGGTCCCTTCAGTTCGATGGTACTGCCCATAAGCGCCGAATTCTTGCCCGACATTCCAGAATGCAAACTGCAGCGCGCCCGTCGCACACAGAAAAGGAGCTGCTAGCGCCGCGGCCCGCGCGAGGGGACGTTTGTAGATTTTCACCGCGAGGTGTACACCGCCAAACGATCAAAGGTTACGCGCAGGCGCCGACCGGTGCTGACACGAACCACCCTATTGCTCGCAGCCGTGCCGAAACGTCGAAGCACAAGCCGTGGAAGCCCATGCCGGATCATCAGGCTTCCGTGTCGACGCTCGTTTTCTCACTTCTTTGCGCTCGGGTCTCCGGTCGGCGGTGGCGCCTGATCCGTTTTGGCCGGCGGCCCCAGCAGTTCCGTCAGAATCGGTTTCAGCCCCGCGGCCCAGACTTCGTACCCCTGCACCGACAGATGCAGCTGGTCGGCCGACATGCCATCGCGAAACCGGCCGTGCGCATCGGCCAGCCGATCGTTGACGTTCAGCCATCGCACGCGTTTGCCGTCGGCAAAGCGCTGAATCTCCGCATTGATCCGGTCGATCACGGCGTTCGCCGCCTCGCCGTCATTGCGCGGGAAGATCGCGGTGAGAATGACGGTCGCGTTCGGCGCCTTCTGGTGAAACACGTCGAGGATCGCCTTGATGCCTTTCGGCACCTCGGTCGGCGCCGCTGCGGCCGGCGTGCGCCCGATGTTGTTGGTACCGGCGACGAGAACGATTACCTTGGGATTCACGCCATCCAGTTCACCGTTTTGCAGCCGCCACAGGATGTGTTGGGTCGAGTCGCCACCCCACCCGAAATTCGCCGCATTCCAGCCGAAGAAGGATTTCGTCCAATGCGCGAGGTATTCCGGATAGTCGGTCGCGCCCCAGCGACGCGTGATGGAGTCGCCCTCGAAATAGACGTCGATGTGGCCGTGATGCGCTTTTTCGAGCAATTGCTCGTGACCGATCTGCGAGTTCCGGTCCTTGCGTTGCAACGCTTGATCGGCCGGCGAGGCGTTTAACGAAGTGGCGAGCGCCGCGAACAGGCCACCGAACAGGAACATCAACCGAACAAAAGGAAGGCGGGAAATCATTGCGCAACCATTGGCCATCGAGTCCGCCTGACACAACCCTGCGTCGCCGTTCAAATCGTGCTCATGATTGCAATCGACCGATCGAACCGCCGCCCGCGAATCACGCGAATCGACGCGATCGAGATTCGCGGTGCACACCCAGCGACAGCGACCCGATCGAGGACGAGGTTTCACGCGCGGCTCCCAAGCCCGCAGGAGATGTGACCGTTCATGGCATCCGGTCTTCCGCCTTGTTCGGCGCTTTTGGGGTGACGCAACATTGCATCGTGACGCCTGAAACGAGCACCACCCCAATGGGGACCAAAATCCACCAATAAGGATACGACCGCCCGTGAATCGATCGGTACGTCACAAAGCTGACGATCGTGGTAAGCAGAGTGAGCAGCATCAGGATGAGGTGCTCCAAATTCGGCACTGGGTTCATGCCGCGACGCGGGAGCGGACTGATCGTCCGGCTGTGGACGCGAGCGTAAATTTCGACCCACTTCGGCGAGCCTCCGAAAAAATACGGAATCCACCAGGTGGCGATCTCACCGCAGAGGAGCACCAGCAAACAGAGCAATCCCATCTCCATCAGTAGCGGCACACCGGAAACGTAACCGATCGCGGGAAACGCCATGATTGCACCGTTCCACGCCGCTTCCGTCAGTCGCTCCTTTCTCGAATAAAATCGCACACCATTGAACGGAAACAGATCGCAGAGCGTGGTGACCTGATTGTAGAGCAGATGAACGATCTGCAGCGCAATCGCGAGACGTAACATCGAGGTAGTTTTCGCCGAACGTTAATGATTAGCCCCGCCCGCGGCGAGATTGAAGACTACTCGTCGCGCGAAGACCAAGCGCCCGATGGTATTGTTACCTCCCGGCCCGCCTGTCGCCGCAACGCAGCCAAGGCGGAAGCTTGGCGGATCAGCTTGGCGCGGGCCTCGGCTCTTCACGTCACGCCTCGGCTGGAGACCTGAATCGAATTCCCCGCCGGATCCTTCGCATTCGAGTAGGCAAAGCCATCGACCTGATGAACGACGCCGAATTTTAGACCCTCCTTTTTTCGCTTCTCTACAAATCCAGGGACGTCGCCCACGGCAAAAACCAGCTTCACGGCCGCTCCACTTTCCCCGTCGCCCGAGCTTGATGCAGCGCAATCGTGCAGTCTCCCGCTCCAGGCAATAATTCGGGCCAATCTGCTCGTGAACTCGGCAGCGCCTTCATTCCGAAGTGCCGCTCATAAAACGCCGCCACCTTCGGGATGTCGCGCACGTAGAGAATGACTCGAGCAAGTCGCAGCGTCATATTTTCCGCCAATCCATGATGAATCCTGCGGTGGGGCCGGCGAGTAAATGTTTCGAGTAGAAATGTGATGCGAACCGATACGTCTCAGTTCGAATATGCCCACTGTGCTCGGCCGACTTGTTCGGATTCGGACGACATGGAACCGGACACGAGCCGAATGCGACTTATTGTCCGACCGTGGTAATTTCCACTTCGATACCGCCCAAACGCTTCGCCAGGAAGTTGTAAGCTGCGCCAAAGAGCAGCACGACAAGGAAACCAATACACCCCATCAAGACCGGCATGAAAAGGTAGACATAGCCCATGACCTTGAGCGGCGGTCCACCGAAAATAATCATCGGAATGCCAATCAGCGTGTAGATGAATCCCAATAGAAAGTAGAGCGCCGTTAGAATCTTGCTGGATTGCAGAAGTGAAATGCGAGTGAGCTGTTTTTTCATTTTGTTGATGCGGAAATTATTTTTTCTCCACGCGTCTGATGAGCGCCTACTGAAATTGCCGCTGGGCACGTACTGTGAGTTGGACAGCGGCTAATAAAGTATATGTCTAATTATCGTCAACAAATACTTAATACGCTTCTACCAGGTTCTGGTGAATTTCGCCTTGAGATGAACCACATGCCGCCGACGCAGGACAATCATTCCCACATTTCGCCGTCCACCCCGCCGACCGCGAATTTCCCCAACGGACGGCCGTTACACCGGCGCAACCGCGCGACAATGACAGCGTGGCGTTACGTTAAAGGCAGATGGGCTAGACGTCCATGCTACGCATGCCGAGTTCGGACCGACCTTCGCACCCTTTGCCCCTTCGCGAGAACCCTTCCGGATTTCGATGTGTCTCGCGAAGTAACGAAGGCTGCGAAGGTTTTTCCACAACCCGGAGCCTAAGCCTGATGCCCGCCATCCGCGTGCATTCGCGCCCTTTGCGAGAAAGGCTGTGCTGCACCCTTTCAGGCTGACACGCGCGTCACCGCCGAAACGGAGTCCTCGTACGAGGTGCCGGCGGGTGGGTTGAGCGGAAGCCTCAGGCTGAAGGTCGCGCCGGTCATCGGCCCGGCGCTGTGCACGGTCAAGTTGCCGCCGAGGGCCCTGGCCGTGATCACGGAACTGTGCAGGCCGAACCCATGGCCACCTTTGCGCGTGGTGAACCCATGCGTGAAAATCAGTCTCATGTTTTCCGGCGCGATCCCGATTCCGTTGTCGATCACCTCGATCTTCGCGCCCTCGTGTTCACGCGCCACGCGGAGGATGATCCTCTTGTCCTTCCGCCCCGATTCGTCGCACGCGTGTTTGGCGTTTCGAATCAGATTGATGACGATCTGGAGGACCTTGTGCCGATCGACCGTGATGCTCACGTCGCGATCGAACTCGCGGTTCAGCTCGATGTGGTGGCGATCGAGCGATTCGCCGCTGACGCGAATCGCGTCGTCCACCAGTTCGGCAAGGACGGTTATTTCGGTGATGCCCGCCACGCGCGCCACATTTTGCTGCAACGCGACGATCTCGTTGATGTGATCGATGCTTTTCTGGAGGTGATTCAGCTCCGTGAGCATCTGCTGCTGCTCTCCGGCCAGCACCTCGCCAAGCTGCGTGAGATAAGCCGGCACTTTCTGGCCTTTCGGGTCGGCGGTGAGGTAAGCCGCCAAATCCGCCGAGTGCTCTTGCAGCATTGCCGCCACTTTCGCAACGGCTTGGAGCCGCGAGCTGCGCATGCGAGTGATGGCCGTCGCCACCGAGACATTGGCGCTGTTGAGCACGTTCCCGACGTTGTGCAGGATGCCGGTGGCGATTTCGGCCATGCCCGCTTGGCGCGAGGTTTCGATCAGCTGTTTGTGCAGGTCGATCAGTTTCGCTTCGGATTCCTTGAGGCTCGTAATGTCCTTCGACAGTCCGAACGTGCCGACGATGTTTCCTTTGACATCACGCCAAGGCATTTTCGTCGAAAGGGCCCAAGTAATGCGTCCGTCCGCCCAGACTTCCTTTTCGACCTTGGCCAACAAAGGCTCCCCAGTTTGCACCACGCGCTGTTCGTCTTCGAACGCCGGTTGGGCATGCGCCGCGTCGTACAGGTCGAAATCGGTCTTGCCGACCAGATCGTCGGGCGACTTCGCGTGAAAGCGGCTGGCATAGCTGCGGCAGCATTTCACGATCCGCGATTCCCGGTCCTTGAAATAAATACAATCGGGCGAGTTATCGAGCAACGCGCGGAACAGCTCACGCTCGTACGCGAGCTCGGCCGTACGCTCGTCGACCCGCGCCTGCAGCTCCGCCTGCCGCGCCTTGAGTGCCATCACGCGCCAACGGTGAATCCCCAGCACGGCGAGCAGCACGGCGGCCGCCACCGCACCATAAAACCAAGTCGTCGCGTAAAAGGGCGGCGGTACCTCGAACGTAAACGTGTCCTCCTCGGTCGCCGCCACCCCGTCGGCATTCCACGCGCGAACCCGGAACGTATAGCGACCGGGCGGGACGCGATACGCCGCCGAACGGCGGGTGCCCGCCACCGTCCAATCGTCCTCGAAACCGTCCAGCCGATATTCGATCCGCAGTTGCTGCGGTGCGAGGTAGGATAACGCCGCGAACGCAAACTCCAACCGGTTCTCTCCCACTTGGAGCACCCCGCGGCTTCGATCCCGGGTCAGTTCGTCGCCGTTGACGCGAACTTCCTGGATGTGCACTGGCGGCGGCACGGAATTCGTCGCAATATTCGTCGGATCGATCATGACGAGCCCCGCCGAATTCGGAAACCAGATACGGCCGTCGGGCGTTTTGTCCGCGGAGAACTGCACCTCGTCCGTCCGGTCGATGTTCTTCACGGCCTGGGGATAGTCGTACAAGACGTAGTCGAGCCGCCGCGTTTTGCCGTCGACGAAATCGTTGAGATTCTGCCGCGAAATTCGGAAATAGCCGGCCCCCGAATCGATCCAGAACGTTCCCGCGTTATCCGCGACGAAAGCGTTGATCCGATCGCTCGGCAGTCCGTCGCCTTGGCGTATGCTGCGAATCGTGCCGTCTTTCAGCCGCGCCAAGCCACCTGTGGTCGCGATCCAGACGGCTTTGTCCACGTCTTGGGCGAGGAAATGTGCCCGCGCCGCCGGCAGTCCGGAACCGGTGCTCCAATTGTGAAACTCGCCATCCTTGATGCGGTACACCCCGCGATAACTCGCGACCCAAATCGCGTCGTCGTCGAGCACCGTGAGGCATGTGAGGCGGTCGAACCTCGGCGGCGCTCCTTTGTACTCGTAGGGCACCAGCGCCCCGTCGATCAGCCGAAAGAGTTCGGTGTCCAATGCGACTATGAGGGACTGCGAATCCTCCGTGACCCCTTGAGGCCAGCGCGTCGTCGGATATCGATCCAGTTTGTTTCCGCGCAAAACCTGAAGATTGCGCCCGAGGGAAAAATACAGGTCCCCGTTGCGCGCTTCGTGAATCGCCGCCGCGTAACCTTGCGCGATGCGGGTGCCACGATACGTGTCGGCAACGTGCTCGAGGCAAGAGAGGCCTTGGCCCGAACTATACCACACACGGCCATCGTGCGACGCCAAGACCGAGTGCCCGATCCCGTCGGTCAGTCCGCTCTTGCCGGTGAACGTCGGGAATTTGACGTCGGAGATTTGCGTCAATCCGCGACTTGAACCGACCCAGAGGCTCCCCTCCGCGTCTTCGCACAACGCGGTGATCCCGTCACTGGCCAGTCCGGAGTTCTCGCGCAGGAACGTGACCTGTCCATCTCGATACCGGGCCAAACCTTCGCTCGTGGTGCCGATCCAGACGGTGTTCTCGCGATCCACCAGCAATGCGCCGGCGGGGTGCTTCCCCAACTCCTGGAATTTTTTGGCGGCGCCATTGGCATCGTAGCAGAAAACTCCGGCGGCGCCGGCCACCCACATGTTACCCGCCCGGTCGAACGCGATCGCGCGGACGATCGATTTGTCCGTCACGGGATCGGCGAAATGATCGAGTTTCCCCTCGCGGAAGGTCGCAAGGCCATCTCCCTCCGTCCCGATCCAGATGCGGTGCGCCGCATCCTCGGCGAGAGCGAAAACTCGGCTGCTGACACGTCGAAACGAGTTCGCGGCTTCGCGGCCATCGCTCCAGCGCGTGACGCCCGAATTCCAACCCATCCAGACGGCGCCGTCCGCCGACTCCAGCACGCATTTCCCCGTCAGATCGGCGGGCCAGCGCGGATTCTCGATCGGCGAAAAGTGGTTGCCGTCGAAAGTGGCGCCGCCGCCGTCTTGAACAACGACGCGCAGTCCGCCGCGGCGCGATGCCACGACGCCGCGCACCTCAATGCCCTTCGCACCGGTAAAATTCGGTTTGAAGGTTTTGAATGTATTCCCGTCGAAACGAACCAAGCCGACGGCCATCCCGAGCCATATATAACCGTCGTTCGACTGCGCGATCGCATTCACCCGTGCAGCTGGCAAGCCATCCTCCCAGGTCCAGCTGCGAAGATTGTATTGATAAAGCGCCTTCTGCGGATCGAGCGCCCATAGCAATGTGGGCGCAGCGATCGCGAACGCCGTCGCCAGCGCGCGAATGCACCGAGACGCGTTGGTCAACGCGCGCC
Source organism: uncultured Opitutus sp. (assembly GCA_966252355.1). Classification (GTDB taxonomy): domain Bacteria; phylum Verrucomicrobiota; class Verrucomicrobiia; order Opitutales; family Opitutaceae; genus ER46. The sequence continues at coordinate 3,764 of CBINOT010000133.1, read as the reverse complement.
GAAATCGAGATCCGCGCATGGGCAGTCGGCGACGGGGAAAGCTGCGCCAGGTGGTAGTCGGCATCGCGCAAGAACTCTGATCGGCAAAACGATTTTTTTCTTCAGCCACAGGACACGGCGAAGCTCGGCGAATGGCTGCGCCGTCCATCGAACGTGATAGCGGACGCGCCGCGCCGGTCTGCTCGCAGTGATCCGCTCGCCATTCGGCGCTACCTGGAACGAACACGCGGCAGAACTCCGAGTTGTACGTATATCTCTGTCCATGACGGTGATTGGAGACGAAGCCCGTCGCTATCGTTAGCGCTCGCTCGGCCGCCGCACCGGTCGGTGCCCGATTCGCGATCGGTGCCAGGTGAGCAGTAAACTCTACGACTACGACTAAAGTCGTACGTACCACTCCATCGTTGTCAGATTGAAGAAAGGAATCTCCCGGGTGGTCACCCACGTTCAGTTCGTCGAGCTATCGGACACCGAAAGGGACAGGCGAAAACGGCTGCGTTGTAGCTGGCCTCCGCGAGGCCGGCCAGAGCGGTGCCTGGCGCGGGGCTCGCCCGTTTGAATCCGGGCGCGGCGCCCATGTTAGTTTACGAGCTGCGGGCGCCGCTTTATGGCGGCGGGGTTCGGAGACCTCGCCCTACATCTGCCCGACGATTCGCAAGGCCGGATGAGTACGTGGCATGGGCATCTCGCCGGACGAACATGGACCGGACGCCCGTGCCACTCTCACGGGAAAACGAACGCCGGTTTCGTATAGGACGTCAGCGAATCGACCCCCGCCACTAGCTTTCCCGTGAAGAGCACGATATTGAACCCGCCCTTTTGCCGGGCCGACGGCAGAATGATCCCTTTGGCCCGCGTCGCGGCCAGCGCGATTTCGGCGCCTAACGCCTGCAGCTTCGTCGGCGTGTTCGGATCGAGGGAGTAGTCCTGCGCCAAATCCGCGTCCGTCAGCCCGAGCTGCTTACACACCGCTTTATCCCGGAGATCGATCAGCCCCGTCACGGTAATGCGCAATGCGAACCGATACGCTTCGACTTGGTCCGGCTCGAGTCCCCACAAGCGTTGATAGTGATCGAACTCCGCCTTCGCGGTGCGTTCGTTGAGCCCGAGATAAATGCGCTTCACGCCCTCCGGATTGCATCGGCCCGCACCCTTGCCGGCGAAAAAACGATCCAGTGCGCCTTTGCGATCGATGACGAGGCGGCCCGGCACGTAACGAAATCCGTCGCCGGTAAAACTCACGAGCGGGCACGCGATGAGCGCGTTCGAACTCATCCCGCGGTATCGCCCGTCACGATCCGTTCCGCCAACGCCACCAATTCGTCCAAGTCGCCGGCCTTCACCACCTCGGCCGGTGAACGGCCTTCCAGAGGTGCGAGTTTGCGGTGCCACCACGCATTGAAGTTCTCGTCGTCCGCCAGCTGCGGAATCGTCCGCAAGGGCGTGAGGCGCTCGAACTTTTCCATCACCGGCGCCGCCTTCGGCGACGTCGGGGTGTCGCTGATCGCCTGCCGGCTCACGCCGGCGAGTGCGGCGAGCTGCGCCTGGGTGACCGCGGGAAATATCTTCGTGAGCAGCCGCGCGTCGAGACGACCGCCTTTGTCACGAATGCTCGGCGCCCCGGGATGCGCCCCGAGCCAATCGGGAGTCTCCACGACGGCGTCCTCTCGCGCGGACTGATCGAGCGCTCGCGAGAAATAATTTCTGGCGAGCAGCGCGCTCACCGCGTCCTCGGGACTGCGCACGAAGGAACAATGCGCGAAGAGGTCAGGGCTTTTCAGCTCCACGGCGTGCAAGGTTTGGACAAAGCGTTTGCCGCTCCCCTTGGGCATATAGACCACACAGTGCCCCTTCGTGGCCTTGAGCTTGCTGACTTTGCGCTTCAATTCGCCGACCCAGCGCAACACAGCGTTCCCCGGCGGCTTCATTTCCATCATGACGAAGTCCACGCCGGCGTCGGCGGCATTGGCGGCCTGAAATCCGGCGTCGTCGAGAATCTTGCGGATATACGTGTCCATCGCCATCGATCCGCTGAGGAGAACGGTGCTCCCTCCGGCTTCAACGGCGGATCCCGACAAAACAGCGGACGTGTGGCGCGGCATGGTCAGTAGACAAGCGCCTGTCGTGAAGGTGTCAAGCGGGTGTCAAGCTTCGCGAAAGTGGCACTGGCGTCTTGCCTGTGGCGAGCATATGGGGCCGAACGTCCGTGTGACGTCCGCGGACCTGCAATCGCCTATTTTGTCATTCGGAACGCAGTGAAGAATCCATGGATTCGTGGCAGGGGCATCTTGCTCGTGATCGAACAGGGGCGAGACGCCCCTGCCAACTTCGGGCGCCGACGCGCGACGTCGCGTGCGTCTGCGACCTTACCGCGAAGCGGTTCGACGCCGTCGCGTTGGGGCGTCGTCGAATTCGCAGCCGAGGCCCGAGAGCCATGAGGATCGGGCCGATCGTCGTCCCATGCGTTCGACATGCCCGAGGTCATGTACAACCACGACGCCCGCGTTGCCGTGGGCGCAAACTGGAAGACGCCGTGATGCAACCGCGGATCAACGCTGGCTGCGGAAACGTTTCGGTGAGCATCGTCGCCGACAGCGGAAATATTCCCGTGAAGTCGCGGCCGAACCGCGTCGGATACAAGGTCTCCTCACGATATGCCCACACGCGTTCGAACCATTCCTCCCAGGCAATCGAAGCGCTGGCGCTCGGGTTGGTGCGTTCCATTGTGGCTGTTGAGGCTGCCGTTCATGTGAACGGACGCCTGCCATAAGCGAAGGCCGGCTCCGCGAGACCGAAGTCGAATGGCTGCCCGGGCTGGGATCGAACCAGCGACCAAGTGATTAACAGTCACCTGCTCTGCCACTGAGCTACCGGGCATCATCGCTCGCACGGTTTCCGTGCGAAGGAAGGGGTGAAAAACAGGGTCCGCCGCGTGGTTGTCAATGCTCGTTTTACACGGATTCGAAATTCAAGCCCGGCCCCTCGGACGCCGGCGGCATTACCCTCGGCGCCGATCGCGCTGTGACGCGGACCTGAGGGAACCCGTGCCGACGCCGTCAGGTCTCCGCATCGGGCCCAAACATGCCGCGGCGCATGAGGCGGCTGGTCTTTTCGGACGGCGCCCACACCAGCAGAACGGCCATGATCCCGTAGATCGGCAAGTGCCCCACGAGTTCGACCCAGCTGAAGATCGTCAGCGTCAGGTTGATGACGCCCCACGCCGCCACGATGATCAGACGCGGAAAAATCCCGAAGGCCAGGAACAGGCCGATCAGCAGTTCGGTGGTTCCAGCACACCAGATGAAGGCTTCGTGCGAGAGGGGGAAACCGGTCGCCGCGGTGAAGTTCAGCGGAAACTGCACCAGGAAGGTCTGCGCGAGCGCCGGATTCGCCAGCTTTTCGGTGAACGCCACGAACACGAAGCCCGCGCCCATGGAAATCCGCAGCAATTTCAGCCCATGCTTCGCCAGCGCGCGCGACGGTTCCAAGCCGGGGAAAAGCATGCGGTCGATCGAATATGGCCCGCGGCCCTTGCAGAAAAAGAACACCGCAGCGCCGAGGTAATGCAGATTTTCGAAAGCGGTTTCCCAGCCGAGGAGGAGGCCTGCGATGAACCACAAGACCGCCAGCGAGGCGGCGAACACGCGCGTCAACCCGCCATAGAGGAAGCTCAGGGCGATCGCGATTTGCCAGGTGCCCAGGATGAAAATCCACGGCGCGACGAGCACGTTGTTGGGCGAGAACAGCCGGCCCTGCACTCCGAG
>CBINOT010000132.1:0-17307 GCA_966252355.1 uncultured Opitutus sp. | reverse complement strand
CACACGTTGCCTGTCATCTGAAACAATCCGTAGCCGTTTGGCTTGTACGTGCGCCCGGGGGCCGGCCCATAATGCCCGTCGGCGCACGTGTTTTGAATCGGAAAGGTCCCCTGCCACACATTCATCATGTGGCGTCCAGCCGGCTCGAGTTCGTCGCCCCAGGGAAAACGTTTTTGGACGAACCCTCCGCGCGCCGCGCATTCCCATTCCGCTTCCGTCGGCAGACGCTTGCCCGACCACTGCGCATAGGCGCACGCGTCGTTCCACGAGACGTGCACGACCGGATGGTCCCAGCGTTTCTTGATCGTGGAGCCTGGCCCTTCCGGATGCCGCCAGGTCGCGCCATTGACGCGACACCACCATTCGCTGCCAAGCACGCGTTGGCGGACCGCCGCCTCTTGCTGACGAGCATCGAGATGCCCGTGGAAAACGAAGCTCCACCCAAAGCGCTCGGCCTCGGTCTTGTAACGCGTCGCATTCACAAACGCATTGAACTCCTCGTTCGTCACCGTCGTGGTATCGATGTAGAACGGCGCGAGCGTGACCGCGTGCGCCGGCCCCTCGCCGTCCGCGGCAAAGCCGTAACTACCGTCCGTCCCCATCACGAAGTCGCCGCCGGGAATCAGGCTCATCCCGTTCGTCGAACCGGTCCGCACGCGCGCCAGGCCGTTCGGCGACGCGATGGGGCCACCGTGGTCAGGCGTCGTGCGTCCTGGCACGCAGCAGGCTTTCGGATGAGCGTGGGAATCGCCGTCCATCATCGGCGATATGGTCGTGGGAATCCGACGGAGATCAAGGCGTTCGCCGGGCAGCCGCGGTCAGCCATAATCAACACCCCGGAATGGCGCATTAGGGATATGCGCCTACCTCGAAGCACTTCGTTCCGCACGTAGCGCGCGACTTTTTCACGTCTTTCGGTGCGTTTTTGTGGCCAAAGGTTTGATCGGTCGATTTTGTCTGCGACGCATACGCCCTCATGGCCGACGTTCCGAACATCTCTGCCGTTAAATCCTACCTGCTCGGTCTGCAGGATTCGATCTGCGCGGCATTGGAGGCGGAGGACGCCAGCGCGACGTTTCGCACCGACGAATGGACGCGGCCAAGTCAACCGGAGCAGCCCGGCCTCGGCGGTGGCGGCCGCACGCGAATTCTCGCGGAAGGCGCCGTGTTCGAAAAAGCCGGCGTCGCCTTTTCGCATGTGCGCGGGACGAAGCTTCCGCCCTCGGCGACGGCGCATCGCCCCGAGCTGGCCGGCAAAGCCTGGGAAGCGCTTGGCGTTTCCCTCGTCATTCATCCGCGCAATCCGTACGTGCCGACGAGTCACGCCAACGTTCGGTTCTTCTGCGCCGCGGATCCCGGCTCCGCGAAAGCCGGCGCAATCCAAAATCAGGATTCAAAAATCGAAAATCCCACCTGGTGGTTCGGCGGCGGCTTCGACCTTACGCCGTATTACGGCTTCGAGGAGGACTGCGTGCATTGGCATCGGACGGCGCAGGCCGCCCTGGCGCCGTTTGGCGACACGCTGTATCCGCGGTTCAAGCAGTGGTGCGACGACTACTTTCTGCTGAAACATCGCGCCGAACCGCGCGGCATCGGCGGGATTTTCTTCGACGATTTCAATGCGCTCGGATTCGAGTCGTCGTTCGCCATGCTCCGCGCGGTCGGGGATGCTTACATTCCGGGATATCGCCCGATCGTGGCGCGGCGAAAGATCCTGGCGTACGCCGAACGCGAACGAAATTTTCAGCTCTATCGACGGGGCCGATACGTGGAGTTCAACCTCGTGTGGGATCGCGGCACGTTGTTCGGCCTGCAAAGTGGCGGTCGCGCCGAATCGATCCTGATGTCGCTCCCTCCCCTCGTGCGTTGGGATTACGATTGGCATCCCGAGCCGGGCTCGCCGGAGGCGCGGCTGTACGATGTATTCTTGAAGCCGCGGGACTGGGCCGCGCAGATATGATTACGCTTGGACGAATTCGAACGACCGGAACAAGCCGTGAGCTCGAACACAGAAACACAGAGTTTGCGCAGCTTCCCGCAAAAACCGAGGCATGTGCAGTCTTTCCAATCATAAATCGAAAATCATAGATCATCGATTTCGTCCCACCTCCTAATTCCATGACTTCCCGCGAACGCTTTCTTGCTGCGTGTGCGTGTGAGCCGCTCGACCGGCCACCGATTTGGGTGATGCGCCAAGCGGGACGTTATCTGCCCGAATATCGCCAGCTGAAAGCGAAGTCGTCCTTTCTCGAAATGGTGCGCACGCCGGCCCTCGCGACCGAAGTCACGCTGCAGCCGTTGCGCCGGTTCGCGTTGGATGCAGCGATTCTATTTTCCGACATCCTCGTCATTCCCGAAGCGCTGGGACAGGGATATCACTTCCGCGACGAAGGCGGCATCGCGATGGAGTACCGGCTCGAGACGCGCGCGCAGATCGATGCGCTGGCACCGGCCGACGCGATACCGGAACGGCTGCGCTACGTCGCAGACGCGCTCACGCTCATCAAGCAAGAGCTGGCCGGCACGAAAGCGTTGCTCGGCTTCGGCGGATCGCCCTGGACCCTGGCGACGTACATGGTCGAAGGGGGCAGCTCGGATGAATTCGAGCGGATCAAGCAGCTCTTCTACACCGAGCGCGGGACGTTCGATGCGCTGCTCGAGCGGATCACGGCCGCGTTGATCCACTATTTTCAGATGCAGATTCGCGCGGGCGCCGATGCGATCCAGATCTTCGATTCGTGGGGCGGGATCGTCGCGGGCGCTGACTACGAGGCGGCCTCGCTGCGCTGGATTCGTCAAATCGTGAGTGCACTCCCGAAGGATTTCCCCGTGATTCTCTACGCCAAAGGCACGGCGGCGCAGATCACGGATCAAGCGTTCACCGGCATTCGCGTGTTGAGCGTGGATTGGACCAGCGACCTCGCGATCGTGCGCCGGACGCTGCCGGGAAATGTCGCGGTGCAGGGCAATTTGGATCCCGTGTTGCTCAACACGACGCCGGACATCGTGCGGCACGAAACCGCCCGTCTGCTCGAATCGATGCGCGGCACCGCGGGCCACATTTTCAACCTCGGTCACGGCATCATGCCGCATGCGAAAATCGAATGCATGCAGGCATTGGTCGATACGGTGACGGGGTGGAAGTGAGCGGGGGGCGAGGCGGTGGAGTTTGGAGTTGGAGCAATGATCGTAGTGGGGACGCGTTATTCTTAACGCGTCCTACCTCCAAACCCACCCCGCCCCGCCTTCGGGGGTGTGGCCCGAGTCGCGGCGCGATCGACGTCGGCAACGCCACCGAGTGAGCTCATCTTAAACCGAAAACTTCGCGCAGGGTACCGCAAGGTTTGCGCAGCGATCGGGATCGCTCCACGTTACCGTTTCTCATCGTGAGCGTTCCCTCTCCTTCGAACTCCGTGATGATTAAATCCGTGGCTGTGCTGGGCGCCGGCGCCACTGGGCTCGCCGCAGCCTATCGGCTGGCGCAACGCGGTTTTCGCGTGCGATTGTTCGAAGCGAGCGGCCGCGTCGGAGGCGCCGTGCGCACCGAGATAACCGATGGCTGGCTGATCGAAAGTGGGCCAAACTCGATGCTCGCGGGAGATCCGGCGCTGGCCGCGCTGATCGACGAACTAGGCCTCGCGGGCGAACGCATGGCGGCCAACCCCGCCGCGAAAAATCGCTACATCGTCCGGCGCGGCCAAGCCGTGGCCGCGCCGGTTTCGCCCCCCGCGTTTTTGGGCACGCCGCTGTTTTCCTTCGGCGCAAAGCTACGGCTGTTTGGCGATTTGTTCATGCGGCCGCGCACGCGCACGGACGACATTAGCCTCGAAGATTTCATCGCGGGTCATTTTGGCCAGGAACTCGTCCATTACGGTTTGAATCCCTTCGTCGGCGGCGTCTACGCCGGCAATCCCAAGCAGCTGTCCGCCCGCCACTCGTTTCCGCAGTTGTGGGAGCTCGAGCAAAAACACGGCTCGATCATTCGCGGCCAGATCGCGGCGGCGAAAGCGCGGAAAGCGAGCGGCAAACCGAAACCCGCCGGCGGCATCATTTCGTTTCGCCGTGGGCTCGAGGCGTTGCCGCAAGCGCTGGCCGCTCGCCTTCCGACAGGCACGCTGTCCTTGCACGCGCGGATCGACGCGATCGTTCCCGGCGGTACCTGGAGCGTCGTATGGCGAGATGCGCAAGCTGTCGGCGGGCCGCAGATCGAGCAGTTCGACGCCGTCGTGACCGCACTGCCGGCCCCGGCCCTCGCGCAATTGCGATTTGGCACCACGGGGGATCGGCCCTTGGCCGCGCTGGAATCGATCGAACATCCGCCCGTGGCATCGCTGTTTCTCGGTTATCGGCGAGACCAGGTCGCCCATCCGCTCGATGGCTTCGGCGTGCTCGCGCCGGAAATCGAAAAGCGCTCCGTGCTCGGAATCTTGTTTTCCTCGAGTCTGTTTCCTCACCGCGCGCCCGATGGCCATGTCGCGCTCACGGTCATGGTCGGCGGCGCGCGCCAGCCGGAGATCGCGCGCTTAGCGCCGGACGCATTGCTGGCTACCGTGCAGCGCGATCTGCGCGAATTACTCGGGGTGAATGGCGCGCCGATTTTCCAGCGGCACGCGTTTTGGCCCAAGGCGATTCCGCAGTACAATCTCGGCTACGGCCGCATGCTCGAAACCATGGCGACGACGGAACGCAACCACCCGGGTCTTTTCATCGGCGGCCAAGCGCGCGACGGGATCGCCTTGCCCGCGTGCCTCGCGGCGGGAGAGAAGCTCGCGGGGCGCGTCGCGAAGTGACCGACGGTTTGTAGCGGAACGCGTGAGCGTTTCGTTCACGCCGCGAGGGTCGTCCCACCGGTACGGCGCGAATCGCGGTGCGAAACGGCAGCAGCGGCTTTGTGCCGCGATTTTCCGCGATGCGATTCAGGGGAGAGAACGAAAACGATTGCGCGAAAGAGAACGAATGGAGCGGCTGCCGAACGACGGCGCGTCGCGCAAAAGATACCCTTGGAACTCGGCGACTTACGCCCGGCGCGGCAGGTCAAATTCTGCCCTGCCTCTCCCCTTGACTCTCCTAGGTCCGGACCTAGCCTCGCGCCCTTTTCGTTGGCATGGCCCAAGACCTGAAAGACACGCTCCAGCTGCCTAAAACGGATTTCCCGATGCGCGCGGGACTCGCGCAACGCGAGCCTGGACGAGTCGCTCACTGGGAAAAAATCGGGCTGTACGAAGCAATCCAACGGAAAAACGCCAACGGTCCCGCTTTCGTCTTGCACGACGGTCCGCCCTTCACGAACGGCGACGTCCACATCGGCACCGCGCTCAACAAGGTGCTGAAAGACACCGTCAACCGCTACAAGTCGATGCGCGGTTTTCGGACGCCGTATGTCCCTGGCTGGGACTGTCACGGCTTGCCGATCGAGCAGAAGGTTTCCCGCGAGATTCAGGAAAAGAAGCTGACGCTCTCCACGGCCGAGCTGCGCGCGAGATGCGATGCGTTTTCCGAAGCGTGGATCGGCAAGCAGACGGCCCAATTCAAGCGGCTCGGCGTGCTGGGCGCCTGGAACAACTCGTACAAGACGAAAGACCCGGCGTTCGAAGCCGACATCGTACGCACGTTCGCTGCCTTCGTGGAGCGCGATCTCGTCTATCGCAGCAAGAAGCCCGTTTATTGGAGCATCCCTTTCGAGACCGCGCTCGCCGAAGCCGAGATCGAGTATAAGGACCACGTCTCGCCGTCCATTTGGGTGAAGTTCGCCGTGCCGGCCGCCGAAGCGAAAAAATTCGGGCTGCCGGACGACAAGCCGTTGTTCGTCGTCATCTGGACGACCACGCCCTGGACGATTCCGGCCAACCTCGCGATCGCGGTGCACCCGGAGGTCGAGTACGTCGTCGCCGATCTCGGCGCGCAACGGATCATCGTCGCGGAAGCGCTGCTCGGCTCGGTCGTCGCGGCGACGAAGAGTGACGCTGCTCCGTCCGTCGCGCAGAAGATCCGCGGCGCGCAACTCGAGCATCTGGCACCCCGACATCCTTTCATCGACCGGCCTTCGCCCGTCGTGCTCGCGGACTATGTCACGACCGACAGCGGCACGGGTTGCGTGCATACGGCACCGGGCCACGGCGCGGAAGACTATGTCACGGGTCTGAAGTACAAGCTCGAGATCTACTGCCCGGTCGGCGACGACGGCCGCTACGTGAACGACGGTCGCGTGCCCGCGGATCTGGTGGGACTCACGACGCTCGAGTCGATCGAAGACTTGGCCGCGAAGAAGACCTCGCCGGCGAACATTGCGGTGTTGAAGAAGCTCGACGCCGCAGGCGCGCTGCTCGCGAAAGAGCGCTACACCCATAGCTACCCGCATTGCTGGCGCTCGAAGACGCCGATCATTTTCCGCGCGGTCGACCAGTGGTTCGTCTCGCTCGACAAGCACGGGCATCGCGCAAAGGCCCTGAAGGAGATCGAAAAAATCGCGGCGCACCAGGGGTGGATTCCCACGCACGGCGAGGCGCGCATTCGCGGCGCCGTCGAATCGCGTCCCGACTGGTGCATCAGCCGCCAACGCGCATGGGGTGTGCCCATCCCGGCATTCTACGATGCGCAGAAGAAAGCGTATCTCGACGCGAACGTCGCCCGGGCCGTCGCCGATAAGTTCGCGCAGGGCGGCACGAATCTCTGGTACGACCTCACTGCCGCGCAATTGCTCGAGGGCGTGACGCTGCCCGCCGGTTGGCCCGCGGCCAAGGACCTCACGTGCGGGCGCGACACGCTCGATGTGTGGATCGACTCCGGCTCGTCGCATGCGGCGGTCTTGCGCCGGCAACAGGGCGCGACGCACTGGCCCGCCGATCTTTATTTGGAAGGCAGTGACCAGCATCGCGGTTGGTTCCAGTCCTCGCTGTGGACCAGCGTCATCGCGTTCGATGCGGCGCCCTACATCGGAGCGCGAAGGACGGATTGGCGGGTCATCACCGGCTGGAAGAAGATCTCGAAATCCGGCCAATACGAGAAGCCGCCCACTTCGGACAACTACGTCGTCCAATACGGCGCCGATGTCATTCGCTGGTGGATCGCTTCGCAGGATTTCCGCGAGGACATCCGCGTGTCCGACCTAGACAAGGACCTCAAGAATCCGAGCAGCATTCTCAACGTCGTCGCGGAAAGCTATCGGCTCTTTCGCAATACGTTTCGGTATCAGCTTTCGAACCTGTTCGACTTCGATCCGACGAAAGACCTGGTGCCCGTCGACCGGATGGACACGCTGGACCGCTGGGCGTTGCACCAGACGGCGCATTTGATTCGCGAGTGTACCGCGGCGTACGAGGCCTACGAGTTCCACCGCGTCTTCCAGCTCTGCAACCAATTCTGCTCGGTCACGCTTTCGGCCACGTATCACGACGTATTGAAGGACCGTCTGTACACGCACGGCACGCATTCGGCGCTTCGGCGTTCATCCCAGACGGCGATTTTCCATATTTTTTCTTCGCTGGCCCGGTTGCTCGCGCCCGTGCTCACGTTTACGTGTGACGAAGCCTGGTCCTACGCGACGGCCAAAACCGAATACGCGACCGATTCGATTCATCTTCAGCCTTGGCCTGAGGCCCCGGCCGCGTGGAACGACCCCACCCTCGAAGCAGAGGTCGCGGCGCTCCTGCGCGTCCGCACCCAGGTGAACGAAGCGATCGAGCCGCAGCGTGCCGCCGGCAAACTGGGCAAATCGCTCGACGCCGCCATCGAACTGGCCGGCGCGCCTGATGAAGCGACCGCGACGGCGCTGGATAAACATCGTGCATTTCTTCCCGAACTTTTCATCGTCTCGCATGTCGGCCTGAACTCGGCTAAGGGAGAGTTCAGCATCACGGTTCGTCCGTGCCCCGAGCTCGGTTTGGTGCGCTGCCCGCGCTGTTGGCGCTGGGTGCCGGCGCTCGAAACCACGGCTCACGGGGAGACATGCCCGCGCTGCGCTGAGGCGTTGAAAGTCTAAGCTACTTTTACCCAAAACTCCCCATGGCCTCCAAACCCAAGCCTAAGCCACACGCGAAAAAACCTGCTTCGAAGCCGGCCGCCCGCAAGCCCTCGCCGCGGCCGGTGAAGGCTGAAGTAAAAGCCAAGCCGGCGCCCGCCCAACGACCCGAGACCCGTTCCCAGACCATGGAAAAGCCCTCAAAAAAATCTGCTTTGCGCGACAGCATTCTGAAGCGCAAGACGGCCTCCAAGCCGATCGCCTTCAGCCTCGACGAGGTGCGCGCGATCGCGAAGACCGTTACCACCAAGACCGAATCTCCGTTCCCGGCCAAGACCGCCAAGAACGCCGCCGCCAAGCCCGCCGCCGCGCTCGAAAAGGCCGCAAAGCCGCAACACGTGAAAGCCGCCTCGCTCGCGGATATTCTCGGGTTCAATCCCAAGAAGGGAAAGCCGGCCGCGACGCTGGCCGACGCCGACGTGCCGGAAAAATTCCGCCGCTATTACAAGCTGCTGATCGATCTTCGCACGAGCCTCACCGAAGGCATCGAGCGCCACTCCGAAGAGACCCTCAAGCGCTCCGCCAAGGACGACGCCGGCGATCTGTCCGCCTATGGTCAGCACATGGCCGATGCCGGCACGGACACCTTCGACCGCGACTTCGCGCTCAGCATGGTCGCGAGCGAACAGGAGGCGCTCTCGGAAATCGACGCCGCGATCAAGCGCATCCACGACGGCACATACGGGGTGTGCGAAATCACCGGTAAACCGATCACGAAGGAACGCCTCCTGGCCGTTCCCTTCACGCGTTACTCGGCGGAGGCGCAAAAAGACATCGAGCGGAATCGCCATCGTACCCGCACCCAAGCCGGCTTGTTCGGCGAGATGGGCGAAGAAGGCGGCAAGATGATGGACGAGGACAGCGGCGGCGAAGACTGAGCCCTTGCGAGCTTTCGCGGCTGCGGCCGGCCGGGGGTCAAACGCCCCCGACATCCCTTCGCGAAACTCCCGTCCGCATCGCCGTCATGTCGCCTGAAACTCCCGGTACCGCCACCCGCCCCACCGGCGCTTCGGCCGGCGAACCGCAGCCAACGCCGCGCGGCATCGGCCGCTATAAATTGCTTTGGATCCTCGCGATCGTCGTCTTCGCGCTGGATCAGCTGACGAAACTTTGGATCACGTCACTCCTGCCGTTCGGCACCTATGGAGAGGCGGCAGGCGCGATTCCCGTTATCCGCGGCTTTTGCTATTTCGTCCACGTGGGCAATACGGGCGCGGCGTGGAGCATGTTTTCCAACAACAGCGTGATGCTCGCGGCGCTCGCGGCGGCGACATTGGTCGCGATCTTCTACTGGCGTCGCGCGCTTAACCTCGCGGACCGTCGCGCCCAGGTCGCGTTCGGCCTCCTCTGCGGAGGTATCGTCGGCAATCTGCTCGACCGCCTCGTTCACCACTACGTCGTGGATTTCATCGACCTGCACTTCGGCAGCTATACCTACCCGACGTTCAACGTCGCTGATTCCGGCATTTGCGTGGGCGTGATCCTGTACCTTTGGCAATCGATGCGCACGCCGGACGCATCTGCGAAGTAAGGGGAAGGCCGCAAAGTTCGGAAGTCTCCCGCGAATTACGCGGAGAGCCGCGAATGACGCCGCCTCGTCGAGGATGAGCTCAATCGAGCGCGAGAACTATTCGACGTTCGCCATCTGCTCGCGCACGCGTTCGAGCTCGTTTTTGAGTTCGATCACTGCGCGGGCGATCGTCAGATCGTTGGCCTTGCTGCCGATCGTGTTAACCTCGCGGGCGATTTCCTGCAGCAGGAACTCCGACTTACGTCCGATCTCGCCTTCCGATTTCAGCAAGGTCGCGAACTGATCGAAGTGGCTGCGCAAACGGGTGATTTCCTCGCTGACGTCGCAACGATCGGCAAAGAGCGCGATTTCGCGGAGCACGCGTTCGTCGTTCAGGTCGAGTTCGAGTCCCGCTTCACGCAGCCGCTTCATGAGTTGCTCGCGATAATTCGCCGGGACTTGCGGCGCCCGAGCGGCGACCGCTTCCACATACCGGTGCAGCGTCTCGTTCCGCTTGATGAAGTCGACCAACAGGGACTCGCCTTCCTTCGCACGCATCGCCGCAAATGCCCGCAGCGCCGACGTGATCGTGGCGCTGACGACCGGCTGCGCGGCCTCGACCGCGGGAATCTCCGTCGCCCGCTTCTGCGCATTCGCCACCTGCCACAGCAACTCGGCCGTCGGCTGAAACGTCGCGCCGACCCGCGCGGCAAAGCTTTCCAAGCGCTCGAGCGCCTCCATCGCGGCCGCTTCGTCCCAACTGGCAGCCATCGCCGTCTTTTCGCCCGTGAGCTCGATATCGACGTGCACCTTCCCGCGCGATGCGTAGTTGCGCACGAGTTCCGTGACGAGCGGCTCGAGACTTTCCCACTCCTCCGGCATGCTCACGGTGAGGTCGAGTGTCTTGCGGTTCACCGAGCTGACTTGAACCGTAAGCGTGAACCCGTCGATTGCGGCCGTCGCTCGGCCATAGCCCGTCATACTGCGCATGCGCGGGAGTTACGGCGAAGCGCCGCGCAGTGGCAAGACCCCGTTCCCGATCGGGCTTATTGTAGCTGGCCACGCTAAGGCCGGCTGACTTGACCGGTTCTCGCTAAACCAAGAACGCGCCGCACCGTTGCCGAGGCGGGGTCCAGGCCCTCCAGCTGCAACCGACGCCTGCATCACCGACGTTCCGTTACTCGACGACCTTGAACCAAAACGGCACGAAGGCCTCTTTGCCGCCCAGGTTAACCTGCGACCAGATCACGTACGTCCCCGCGGTGGGAATGGTGAGTTTAAAATTCAATACCGGCTTGATCGGATCCGGCGCGGCGAGCGAGTCCGCCTGCGTCGGATGAAGGTGGGCGAAGCCGCTGCGTTCGGTGTCGAACGCGACGAGATGCGCGTACGCGCCCATCACCGTTTCGAGCGGCACGCGGTCGCCGTGCAGCGACGCGATTGTGAACGCGAAGTCGATGGGCTGCCGCGCACGCAGCGGTTCGGCGGCAGCCACGAGCCGAAACACATAGCCGTCGCGCGTCACGGCGCGTTCGGAGTTCATGGCGGGCGTCTCGGTCGGATTTGCGACGTTGGGCGTACCGCTGCCGCCCACGACCTCGAGATCCGCACTCGCATACAACCCGCGGCGCGTCGCGACGGGCGTGAAGTCTGCAAAAACGCGGTAGGTGCCGGCGGATTGCGGCGTAAATTGGAACGCCCACTCCCCCGTGGTGCGCGTCGGCACGGGGTGCACATGCTGATAGTCGTGCAGCGATGGATCGACGATCAACAGGTGCAGCGGCTGCGTGTGCACGATCAACAGATCTTCGGGTCCGATCGGCTTGCCGGCCGACGTGCGCAGCATAATTGCGCCTTGCACCGGACTTCCAGTGGTGGGAGTGCCGACGGTGCTAAGCGTCAATGTCACGGGCGAACGGGCCGCGATCACGGGAATGAACTGCGGATTGAGCGGGTCGCAGAACTCGATCGAGTTATTTCCCTGCGCCCGAAAATCCATGTGATTGAGATTCGTGCCGGTGGGCAGGAGCCGCAGCGTCACGTAGATCCCAATGGCGCCGATCGTGATGAGCAGCAGTTGACGCCATTGCGCGCGCTCGAGCGAACGGCCGCGGGGGGCAGTCGTGGCGGTCGAGTCCTGCGTGGGCCTGGGCGATGGCATCGATTCGGAGGGTAGCGGCGGTCGTCCCCGACCGCCATCTTCAAGAAATGGCCGCCGGGACAATGTCCGCTATCTTTTCATCTTCGCGACAAAGTCTTTCGGTTCCCATGCGCTGCCATCCGCCCGATGCACGATCTTACCGTCGCCATCGATCAAGAGCGTTGTCAGCGTATGCTTGATGAGATCGCCTTCGAATTCGGCGATCACGCCGAACTGCGCAAGCAAGTCTTTGATCGCCGTCTCGGGTCCCGTGAGAAAGGAGAAGTTGCTCGTATCGATGCCGCGTCCATCGGCGTATTCCTTGAGGACACCGGGCGTGTCGTACGCCGGATCGAGCGTGATCGAAACGAATTCGACCTTCGGCACGCCAGCTTCGCGCGCGAGCTTCTGCGTTTGCGTCATCTTCAACGTCGCCGCGGGACACATGTTCGCAATCGGGCAACGGGTATAGATGAAATTGAGCATGATCTGCTTCCCGCGAAAGCGGGCCATCTGCACCACCCGCCCGCTCTGATCGTACAACGCAAAATCCGGCGCTTTCTCGCCCACTTCGCGGTACACTTTTTTTCCGCGTGTGCTCGTGTCTTCGCGCAGCTGACGCGCCCCAGCCGCCACCGTGTCCGCAGCGACTTTGTCGTTCGGCCAAATATGCTCGAGCCGCATATCCCCCGCCGGTGTCGGGACCAGTTCCGCGCGAATTTTATCCCCCGCCTTCAAGACGGCGGCATCACCCGCCGAAACGGAAAAATCCATCGTCATCGCCGGCATGTAACCCTTCACTTCGTCGTGCTGCACCCGAATGGTTTTCTGCGCCGCGTCGATCGCCAGCACCTCGCCGGTCAAGGGGTAACGCGGCCCTTTGTCGGTCGCTTTCGCCGCTCCCGACGAAACCGAACGCGAGCAACCGGTGAAAACGAGCACGCTCAGGGTGAGCGCGCCCGCCGCGATGAGAATCGATGGTGCGCGACGTCCCGATCGGGCTGGGTACTGAACGAGCCGAACCAAGCCCAATAAGGACATCGGGCTCGACCTAGGCATGCTGCGTTCATCGATGGCGCGTTCGTTCATGAAGCCCCTACCGATCCGCCATCGGAAAAAATTGTCAAAGGGTTTGCGGAGGACAGCATCGCCCCTTCTGCTCCCCGTTTGCGCAGCTCATGGACGCCTTGCTCTCCACTCATCGCAGTCCCCAACACCGCCCTGGCTTAGCCGCATTTGCGGCGATCGGCAGCGCATGGGTTTTCGTTTTGGTGACGCTGGGCGCGTTCACGACCAGCATTGGCGCCGGGATGATTTTTCCCGATTGGCCGCTATCGAATGGGTCGCTGAATCCGCACGGTTGGCTCGGCAATATCGCGATGTTCGCCGAGCACTCGCACCGCTTGAGCGCCGGGATCATGAGCGCGATTACGATCGTGCTGGCGCTGTGGGTATGGCGGACCGACGAACGCGCTTGGCTGCGCAAACTCGCCTGGTTTGCGGTGGGTCTCGTGCTCGCGCAAGCGCTCGTCGGCGGCCTGCGCGTGCTGCTGGACCGGTATCACGTGGAGTCGCTCGAGACTTCCGTGGGGCGGCTCTTCGCCATGCTGCACGCGTGTCTCGCGCAACTCTTCGTTTGCACGCTCATTGCCATCGCGGTGTCAGCGACGCGCGGTTGGCGCGAAGGCCGCGCCGGCACGCCGACGGCCACCCGGAAAATCGTGCGCCAAGCGGGGATTGTCTGCTGCGGGTTGTTGTTCGTCCAACTCGCCATCGCCGCCGTCATGCGCCACAGCGGCGCGGGCTTGGCGATTCCGACCTTCCCCTACTCCACCGCCGACGCCCATTGGCTGCCGGCAACGTGGGATTTTCGCGTGGGTATCCATTTTGCGCACCGCGTGATGGCGGCGATTCTGGCACTCGCGATTCCCTTTTTCGTGTTTGTCGTTCGCCGGGATCCGGCGTCGACGCTGTCGATGCGCGCGGCGGCGTCCGCGCTCCTAAGCCTGCTCATCCTGCAAATTCTCCTCGGCGCCTCGATCATCCTGACCGGCCGCCAAGCGGAGATGACGACCGGTCACGTGGTGGTCGGCGCGATGACGCTCGCGACGACGTTTTGGCTCACCTGGGTCGCGCACCGCGACGCGATCGAAGGCCGAGGATTCTCGCATGACTGACGCGCCGGCCTCTCCCGCGAAATTTCGCGATTATCTCGAGCTCACGAAGCCGCGGTTGAGCTTGCTGTCGGTCATCACGGCGCTCGTCGGGTATATGGCGGCGAAGCCGCCGAGCGATCCGATCAAGCTGCTGCTGGTCGTGCTGGGCACCTGTCTCGCGGCTGGAGGCGTCGCAGCGCTGAATCAATGGCTCGAGCATGAAACCGATGCGCAGATGAAGCGCACCGCGATGCGCCCGATTCCCGCCGGCAAAGTCGCGACGGGCTCCGCTTTCGTGCTGGGTTCGCTGATGTGCATCGCGGCGCTGTTTCTCTTGTTTTCGAAGGTGCAGCCGCTCGCGGCCCTTTTCACCCTGCTGACCATCGTTTCGTACGTCGGCTGGTATACCCCCGCGAAAAAATGGTCGACCTGGAGCACCGAGATCGGCGCCATCGCCGGCGCATTTCCCCCGCTTATCGGCTGGGCCGCCGGTGAAGGCAAAGTGACGACGCTCGGCTGGATTCTTTTCGCCGTGCTCTACTTTTGGCAGATACCGCATTTCATGGCGATCGCCTGGGTGTACCGCCGCGATTATTCCGCGGTTCATTTCCCGATGCTGCCGGTGCGGGACGAAGCGGGCGGCAAAGTCGCGATCTGGTCTTTGATCAACACCGTCGCGCTGATCGCCACGAGCTTGGCGCCCGTGGCATTCGGCCTCGCCACGAAGGGCTACGGCGTCGCCGCGGCGGTGTGCGGCGCTGTGTTTCTGTGGCGGGCGATCGTGTTCTTGCACCCGGAAGGCCGCGACCAAGCCGCGCGCAAACTTTTCTTCGCCTCGATCATCTATCTACCGGTCGTCCTCGGCGCGCTCGTAATCGATCGCGTGTTTTTCGTGTGAGTCTTCTCGCGGATAACGCGGCGGACACGGATGGATGATCCGCGTTCGATTCGCCTTTCCGCGGAGGCGGTTGCCGGGGATCGATTCGAGATTGCCTACACCGCAAAGGTGATCGCTGATCGCCGGCATGAACGTCCAAGACATTCCCGCGCTGAATGCCTCGCTCAACGGGCTCGCAACGGTGCTGATCTGCGCGGGCTTTGTGACGATCAAGCGCGCGCAACGCCAAAGCGATCCTCAGCGCAAAGCCGATCTCGTGCGAACGCACCGCGCGATCATGTTGTCCTCGGCGGTCGTATCGGCGCTTTTTCTCGTGGGTTATCTCACGTATCACGGCCTGCGCCGCGGCATGCACACGCCGTTTGGCGGAACGGGCCTCGTGAGGACGATCTATCTCTGGATTCTCTGGACGCACATCCCGCTCGCCGCGCTGATCGCGTTCCTCGTGCCGCGTACCTTCCTTTTGGCAATCCAAGGAAACTTCGAGCGCCATCGCGCCTGGGCTCGATGGACGTTTCCCATCTGGCTCTACGTGAGCGTGACCGGCGTCCTCGTGTATTTCTTTTTGTACCGCTGGTGGCCGGCGGTGATGCCGCTACGCGGCTAATGCAGAATGTAGAATGCAGAAATCGAACCCCGGGCCTCCGCACTACGCGGCCCGGCGCTCCGGGGCCCGGCGTTCTTCATTCTCAATTCTTCATTCTGCATTAGGTGCGTTAGCCCGCCTAACGCACTGTAAGCGTTCCCTTCATGAGCGCCGCATGACCGGGAAACGAACAAAGAAACGGGTACTCGCCCGGCTGATCCGGCGCCTTGAATGTCACCTCGCCGTTTTGCTTCGGCCCAAGCAAGTCGATCTTCGCGATGACTTGGTCCTTCAAATTATCCGGAATGTAGTCCTTGTCGCGAGCGCCGGCCGCGGCCATCGAGAAAGCCATCACGTCGGAACCGGCTTTGAGCAGCACCCAGTTGTGCGCCATCGCTTCCTTGGGCATCGCGCCGATGTTCTTCAGCACGACGTGCAACTGCTCGCCCGGTTTGGCTTCGATCGAGGTCACGTTGAACTTCATTTGATCGTTCGCGGTGATTTCGACGGTTTTGGCCGCGTTCGCCGCCGCAGCGGGCGCCTCGCTCGCCGCGCTGCCCTTCGAGCTCGGCTCGGAGCTGGTGGCCGGGCCCTTCTGGCCGCAACCAGTTAGCGCGAATGCTGCTAACAGGGAGAAAACAAAGATTTGGATTTTCATGAGCACCGGAACGTTGGCCACAGCGGCGCGTCCGCGCAAATCGGATCGATAAAACGCTTATGGCTGAAGGCCTCGATTTTGGGTCGCTTTTTTCCGCCCGTTCGTGTCGTTGAAGCCGCTTTCGCTGGGTCGATTTTTCGCTCGGCAGCCGTATTAGACAAACCACTGACCACGGCAATTTTTGCGCATACTTTTGTCTGGCAAAAAATGCGGCGAATATGGCTTGAAATGCGGAGACGTTCGCGAACTGTGTTCGGTTTTTCTGCCGGCTTTCGCCCGTTCTTCTTCCCTTCCTACCGTTCCCATGTCCTTGCCTTCATTGCTCCCGACTACGCGAGCAGAATTTGGCCGCTTGGCTCGCGCGGCGTTCGCGCTCGCGTCCGTAGCCTTGCTCGCCGGCTGTAAGCTCGAGCTGTCCGAGCTCTGGCGCATGGACGGCCACCAGTCGACGCTCGTGATCTCGGGGCCGGTGGCAGCCGAGCAGCGCAGCGTCTTTTACGTCACGTGCTGGGTCACGTTCGTCATTTTCATCCTGGTCGGCGGTGCGCTGGCCTACGCGACCTGGAAGTTCCGCGCTCGGACCGCGGCCGACGAGCACGCCGAGCCGCCGCCGCAGGGCCACGGCAACCCCTTGGTCGAGCTGGGGCTGATTGGCGCATCGGTCGTCGCGCTCGTGATCATCGCTTTCCCCACTTTGCGCGCCATCTGGTACACCTACGATGTGCCCGCCTCGCAGCAGGCGAATGCCTACGAAGTGAACGCCATCGGCTACCAGTGGTGGTTCCGCTTCGAATATCCGACGGAGCAAGCGACGGTCCAAGGCAACCAAAAGATGCCGCTCGTCGCCGCGAACGAGCTCGTCATCCCGGCGGGCCGTCCGGTTCGCGTCAATCTGCGCACGACCGACGTCATTCACTCGTTCTGGATTCCGAAGCTCGCCGGCAAGGTCGACATGATCCCGAACCGGGCGAATTCACTTTGGTTGCAGGCGGACGAGCCCGGCTATTTCTGGGGCCAATGCGCAGAGTATTGCGGCGATTCGCACGCAGTGATGCGTTTCCGGGTAATCGCGCTCGCGCAGAACGATTTCGCGGAATGGCTGAAAGAACAGTCGAAGCCCGCTCGTGATGTCGCCGCACAGACCGCCGCGAACGGCGAGCAAGCCAAGGTGCAGTTCGCGTCTCTTCGTGCTCCCGAAGATTTCGGCGTGAATGAAAGCGGCATCAGCACGAAATTCGAAGTCTCGCCGCTCGACGCCTGGCGCGCGCAGCAAGTGCCGGAAAAGAACGAGGACGCCGCGCAGATCGCCAAGGGCAAGACGCTCTTCGCCGCCAAGACATGC
>CBINOT010000131.1:0-17461 GCA_966252355.1 uncultured Opitutus sp. | reverse complement strand
ACGGCCGTGACACATGCAACACCAATTCGCCGGTTGCCTGGCTGCGGCGTAGATTGGAGACGTATCGTTCGTCACGCAGCAGGACGGTCATGAAATCCGGCTCGAATTCGACCCGGGGCAAGGGGGCGCCGAGCGGCAAGCGCGTATTGACGTGTTGCTGTCCCGAGGGGTCGAGGAGCACGAACCACCGGCTCTCGCCGGCTAACGAAAGTCGCGCCATGGCATCGACCGTTTTAAGATCGTCCGTCTGCAGGGCGGCCGACGTCACGAGCGCCTTGAGCAACGCGTCGGCTTCGTCGATCTTTCCATTGACGACGCCGCACACCGCGCGCGTCGTGCTCAGCAAAGTTTCCGCGACGGAGGAGCGTTCGTTGCGGTAAGCCTGAAAAATCATTGCTCCGGCGAGCATGATCACCGGCACAATCAAGGCCGCCACGAGTAGCGTCAACCGGCCGCGAACGGACCGAAACAGAAACGGTGGAATGCGGCGAGGCATGCGATGCGGTGCGCCCGGAAATAAGGTCCAATGACGAGGATAGGGCAAGTTATCGCATCCAATGCGTTGCGTTGTGCACGATTGCGGCTGAGGCGCGGAGAGCAGAAACCGCTTGTTTCAGGCGTCGGGTGCGCATTGCCTGCGTGGATGACTGACGATTCGCGATGCACCGATCGAGCAGCGCGATCGCAGTTCGGCTCCGGTGGGCAGGAGAGCGGCGAATGACGCCCGCGAGCATCGATTTGCGAACCGACGCTGGTCGCAACGCCCGCGCGGAGACGTGGCGCAGCCCGCATGGCCGATCGCTTCCGGCGCTCGGCGCTCGCACGCTCGTCATGGGCATTCTCAACGTCACCCCGGACTCTTTTTCCGATGGCGGAGAGTTGCGCGACGTGCAGCGCGTCGTGGACCGTGCGCAAGCGATGCTGCAGGGCGGAGCGGACGTGCTGGACATCGGCGGCGAATCGACCCGGCCCGGTGCGAATCCCGTGGGCGAGGGCGAGGAACTTTCGCGCGTTTTGCCCGCGATTCGTGCGCTGCGCGCGAAATGGCCGGAGGTGCCGCTATCGATCGACACGTTCAAGCCGCGCGTCGCCGAAGCCGCGATTCATGCCGGAGCCGATATTGTGAACGACGTCTGGGGCTTCACCCACGGTTTCGACGCCGAGACGCGGGCCGTCGCGCTGGGAGGCCTTGCGCGCGTCGGCGCCGGAGTCGACGTCGCAGCACCGCTCCCTCGCTCGGCCATGGCGGCCGCGGTGGCACGATTGCATTGCCCAGTGATTTTGACGCACAATCGGCCGAGTGGCGGCTACGGCGATTTCTGGGCCGAGTTGCTGAACGATCTTCGCTTCAGTGTCGCGCTTGCCGAGCGAGCGGGCATTCCCCGCCATCAGATCTGGCTCGATCCCGGCTTCGGATTTGCGAAAACGCCTGCGCAAAACCTGGAGGTCATCAAGAATCTGGACCGCGTCACCGCGCTTGGCTTCCCCGTCTTGGTCGGAACATCGCGGAAATCCACGCTCGGCAAGGTCCTCGGCACGACGGTCGACGATCGGATGGAAGGCACCGCGGCGACCACGGTCTGGGCCGTCGAGCACGGAGCGTCCATGATTCGCGTGCACGATGTCGCGATCATGAAGCGCGTCGCCACGATGACGGACGCTCTCAAGGCCGGTCTCGACTTCAAGGTATCGGACTGAGTTGCCCGCGGACCGAGCGGCAGCGAGATCAGCCTGTCCTCCGCGGGGAAATCTCTTCGTGACGAGTGACGGCAATTCGCGTTCATTCGCGAACGGCTCATGGGTGAGCCACCTTTTCAGCGATGGATAAACTTATTCTGCGCGAAATGCATTTTTCGGCCCGTCACGGCTTGCTGCCGGTCGAGGCGGAAAACGAGCAGCCGTTTTCGGCCACGGTTGAACTTGAGGTTTCCACCGCGCGCGCGGGGCTTTCGGATCGCATCGAAGACGCGATCGATTACTGCCAGGTGCAGGCGGTCGTCCGGGAAGTCATCGGCGGCTCGCGCAAACATCTGATTGAAACGCTGGCGGAAAGCATCGCGGCCAAGCTGCTCGCCGCTTTTCCCGAAGTGCATGCGGTCGTCGTCGAAGTCACCAAGCCGCGTCCGCCGGTGGATTTTCAATTCGCCGGCGTTGCCGTGAAGATTCGCCGCGAACGGCGGCTGCCGCCGCGCTGAGCACGCGCGATCAACGATAGTCTGTCGCCGCAGCTTATGACTGTGCCCCGCCAAGCTTTGATTGCCGCCGGTGGAAACCTCGGGGATCGGGCCGGAACGCTGCAGGCGGCGATTGCGCGACTGCGCCGCACGGCCGGCGTCGAGTTCGTCGTGCCGTCGTCGACCTACGAAACCGAACCCGTGGGCATCGCCGACCAGCCGCGGTTTTTGAATTTGGCGCTCGGCATTGCCACGACGCTCACGCCGGAGGCGCTGCTGGACGAACTGCAGAAAATCGAGCGCGACTTCGGGCGGGTGCGCACGGTGCATTGGGGGCCGCGGACGCTCGATCTCGACTTGCTGGCTTACGAGAATGAAACCCGCGCCACCGCGAGCCTGTCGTTGCCGCATCCGCGCATGCTCGAGCGGACGTTCGTCACCATCCCGCTCCGCGAATTACTCGGCCACGAACGATTTCAGGGCGAGGTGTGGGATCGGTTGCGCGCTCAGCTTGCGACCGTGCAGGTCGAGGACGCGGGCGTGCGCTTGTATGCCAAAGCAGCGGGAAAACCATGAGTACAGAGGGCAGTTTTTGGGGCAGGTGGGGCCCGATGAACTCATTGGGCTGGTTCGATCCGCCGACCAAAGAATGTCGAGTCGCTAGACTGAATATTTCATACTCCACCGGTCAAAAACGTTGGGTCACAGAGTTCACAGAGCTCCGACACAGAGTTCACAGAGAGAAATCCCCTCGCGGTGCCCACAAGTCGGATTTCTTTCACTCTCCATTCGCATCGAAACCAACGTACACTTTGTGGCCTCCCGCTGCCTCTGTGTCGGAGCTCTATGCCCTCTGTGGCAACTGCTTTGGTTGGTTTTGGTATGAATTATTCAGGCGAGCGGCGAGCGTGAGCGAATCGAGGATTTGTAGGCCAATGGCCGTCGGGACGACGACCGCTACCTCATGACTCCGCTTGATCCGGCGACGGTCGACTATCTGCGCAGCCTGAAACGGCGTGGCGTCGTGTTCGGGCTGGACCGGATGCGCGGCCTCGTGCGTGCGCTCGGCAACCCGCAAGATCGCGTGCCAGTGATTCATGTCGCCGGTACGAATGGCAAAGGCTCGGTGGCAGCGATGCTCGAGGCGATTTTTCGCGCGGCGGGCTGGCGCACGGGATTGTACACCTCGCCGCATTTGATCCGGTTGGGCGAACGGATTCAGGTCGACCGCGAGCCGATCAGCGGGCTGGAACTCGCGATGCATGCGCGTGAGCTGCGCGGTGTCGTCGAGCAACGGATCGCGCATGAAGGTGACGAAGCCCGGCCGAGCTATTTCGAGTTCATGACTGCGCTGGCTTTCCTCCACTTTGCGCGTTCGCAATGCGATATCGCGATCGTTGAGGTCGGCATGGGCGGGCGGTTGGACGCGACCAATGTCGTGACGCCGGAAGTGGCGGCCATCACGTCGATCAGCCTCGATCACACGGAATTTCTAGGGTCCACGCTGGAAGCCATCGCCGCGGAGAAGGCCGGCATCGTGAAAGACGGACGCCCCGTGGTCATCGGCCGCTTGCCGCCCGAAGCCGAACGCGTTGTTCGTGCGACCGCGGTAGCTCGCAGTGCGCACGTGCTCTCGGTACGCGACGAATTCGGCGTAACGCCGACGAGCTATCCGCACACGAACCTCGCCGGCGAACATCAACGCATCAACGCGGCGATTGCGACGATCGTCGCCCGCCAATTCGACGTTCGTTGGCGACTGACTCCCGCGGGCATCGAAACCGCCCTCCAGCAAGTCAACTGGCCCGCCCGCTGGCAGCGGTTCGAAATCGGCGGTCGACGCGTGATTGTCGACGCTTCGCATAATGCCGAGGGTGCGACGATGCTGGAGCGCGGTCTGACGGATTTAGTGGTCGAGACGCGGAAGAAACCGATCGTCGTGGTGGGCGTGTTAGGCGCAGCGCGCGCGAAGCCGCTGCTGGAAACGATTGGGCGGCACGCCAGCGAGATTCGGCTCGTCGTCCTGCCGCAAACGCGCGCGTGCAGCTATGACGAATTGCAACGGCTGGTTCCAACCACGTTCCGCGGCCTGGTCATCCGCGACACGCTCGAGAAGATATTTCCCGCACCGGAGCGCTGTTTGCCGGACGTCCCGTCGGACGTCCCCCTCGTGGTAACAGGTTCGATCTATCTTGCCGGCGAAGCGCTCGCGCGGATCAACCCGAGTTCGGGCCCGGTGGAGCACGATTTGCAGGATTTTTGAGCACGCCCCGTTCGCTTTGGTCGTTCTCGGGCCGTGCTCAATCTGAGAGAACGAGAAAGAGAACGAGTTATTCTGACGGCTTGGTGTAGCTGGGGTCCTGGACCCCGGTCAGACCGTCCCGCCGGCCTCCGGGAGGCCAGCTACATCAAAGCACTTACTTCCGCCTCACGTGCTCGGCGGCGGCGGACGGAAAATTCCAAGCTCTTTTGCGCTTCGCGACATTTTCCCGGCGGCGTCCCAACGCGCGCGGCCGCCGTGCAGGCGGAAGACCATGCCCTTGATCGTGCTGCCTTCGAGTCCGACCGCACTCGCTGGGACTTCGAGCCGGACCCAACGTCCCGCGGGCGGTACCGGCCCCATCGGACGCTGGCTTGCGGTGTCCATCTTGCCGTACGGGATGAGATTCGGGCCCCAA
Organism: uncultured Opitutus sp.; assembly: GCA_966252355.1. Classification (GTDB taxonomy): domain Bacteria; phylum Verrucomicrobiota; class Verrucomicrobiia; order Opitutales; family Opitutaceae; genus ER46. The sequence continues at coordinate 12,609 of CBINOT010000131.1, read as the reverse complement.
AAGGCACGGTGCTCGTTCGAGCCGTCGTTCCACTCGAGCATGATCGTTTTCGGCACATTTTGCGGATCGATGAAAATGTAGGCGAACAGCACGTCGCCACGATCGACCGACAAGGTCTGCTGCGCGTCGTTGAAACCGTGATCGTGAATGCCCGTCGCCAAGGCGGACTCGTGCTGCGGCACGTGCGCGTGCGATTGAAGCTCCTCCGGCTTGCTCGCCGGCTTGATCCAGTCCCACGTGTCGCCGTTTTCGGTCGAGGGCGTGGCGCCGCGTGGCAACGCGCCATCGACCCATATCACAACCGGTGCGTTGCCGTTGAACGTCGCGCGTGCGGCCACGCGTCGACCATCAGGTAGCGCGGCCTCGGCTTCCACCCATTGCGGGCCGGCATTGCGGGGAATGAACGTGAACGTGGGGCCGATTGCCGGCTCCTGGTCGCGGCCTTCCCAGACGATCCGCGCCTTCGAAAGATCGAACTCCGAGGCTTCGAGCTTCAGCGTCACGGGTTTGTGGAGGCCGACGACATGGCGTGGCGCTTCGATTGTGGCGGTCGCAGATTTCCACGGCTGCTTTTTCGCTTCGGTTTGCGCGGCCCAAAACGCGAGGCTGGCGAAGCTGCGGCCCTGGCTAACGATCGTGAATTCCGTCGAGACGTTGTATGTGTCGCTCCAGCGATCGTAGAGGCCGTAGAACGGACGCGCGTCGTCCGCGGGGTAGCTCAGTTCGCGCAGCTGTGTTTTATACAAGCCGAGCCATTCGAAACCGGTCTCGAGATTGCCAATCGGAATACCCGTAGGCGGCAACGTCCGGTCGTCGTTCTGCGCGTATTGATGCACGATCTCGCGTTGCCGACGCTGACCGAGCCCCGTGAGAAAGCATACGTTTACGGGATTACTGCCGGCTTCGTAGTTCAGGTTGGCAAGCACGGCGCGGACGTACTCGGGCTTCGGACTGAGTTGATACGCGACCGTGATGTCGAAGCCCTGCTCGTTGGAAAAATACCAGCCGACCGTGAGCTGCCGTTTGCTCGGTTCGGGATAGCTCGTGCCGTAAGCGCTTTCATTGGACCAGCGCAGCGCGTCGTCACCGGCGCGGCGCAGCTCAGATTCGCATTTGCCGAGATAGTCGGCATCGAGCTGTCCGGCTTTCAACCGGCCCGTGCGCGCGGCAAACGCATAGCTGCGAATCGCGTTGCCATAGGAAAACACCGCGTGCCCCCAGCTCCAAAGCAGCGTGGTGGGATCGGCGGGATTGCCGAAGAGATCGTGGAGGGCACGGTTATACTCGGGCGAGCCCGTCGCGAGGAAGAGTTCGCAGGCCGCCCACGCGAGCTCGTCGTCGTGGCCGAAATAATCGCCATAGTGCGTCAGCCGCTCGTAAGCGCCGTTCTTGCCGTGCGCGGCGATCGCTTGCTGGAGGAATTTCCAGCCTCGCTCGGCGCGCGCGAGATACTGTTTCGCTTCGGCCGGATAATGTTTTTTGAACTCAGGGGACGACGCGCACTGGGCGAGCGCGGCGATAGCGGCGGCCGTAGCGGAAGTCGTCTTCGGCCAGACAATCTGCGCGTCGCCGTGATCTGGCAGCACGTCGTTCTCGTAGCGGCGCTCTTTGGGATAAACGAGGAAGTAAAATCCGCCGTCGTCGTCCTGCAGCTTGGCGAGGAAATCGGCTTCCCACTTGGCCTCCTGCATCACGTCGCCGATGCCGTCACCGCTCTCCGGGATGCCGAGATTATCGAGTTCGGCGACGCCGGGGAACGCATCGACGGCAAACATCAGCGTGTGCACGAGCGCCGCGCTGTTGATTGTGTACTTGCTGTAATCGCCGGCATCGTGATGTCCGCCGGCGACGTCGATGTTGCCGCCGCGCACGAATGGGTAGAGCTGGTCGTCGAAGCCTTTGAGCTGATGCACCGGCTTCTCGGATTTCACCTGATCCTTCGCCAGGTCGCGGATGATTTCCCAGGCCTTGGAAAAATGGTGGGCGGGCGCCGGCACCGCCGCCGGCGCGGTGTGACACGCGTCGTGCGTGAACCGGGAGTAGGGCAACTCGTTCTTGGCTCCGCAGCGCTGGCCGTAGAGCCCGAGCGCGTACGCCCGGGCGAAGTTCATCAGCTCGCCTTCGTCGACGCGAAACGGCAGCGAGGCTCCGAGTCCCGGCACGACTAGGCGATACTCGCCAGGCGTTTTGAGCTCGCTGAAGTCGGCGTCGAAGACGGTCTGATAAGGTTTCGGCGAAATCGTAAACCCCACGTCACGGCGCGGAAGCAGCCGGCCTTTGAACACGCTTTGCTGCGTGGCGGCGTCGATGATTTCGAAACCCGATTCCGCCGGAATCAGCAATTCGCCGATGGTCCCGAGATAATATCCGACGAAGGCGATTTTGGGTAGTCCGGGCACATAGCCCTCTTGGTTAACATGGATGGCGGGGCTGTAGCGCAACGGATCGACCGTCGTCTTCGCGACCAAGTCCTTCGGCCATTCCGCGCTGGTGCCGGCCACGGTCACGGTATGCGTACCTTCCGCCGGGATTGGAGATTGCAGCGCGAGTTCAATGTAAGTGGCGACGCGCAGATCGCGGATCTTGAGTGGAGCGTAAAGAACGCGGCGCTTGAAGCCGATGTGGGCCAAAGCCGCCTCCTGATCGTCGATGCGAATGTGAATGGAATCGCGCGGAAAGGCCGCGGGCAGATCGATGGGCTTGGTGTCGGGGGCCGGACTGGAGATGAGTTCGACTTCGAGGACCGTAGGCGAGAGGACGCGCAGCGCGTAATCGCCGGGGTGGGGCAGGCGCAGAGCCGTATCGTCGATCGGTTGGCCAGCGCGGAGGAGAAACGGAAAAATCCACGTGGCGGCGAACACGAGCGCGGCGCGTCGCATCATAATGAGCGGGAAACGGAACACGAATTGAGCATAGCAATGTGCCGCCGGCGGATAATGGGGCGTACGACCACTGCCAGAGTCGGTGTGGACCTACGTCGGGGGCGTGCCCGCTGCATCCCTCCGAGCCAAGTGTCATCTAATGGATGACACTTGGCTCGGAGCCGTGATCGCACTGGGGTGCTCGACTTTCGTCAACGGCGACAGCCGCTTCTTGTAATACAAGATGATCGGCTGCTCGAAGCAGCGGTAGACGAGGGAAGCGAGGGCGATGGCGAGGGGCGTTGACACGACAAAACACACCAGCGGGTCCGCCGCATAAGGCAGCTTTTTGACGGCGTAGATCACAAAGGTGTGCAGCAGATAGATACCATAGCTGATTTTTCCGACGTGCAGGAGCAGGCGGGCATTAAGCATCGGTGCCCGGCGTCGCACGACGACGCCGGCGACAATCGCCGTCATGGCGACGTAAAGCAGCTGCGCGTCCCACGTGCTTTGCGCTTCCATCGGATGAAGCCAGAGCGCTGCGGCGACGAGCAGGGTTAGACCGCCGAGCAGCACATTCGATCGAAAACAGTCCGCGATGCGTTCGTACGAGCGCCGATGGTCGAGTGCAAACGCGAGCAGCACGCCCCATAAGATCGCCTCTTGATAGCTGAACAGGATGCGCCATACGGCCGAGTGGGCGTCGATGGTGCCGAAGGTTTGGAACGCGATGAACTTCGTGACGAGCGCCGCCGCGAGCAGCGCGATGAGCTTCGGCCGAGGCATGAGCCAGAGCAGCAAGCCGAAGCCGAGGTAGAACTGCTCCTCGACGGCGAGCGACCAAGCGTAGAAGAACGGCCCTTGCGTGGCCGTCGCGAGCCAATTGCTGAAGTAGAAAACGTAGGCGGGCAGCTTCGCCTGAAACAGCGCTTGGTTTTCGGGGCTGTAGATCTTCAGGCCGAACACGAGAACGCACTGTAATCCCAACGTGGCGTAATAGAGCGGGAGCAGCCGCAAGGCGCGGCGGGCGTAGAATTTTCCCCAGGCGATCCGCCCGGTCTTCTGCCGTTCGCGCAGCAAAAGCGTGCAGATCAGGAATCCGCTCACCACGAAGAAGAACGAGACGCCGTAACGTCCATTGAGCTGAAACGTGCGCGCGAGGCCCGGCGCCATGTCCGGCACGTGATGCAGCAGCACGAGCAAGATCGAGAGCGCGCGCAAGCCGTCGAGGGCTCCAAAGTAGCTGTTCGCGACGAATTCCCCGAACGCGTAGGTCGGCGACGCATCGCGCCGCAACGCGGGGGCAGTGGGCGGCGACATCATCGACCCAGCGCGGGAATCCAGTCCGGAAAGCACGGGCCTATTACACCGAATCTCCCCCCTGTTTCCCCATGGGGTCTAGGCCTACTTCGGCGGTCTCCGCGGGCTGTTTCTAATCGTACTCTTGCTCTTGCTCGTGATCGTGATCGCCGTTTTGCCGACAAACAGGATGACGAATACGAGCACGATCACGATTACGAGTACCACCCTCGGGGTCGCACTCCCACCTCGTTCTCGTTCTCCTCTGCGTTTGAGCCGAACAACCGCGCCAAGACAAGAAGACCGCCCGAGGAGAGAAAGAGTCGGGAGGGGTAAGGGGCAGAGCCCTCCATATAGCGGGGCTTACCCCATTTCGACCCGCTTGCTTTTGGCCTAGAATAGGGGGCGCGAGATCGTGCGCCCTAATATTATGATGAATCAACCGCGGCTCGAAACCCACGAGACTCCCCAACCCAACCAAACCCTACCCCACTATACAGTCCCGGCGAAAGCTGGGTTGCTCCGTCTGTTCCATCGCGCCGTTCTTGGCGCGGTGTTTCTCGTCTTGAGCGTATACACGCTGCGCGCCGGCGACCGCCCGTGGAATTTCGCGGTCCAGGTCAGCGCGGACGTCGATGCGGGCGCGCATCAAATCACATTGCATTGGCCTGCGCCCGACCCATTGAGCGACGACGGGTATGTGCCCGAGCACGTCGTTTATCGCAAGGCCGTCGACGAGCTTAATGACGGCGATTGGGGCGAGGCTCATAGCGTCGGTGGCGACAACCGTTTCGTCGATACCGTTGAACCGGGCGTGGCCTACGAGTATAAGATCGAGCGTCGCTATAGCCATTGGGGCGCGGAATATAGCGGCTTTGGGTATATCCGCACCGGCATCGATGTGCCGCTGGTCGAGGATCGCGGTACCGTGGTTCTGGTGGTCGAAAACGGCCTCGCTGGCGCGCTCGGTGGGTCGATCGATCAGCTCGTTTCCGACTTGGCGGGCGATGGCTGGCGCGTTGTGCGAGTCGATGACTTTTCCAGCGGCAGCAATCCCGCGGATATTCGCGGACGGATTCGCCAAGAATATGGGCGGGAGGGCGCGAATGTGCAGGCGGTATTCTTACTGGGGCACTTGCCGGTCGTGCTCTCCGGTGATGCGACGAATCCCGACGGCCATTTCATTCGCGCCATGCCCGCCGATGGGTTTTACGGCGAAGTGAACGGCGATTGGGGCGAGCCGTCCTTCGATGGCGGCCATTGGGTTTATGCGAAAAACGTGTTTCCCGCGCCCGTGGCATTACAGGTCGGTCGCGTCGATTTCCATGATTTGCCCGCGATTCACGCCTTGGCGCCCGAGTATTCGGAAATCGAGTTGCTGCGCGCTTACCTCGCCAAGGACCACGCGTTTCGCCATGCGCAGCGCGTGCCCGAGCGGCGCGCATTGATCGGCGATGCTTTCGGGGAATATTATTGGTCGGGCGACCCTGGCCGTGCCGAGCCGTTCTCCGCGAACGCGTATCGGGCGTTTGCCCCGCTTTTCGGCGATCGGGTGACGGTCGCGGACAACTATCACGGCGACGGCTCGCGCGCTTCGAATTGGATCAACCAGCTGACCGACGGCACGTATCTGTGGGCGTTCGGCTGCGGCGCCGGTGGCGATGCCGGCGACTCGATGGCGTCACTCGGCGCGGACGGCGGATTCGTCACCAGCGTCGATCTCGTCGCGCGGCGTGCCAAGGCCGATTTCTATTTGTTCTTCGGCTCGTACATGGTCGATTGGGCGCGGCCGAACAATCTGCTCCGCGCCGCGCTTGCAGCGCCCGACTATGGTTTGGCGTCGTCGTGGGGCGGCCGGCCTTTCCTGTATTATCACGCGATGGGTCTCGGCGAAACGATCGGATATGGACTGCGCATCAGTCAGAACAAATCGGGGACGCTCTATGACACGCCGGTGCTCGTGCGCGCGAGCGGCAATCGCTATCCGCAGGGCGTCTACATCGCGTTGATGGGCGATCCCACGCTGCGCCTGCATCCCGTTCCGACCGTCGCGAATTTTAGCGCGGACGCCGGCAGTGGCCGCGCGTCATGGTCGGCGCCGGGTGGCGTCGACGTGCGCGAATATCGCGTGTACCGGTTGAACGACTCGAACGGACGCTATCAATTCGAAGCGGCGCTGCCCGCGGCGGAGACATCGTACACCCCGCGCCAAGGCGGCAATTACATGGTGCGCGTCGTGAGACTCGAAAACGGCAGCGGTACCTACCTCAATGCGAGTCAAGGCGTTTTCTGGTCGACAGCGACCGGTGCGGCGCCGGAGCAGTATGTGGCGCCAGCGGCGCCTGCCGATTCGACGCCAGTCGTCACGCCACCGTCCGTCGAAAACGATAATAACGATACGACGGGGAGTAACGGTGGCTCCAGCAACGACGGTGCGAGCAGCGGTGGTGACGGGAGCGGCGCGCCCGCGACTCCGCCTGGAGCGCCGCCGCCGCAGGCTCAACCGCCGACCCTGCCGCCCTGGCAACAAGCCTACGGCTGGTGGTTCAGCAACGAGTGGTGGTGGCATTGAGATGACATACGCCGCCGAGTGTCGACGGATTTGAGGTAGCAGCCCTCGTCCCGAGGGCCATCAGGGTGCGGTGGCGATGGCGGACGACCGCCGCTACCTGTGATCGAAGGTAGGGGCGGCTCGGAGAGATGCCGCTACCTTACCTTACATCGAGCGACCAGGACGCGCTCGCATAAATGGCCGGAGCCATCCAGGTGATTGAACTGTGCTCCCTACTTCGGAGCTTCGTGAGCTCTGTATCGATCGATCAGTTTCAATCTGAATAACTGCCGCGGAAGCGCCATTACCGAGTAGAAAGTGGGTAAAAACGGGTTGTCGTTTTTGCGCTAGCATGCAACAGCTGTTGCAAAAACCAGCACGGGGGTGGGGCGGGTCGGAGCTCAAGGGCGGAGGGCTTTTTCCGACAAAAAGAAAGCGCCGGGTGGCTTCGATGACCACCCGGCGCGGATGCTATGTTCAGGGACAGTAGTGCGACCGCCCCGAAAGTTGATGCTATTCCTGGATGCCTTATCTGACTGGAAAAATTTCTAGGTCCTAGGAGCTAATGCTAGGATCTAGGGCTTGGCTTCGGACGAATCCTAGACCCCAGACCCTAGACCCTAACCGGTTGCCGGTTACTGCACGTTCAGCGTGGCGGTGCCGAAGACACGCCGGCCGTCCGGCCAGCTGATTTCGACTTCCACCCACTGCGCACCGATAGCCTTCGGCGTGATCGTGTAGGTCGAGCCGAAGTCAGGTTGCTGACCTTGCGCTTCCCACACGATGCGCGCGTTGGTGACATCGAGCCCCGCCGCGAGCGACAGGGTCGCGGCTTGGCCAACCTTGGCTCCCGCCGGCACCACGATGGTGGCGGTGGCCGACGGCTTCCATGGCGTGGACTTCGCCGACGTTTGCGCCGCGAGGAACGCGACGGACGTCAGGGCCCGGCCTTGGTTCAGCGTCACGAACTCGGCCGTCACGTTCCACACGTCGGAGAACCGGTCGTAGAACGGATAGGTGTTCGTCAACGTGCTGTCCGACGGGAAGCTGATCTTCCCAAGTTCGGTGCCGTAGGTGTCGATATAAGAGAACGCGGATTGGATATTGCCGGAGGGCTGGCCGTCAGGCGGGAGCAGGCGACGGTCGTTATAGCCGTATTGGCTGACCATGTTCTGCATCCGCTTCACGCCGATCCCCGCGAGGTAGGATTGATTCACCGGATTGGTGCCGGCCTCGTAGTTCATGTTGGTGACCAGCGAGTCGATGTACGCCGGCTTGGGATCGAGTTGGTACGCGACCGCCATGTCGGACGCCTGCTCGAGCGAGAAGTACCAGCCTGCCGACATGACGTGCTTGGTGTTCTCCGGGAACGCGGTGCCGTAAGCGCTCTGGGTCGAGAACTTCAATTGGTCCTCGGCGGCGAGCTTGATCTGGTTTTCGCAGGCGGCGAGGTACGTCGCGTCGAGCTGGCTGGTCGTCAGACGACCGGTGCGAGCGGCGAAGGCGTAGCTGCGGATCGCGCAACCATACGATTGATACAGGCGAACCCAGGTCCAGCGCATCGTGTTCGTGTCGGCCGGATTCGGGAACCACGACAGCAGTTTTTGCTGATATTGGGTGTCGCCGGTGGCCAGGTACATTTCACACGCGGCCCACGCGAGCTCGTCGTTGTCGTTGAACTCGTCGCCGTAGAACGTGACCTTCTGGTACGCGCCCGCTTTGCCGTACTTGGCATGGGCGTTCATGAGGAACTGCCAGCCCAGCTTCGCTTTCGCGAGGTACGCCGCGGCTTCCGCCGGATAGGCTTTCTTGAACAGCGGGGACGAAGCGGCTTGCGCGAGGGCTGCGACGCACGCGGCGGTTGCCGACGTGTTCTTGGGCCACACGACTTGGCCGTCGCCGTGATCGGGCGTGACGTCCCACTCGTATTCGCGGTTCTTCGGATAGACGATGAAGTAGAAGCCGCCGTCAGCGTCCTGCAGTTTGGCGATGAAGTCGGTTTCCCACTTCGCTTCCTGCATGATGTCCGAGATGCCGTCGCCGCTCTCGGGGATGCCGAGATTGTCGAGGTCCGAAGCGCCCTTGATGGCGTCCGCGGTGAACATCAGTTGGTGCGCGAGCAGCGCGACGTCGATGGTGTACTTGCTGTAGTCGCCCGCGTCGTGGTGACCGCCGGACACGTTGACCGTGCCGGTGTTCACGAACGGATAGAGCATCGTGGAGGCGCTGGTGATCTGCGGCGCGGTCTGCGTGGAGTTGCCGCCGCTGTAGGAAGCGATGGTACGCCAGGTGAAGTCGTACGCGGACGCGCTCGTCGGCATTTCGGCAGGGGCCGTATGGCAGGCCGCGTGCGTGAAGCGGGTGTAGGGGAGATCGTTGCTGCCGCCGCAACGTTGGTGATAGAGGCCGAGCTCGTAGGTCCGGGCGAAGTTCAGCGCGATGCCCTCGTCGATGACGAACGGCAGCGAAGCGCCGAGGCCTGGCACGACGAGCTGGTATTCGCCCGGCGTGGTGAAGCTGCTGAAGTCAGCCTGCAGCACCTTCTGGTACGGCGTCGCGCTATAGGTCCAGCCTTGGTCCGCGCGGGTCGTCAGCGTGCCGGTGTAAACCGTGACGCCGGTCGAAGCGGTGACGAGCTTGAAGCCCTTCGACGCGTCGACGTTGAGTTCGCCGGCATTGCCGAGCGCGTAGCCGATCATCGCCTTCTTCGGGAACGACGGGACGTAACCTTCCTGGTTGACGTGGATCGCCGGGCTGTAGCGGAGAGGATCCGCGACGCTGGCGAACTTCATCGACGACGGCCACAGGGAGCCGTCCGGATTGGTGACGCTGACGCTCTGGCCATCCGCGACCGGGCTGGAGAGCGTGAGATAGATCGAGTTACCGACCCGCAGATCGTAGGTGCGGAGCTGGACGAACGCGACGCGGCGGCGGAAGCCGACCGACGAGACGCCCACATTCTGGCCGTTCACCGTGACGGTGAACTTCGAGGTCGCGGGCGCGCTATAGTTGCCGTTGAGGTCCGCGAAATTCCAATCCGTGAGCGAGTCCGCCATGGTGGATTTCGAGGTGACGCGTTGCAGCTCGACGACCGTCGGGGAGACGATGTTCAGCTGGTAGTCGCCCACCTGCGGAACGCGCGTGACGGCGTTCTCGGCGAGCGAGTTCAGATTGATGCCGACGCTCGTGGGCAAGGTTGTGCTTGCGCTCGGGGTCGTCGTCGTGCCGGACGTGCTGCCGCCGGACGTCGACGTCGACGCCGTCGTCGAGGTGCCCGCCGAGGTCCCGCCGCTGGTGGTCGGGCTCGTGCTGCCGGTCGGGAGGAAGGTCAACGTCGTGGTGTTGTTGGTCGAAGCGACCGCGACAGCCGAGTCGCTCGTGCCCGTGAGGGTGATGACGGCCGTTTCCGGGTTCGCGTTCTTGGTGTTGGCCACAGCCCAGATCGACATCGTCGCCGAGGCGGAGCCCGCGGGGATGGTGATCGAGACCGGCATGTCGCCTTCGAGCGGACGACGGTAATCGTCCCACTTCCCGGCGGTGCCGCCGAGGGTGTAGTTCACCGTGAGCGCCGAGGCGGTGCTGCCCGTGCGGGTGAAGGTGACTTGAGCGAGATCGGCCAAGTTGCCGACGACGGCGTACGCATCGGTCGCGGTGACGGTGACGACCGGACCCGCAGCGGTGCTGGTGCCGCCGGAAGTCGTGGTGGTCGTCACCGTCGTGGCGACGCCCGCTTTATCGAACGTCGCGCGACCGCCGTGGAGCATGAAGCTCATGCCCGTGACGGATGCGCCCTCGAGCGCAACGGCGCTGGCCGGCACTTCGAGACGAACCCACTGACCCGTAGCGGGCAGCGGACCGACGTAGTACTGGCTGGCAGTTCCGTTGGTGCCGTACGGGATGTTATTCGCACCCCAATACGCGCGGTGTTCCCACGTGTTGGCGCCCCAGCTCAACATGATCTCGGCCGGCGGATTCGCCGGATCGAGGTACACGTAGGTGAAGAGCTTGTCGCCGCTAGCAATGGTAAGCGGCGAGCTCGCCCAACCGAAGGCGTGTTCGTGGATGCCCGAGACGAGCGCGGTTTGATGCGCTTTGCTGCCGGAGTACGCCGCGGGGCTGCTGGTCACCCAGTTCCACGCGTCGCCGCCGTTGGTATAACCGCTGGCGCCGGAGGGGAGGGCGTCATCGAACCAAGTGTTATCAACTACGCTGGTCGTAGTCGTGGTGGTGGTGGTCCCACCGGAAGTCGTGCCGCCCGAAGAAGGCGTCGTCGTGGTGGTCGTGCCACCCGAAGTGGTGCCGCCCGACGACGTCGTGCCACCCGAAGAAGGCGTTGTCGTCGTGGTCGAGCCACCGCCGGAAGACGGCGTGGTGGTCGTTGGAGTCGTCGTGGTCGGAGTGGTGGTCGTCGGAGTCGTCGTGCTGCCGGACGTGCTCGTGCTCGTCGTGGTGGACGCCGTCGTGCCGGACGTGCTGCCGCCTGAGGTCGTGCCGCCGCTCGTGTTGGCGAGCGCGGTGGACTTGCCGGCCTTGTCGAAGGTCGCGCGGCCGCCGAAGAGCGTGAAGCTCATGCCGGCGAGGTTCGCGCCCTCGAGGCCCACGGCACTGGCCGGGACTTCGAGACGGACCCATTGACCCGCGGCCGGCAGATCGCCGACGCGGTATTGGCTCGCGCTGCCATTGACGCCATACGGGAGGTTATTGGCGCCCCAGTACGCGCGGTGATTCCAATCGCTGATGCCGCTGCTCCAGCTGAGCATGATTTCGGTCGGAGGATTGGCCGGATCGATGTAGACGTAGGTGAACAGCGTGTTGCCGGCGCCGACGTTCAACGTGCTCTTCGCCCAGTTGAACGCATGTTCGTGCGCGCCGCCGGCGAGATTCGATTGGTGCGATTTCGGACCGGAGTAGGAGGAAGGATTCTTCGTCACCCAGTTCCAGCCGTCGCCGTTGGTGCCGTAGCCGCTCGCGCCTTGGGGCAGCGAGTCGTCGAACCACACCGTGTCGGTGCCGCTCAACGGGCTCGTGCCTTGCGTGCTCGCCGTCGTGTCCGACGTGCTGGCCTGCGAAGTCGTGCCGAATTGCAACGTGACGCTCGATTGCGAGCCCACCGCGTAAGCGGCGTCGCTCGCGAGCGTGATCGTGGCAGTTTCCGGATTGGCGTTATTGGTGTTGGCGCGGCCGACGATGGTCATCGAGGCCGACGTGCTGCCAGCGGGAATGACGATCGAGACGGGCATGTCGCCCTGCGGCGTGCGGTAGTAGTCGGTCCACTTTTGCGCGGTGCCACCGAGCGTGAAGTTAACCGTGAGATTCGCGCTGGTGTCGCCGGCGCGCGTGAACACGACCGTCGCGGTGTCGGACGAATTCGTGATGTTCGCGTAGGTGTCGGAGGAGGTCACGGTCACGCTCTGCGTCGAGGCAAGCGTGGTCGTCGTGGGCAGCATTTTGCCGGTCGCATCGAAGGTCGCGCCACCACCGAAGAGGGTGAAGCTCATACCGTTGATCGTGGCGCCTTCGAGACCGACCGCGCTGGCGGGGACTTCGAGGCGGACCCATTGACCGGAAGCCGGCAGATCGCCGACGCGGAATTGGCTGGCGGTGCCATTGGTGCCGTAGGGGAGATTGTTCGCACCCCAATACGCGCGGTGGTTCCAATCGCTGCTGTTCTTGGCCCAGCTGATCATGATCTCGCTCGGGAGATTCGCGGGATCGAGATAGACGTACGTGTAGAGGATTTCGCCCGCGTTGACGACCATGCCGGTCGTGGCCCAGTTGAACGCGTGCTCGTGCACGCCGCCCGCGACATTGGTCTGATGAGCCCGCGAGCCGGAGTTCGGCGACGGGTTGCTGCTGATCCAATTCCAACCGTCGCCGCCCGAGCCGTAGCCGCTG
>CBINOT010000130.1:0-17662 GCA_966252355.1 uncultured Opitutus sp. | reverse complement strand
AATCGCTCCCGCGGGCAGCCTGGCAATCGCCGTCTGAGGTTGGCGGTCGGGACGACCGCCGCGACTTGGGAACGTGGCGTCGGGGGGGCGGTGGGGTTCGGAGACCCCGCTCTACATCGAACCGGAGGCGAAGCGGACGAGGAGACATCCAGGCCGACGGCCGCGCTGAAATAGGCGAAGCAATCGCTCCCGAATGGGCGAAGTAACCGATCCCGGAATTGGCGAAGTAACCGCGCCAAAAACAGGCGAAGCAATCGATCCTGAAACAGGCGAAGCAACGGCTCCCGAAACGGGCGACGCGGCCGCTCCTGGAAACGCTCCCCGGGGCATCCCGCAATCGCAGCCAGATCCTCGCCGGGATGTGCGAAGGTATCGTGCGGCGTGCGCGGGTGCGAAGGTTGGCGGTCGGGACGACCGCCGTTACCTTGGAGCGTGCTGTCGGGGGGGGCGGGGTTCGGAATACACGAAACACGCGGCGAGCCGATCGAGGTGGCCCACAGAACGCCGGAACCATGCAGTAGAAACCGCGAATGGACGCGAATTCACGCGAATATCAGAGGAGACAGATGGGGCCGAGATATCGATCCCCGGCTCCCTTCGGTGAATCGATGGGAAGCGCCAATCCAACGCGATTTTCATTCGCGTTCCTTCGCGTCAATTCGCGGTTCAATTGAATTGTTACGGCTTCGTGGGACTGAGTCCTTTGTTACCTTCGTTACCTTCTGTTCAAGGACGAGAGCTCGACTTCGATTGCGGCGGAGACGCGTTAGATATTCGGTCGGGAAACGGATTGATGGACATGCGGATCGGATCCGCCGTTTAGAATCGCGATCGGAGTGGGCCGGCCTCTGGGAGGCCAGCTACAACAGCACGGTACGGCGCTGACAAGGCGCCGATGAGCGCTCTTGCTGGGCGGCGACGATGCGAACGGCGACTTTCTTTCTATCGACAGGCCGGTGCGGCACGCAGTGGATCACGGAGGCGTTGCGGGCCGCCCTGGGCGATAAAGCCGTCGTCGAGCACGAGCCGCTGCATAACGACTATGCGCCGCGGCGCATGCTGGGTGCGAACGACCCGGCGGCGGTGGGCGGACGAAGCGCGCGACGCATGCAGGAGCATGCGGCGCGGATCGACGAGATCCTGGCGTCACGCGACTACATCGAAACCGGACATCCGGCTTGGGGCGCGTTGCCGTGGTTGCTGCGGCGGTTTGAGGGGCGATTGAGAATCGTCCATCTGCTCCGCCATCCCATCCCGACGGCGCGTTCCTGGCTGTCGCATCAAGCGTTCGTGCCGCCGTTGCTGCCGCATTTGCCGGTGAAAGAGTTGGCTTTGCCGACCGACGCCGGCGTGGCCTTCCCGGAGTATGCTGCGCAATGGTCGCAGCTCACGCCGTACGAAAAATGCCTCTACTACTGGGCGGAAGTGAATGCGCTGGGCCTGCGGCTCGAGCGCCAGGCCGGGGTGCCCTGGCTGCGGGTGACGTACGAAGCGTTGTTCGAACCCGGCTCGGCCGAGCTGTCACGGCTGTTCGATTTCGTCGGCGCGCCGGCGACGGCGGCAAACGGGGTCGATCGCACGCAACGTGTCGATCGGCATCGGTTCGTGGTGGAGGTTCAGCCGGAGATCGAGCGAATCACCGCTCATCCGCAGATCGTCGCCTTGGCGGAGGCGTTTGGGTACGACGTGAGAAACGGCTGAAGGCCAAATTTGGGCCACAGAGGGCACGGAACTCCGACACAGAGTACACAGAGCAAAACCGACGAGGATGAGACTGGATTCATTTCTCCGTGAACTCTGTGTCAGCGCCGTCTCGACAGGCTCGAGGCCCTGAGCCTGTCGAAGGGCTCAGCGAACTATGCAGTACGAACAGCGCCGCGCTCAAACCAGCCTGGTGAGGTGCTGGGATAAATGACTCGATCCCCAATCCGCGAACGTGGAACGCTCATCTCCAATCCATCAGCGCTGATGGAGGGCAGTGCGACCTTAGGACGGATTGGTTGCTTTGGGTTCCTGCTCTGTGGCCTCTGTGTCGGAGCTCGGTGAGCTCTGTGGCCCAAGGCTTTTTCGTGCGTCGGTTTTTTTCCGTTCCCTCCGCGCACTCCCACGCGGATTTCCAATCAGCCCGGCTCTAGGAGCCGAGCTACAATGGCGGACAAAGCGCGAAGCGAGAATCCACTCGCTTCGCGCTCGTGGCTACACGACGTGTCTGCTCAGCCGGTTTGCGGCACGAGGATGCACACGTTGGGGTTCTTCGTGACGGGCGGCAGGGGATACGGGCCGGCGAGCTTCACGGCCGTCTGATCGGTCATCAGCCGATGATACATGGGCGGGAAGTGCTGGATCATCAGCTGCGTCATCCAGTCGTTCGTGCACTTGGCGGGAGGGCCCGGCGGAGCCCAGACGAACCCGGTCATCACCTGCGCACCGACGCTCGGTTGCGTATAAGTCGGCGGATAGTGATTGATCACGTAATTGATCGCCGCGGTTTGGGCTGACGGCGGCGTGCCCGGCGGATTGACCTGCCAGAAGTTCAGGATGTTTTGCAGATACAGCGGAACGGCCGGATTGGGATTGCTCGTCTGCTGGAACGCATTCGAGACCACATCGAGCGAGTTCCACCACAGGGTCGCCTTCGGGAATATCGTATTGAAGTTGGTCGCGAAGTCGGTGAGGCCCGCGGTCGGCGCCGCAAAGGGCGTGGGCACCACGGTCGAAACGGACTGCCCGAGGAGATAATAGAGATACGTCGCCATCACGGTGGTCTGGCAACCGCCGAGGCTATGGCCCGTGACGACGATCGGCGTGGCAGGGTCCGCGTTGTAGATCGACTGGACCCAGGCGGCGACGTTGCCGGTGCCCGCGGCGCCCCAGTCCTTGCGCGGCGTGAGGCCGAGCAAGAGATTGAGACCGTCGTTGGTGCCTTTCGCGACCGACAGCGTCGGCGTGGGCAGCGCCGATTTCGGCATGGTCATCGACGTCGTGTTCTCGCCGTTGAGATCTTGGATCAGCTGCGTGAGCAAGCCGGGTCCGGAGTCGCTGGTGTCCGTGCCGCGAATCACCACCGCGGCGAAGACCGCGCTGCCGGTCGAGTCGCGGTAGGTCGCGCCGTAGATGGCGTTGGAATACGTGAGATCGAAGCAGGGACCCCATTCGACCGCCCATTTGCCAGCCAAAGTCGGCTGCGATTGAGCCGTGGGCGCCGACGGAAGGAGCGGCAACGCGCCGACATTGGCCGTCAGTTGTTTGATGAGATTGCCTTCCTTCCAAATGCTCGGATCGGTGTAGGCGATCGTGGCGAGGGCGAGGTGAACGAGCCCGTAGTAGGGCGTATAGATGGCGTTGCGCGCAAGCTGGCCATCGGAGGATAGCTGTGGGATGCTCATGACTGTGGACTTTGTCGCCGGCTGGAAGACGACGACGGGTTGAGGTGATCTCGGCGCTAAAACCGGCTCCGTGCAACTAAGCGGACAAACGGGGGCTGGCGTCGCGCCGAGGTGAAAGCTAACGTCATGCTATTTCCGTTACGACACGTTGCGGGACAAGACCTTTTCTGTGACAAATATACGTATAAATGTGGTGGTGCTACGTACCGAATTCTCCGCCGGATCATGGCTATATAGAAACGATTTATTGTTATAAAACATGTCCTCGCTTAAACCTGCCATCCCACCGCCGTTGCCGCCCGTCACCGAACTCGGACGACTCGGGGTATACCAACTGAAACGCCTATGGGCGCGGGCGATCGCGGCTCGCCAAGGGCAGCAGGACCGAGATGTGGACGAGGCGCATCGCGATCAATTGGTGCTCGATGCCCTCGGCTTGGGCCTCGAGCAGGCGCAGCAATATCTCCTGCGCACGGCGCCGACCTTCGAGGAATTCGAGGCATGGATCGTCGCTACGGCAGGAGATGTGCCGCCGGAGCAAGTGGCGCGCCTCAACGCGGCGCTGACGGGCGAGGCCGTGCCGCCTGCGACGCAGGCGCGCCTCGCGGCGATCGACGCCCTGGCTCCGGCGCTATCGGCGGAGGATCTGGCGCATTGGAACGAACATGGCTACGTGATCCTGCGCCATGCGGTCACCGAGGACGTCCGCGCCGCCGCCGAGCAGGCGATTTGGGCGCATCTGGGCGGCCGGGCCGACGACCCCGAGTCATGGTACGTGCCGAACGATCACGGGATCTTCGTGCAGTTCTTCCAACATCCCGCGTTCACGGCGGTGCGGCAATCGCCGCGGATTCACAAGGCGTTTGCGCAACTGTGGGGCACGGCGGACCTCTGGCCGGCGACCGATCGCGTCGGCTTCAATGTCCCGGAGCGGCGCGGCTGGATGTTCCGTGGACCGCACATGCATTGGGACGTCAGTCTGGCGCGGCCCATCCCGTTTGGGACGCAAGGAATCCTGTATTTGACCGACACGCCGGCCGAGCAAGGCGCCTTCACCTGCGTGCCGGGGTTCCATCGTCGGATCGATGCGTGGTTGGACAGTTTGCCGGCGGGCACGGACCCACGCATGCAGGATCTCCATGCGCTTGGCTCGAAGCCGATCGCCGGCCAGGCGGGCGATCTCATCATCTGGGATCACAAGCTCCCGCATGCGAGCAGCCCGAATCGCGGCCAACGGCCGCGGATCGTGCAATACGTGAATATGTATCCGACCAGGAAAGAACAGCAGCAGGAGTGGGTTTAACCCGTGCCACGAGCGCGCAGCGAGTGGATCCCTCGCCGTCACGTGTAGCTCGGCTCCTAGAGCCGGGCCGCCCCGACATTTCCCCGCAAATCACGCGGATAAACGCAGATGGCTGAAGCCGCCTCTGATCAGCGTCGATGGATCGAAAATGAGCGTTCCAGCGTTCGAGGATCGGGGATTCGCACGAGTCTTGCAGACGCCGAGACCGGCCTCTGGGGAGGCCAGCTAGAACGAAACGCTGGCGTGTTCCGTTACAGAGAAGCCGAAGATGAGCGTTCCACTTTCGTGCATTGAGGAGCGCTCACCCTATGTTGACCGAGATGCTCGCTACTCGCGACTCGCTACCCACTACTCGCTACTGCGCTATCGTGCTTCATTTCGCCGCGCTCAAACCAGCCCGATGGGGACATCGGGCGCCACCTTTGTCGGCAAAGTTCCGGCTAGGTCGGAACGATTCAATGGAGCGGCTTGGCCGGGCGATCATTTCGCCGCGCACTCCGACGCGAGTGGGTAGGCGCTTTGGGGATTCAACTGCAGGAGGTAGCTCGCGAGCGAGTGATAGCACAGGATGCTGTGCTTGATCAGCGGGTTGATCTTCGTGTCGATTTCCGTCCCGGGACCCAGCTGCGAGTAGAGCGGCGGAACCTTAGGCACCAAGTCCGGCTCGTTGAACACGCGTACATTATTCGGGACATTGGTGGCGAAGCTCGCCGCGAAGGCAGCATCCCCGGTCCGCGGCGCGGCGAGCGTATAGAGATTGAGATCTTTCGCGCCGGCATTCACGGCGGCGTCAAGGGCGAGCAGGTTCGCGACCGCCGCGCCGAGGCTGTGTCCGACGATCGTCAGCTGGGCGGCCGGAGCGAGTCCTTCGATGAACGCGCGGAGGTCGCGCGGCGTCTGGCCGTCGGGCATCAGCCCGGTGAGCGATTGGTAGACGCTGAAGAAGCCGTCCTCGACATGACCGGCGGTCGGCACGGGCCCGAATTGCACGGGCACGAATTCCGCGTCGATCAGCCACTCGATGATTTTATCGGTGCCGCGGATGGCGATGATGTATTCGCCGTCGGACGTCGACTGCGCGACGAACCCGTAGAATTCACGCTCGTTCTCGCGGCAGAAGTGATCGACGGCCGTCAGATAGAAAACGAGTTCGAATCCCGCGGGGAACAACGCCGCCGGCGTGAGGGGCGGCGTCAGCGAGTTCGGCGCCTGGTCGAACATCAAGTAAGCGCTCTGGACGAAAGCGCCGTAACGGTAAGCTGCGAGAGGATCGAAAACAGCGGGCAGGGGAGTCGTCATGGGGAGCGACACGTAAGTCGCGACGTGCAGAAAGGGCGGCGTTTCGGTTCAAGGCAATCCGTGACGCAGTATTCGCTGGGCGGCCTCAAGGAGGCCACCGACAAAAATGCGCTTTGTTGTAGCTGGGGTCCGTGACCCCGGCCCTTTGTCTCACGGGCCGAGGTATGGACCTCTCGCTACAGTCGACAGGCGACTACTTCTTCACGTTCGGCGCGGTGACTTGGCCCGTGACCGAATTCGAGACCGCGTACGGCGTGCCGACCGCGAGCGCATGGCTGATCGCGATGCGACGATTGGCGAGTTTCGCCGGCGGCGGGTTTTGGAACGAATACGAGGTGGCGTTGTGGCAGGTGAAGCAGTTTTGGATGCTTGAGACCGGCGAATTTTTCGGCACTTGGAAGAAGGTTTCCGCCGTGGCATTCGCGAGGACGATCGAGCCGACGGCGTCGGTCTGATTGCTGCTGACGCTATAGGTATTCGGTTTCATCCACACGGTGCCATCGAGCGTATAGTTGGCGAAGAGCGATTGGTCGCCTTTTTGGCCGGCCATGAAGCGTTGGCCGCTGGAGTTGACCGAGAGCACGTTGCCGGGGCCGTTCGGTTGATTTTCGCCGCCCGTGGCGTTGACGAGCACGGCGTTCGTGACCGGGGACAGCGTCTGCTTGGCCGGATCGAGCTTCAGCGTCGGCGGCGTGTTCGCTTGATTGACCTGCGTATACGAGGTGTTGCCGGCGTAGAAGGTGTAGCTGTGCGAGTCCTTGCTGTTGGTCGTGAACGTGTTGTCCGGAACGCGCGGCGCGTTGAGATTGTGCTCGAAGGTGCCCCACAGGAATTCGGGGTGATTCACGGTATAGCCGACGACGTGGAGGCCGACGAGGGCGACGGTGACCGTGACGAACTGGTTCGGCACCGGCTCGATCGTGACGCTGCCCGGGATCGATTTTGTCTGCAGCACCGGAACCTGCGCCTGGGTCGTGTAGGCGCCTTTCGGAGCGGTTTGACCATCGGCCAGACGCAACCACGTCGCTTTGAACACGGCGGCACCGACGTCGAAGTACGAGTCGGCCGGCTGATTTTGATACCCGCCGTCGATGATCAGATTCTTTTTGGCGGTGCCGAAATACGACTCGTTCATGTGCACCGAGGCGTACACCGGGAAGCCGTTTTGTCCGACCAGCATGTTACCATCGGCCTCGACGACCGCGGATGCCGCTTCGTTGGAATTGGCTCCGGCTTGCGGGGCGAGCGAGCGAGCGGCGAGCTTCAACGGACGCGCGTGCGCTTTGCCGGCGTTGGCGTCGGGGCTGAGCAGATCGTCGACCGTTGGCAGCGTCATGAAGCGCGGCACCTTGTTGCCCTGTCCGTCGGACACGAGCGCGGTGGCCCAGGTGAACGCTTCCCAGGACCATTCGTGGAAGTTGCAATCGGGCGTGGGGACGGTGGCGGTATCCTGCGTGGGGAAAGCGGCGTCGGGCTTCAAATAATTGCCGAGATTTTCCTGCCAGCCGTTGGGCGGACAACCGGGAGCGGGTGACGGAGTCTGCGCTTGGCTCGAAACCGCGCCGAGAGAAACCAAAGCGAGGGCGATGCACGTAAGCGCCGCCCGATGGGTAAGCTGGATATGCTTCATAGGTTGATAGTAGAGAACGCGAAACGGTCTCAGACCTGTTCGCCGGCTCAATCCCGCCAACTACCGGGAATCCGGTAGTCAAGATAAGGCGCGTTATCGCTAACGCGCCGTTAGGGCCAACATCCTGCGACCGCAAGCGGCCCAATCCTTGGCACAGAGGACACGGAGCTCGATCCGGAGGACACAGAGGTCTGAGGTCCCGGTCCTGAAGTCTGGCTCCGTGACCTCTAGATTGGCTCTGTGAGCTCTGTGACGAAGATCGAACGCTCGGCTTTGCCACTTACGGGTAGCCCGCGGCGACCGGGAGCAGACCTAATCCTTGGCACAGAGGGCACGGAGCTCGATCCGAGGACACGGAGAGTCCGAGATTCTCGGTTCTGAATTCCGTCTCCGTGCCCTCTGGCTCGACCTCTGTGTGCTCTGTGACAAAGATCGGAATGCTCGCGTGTCGGGCGCGACTGACTTGACCGCCGACCTACACGTGTGCGCTATGGGCCACCCATGAATTCGCCGGCCGGGCACCACCACCACCACCGCGCATTCGGACTCACGATCCGGTCGTGCCTGCCGCTGCCCGAATTGCTGCCGGTGTGCGACCCAACTTCAGCTGATATCGAAGTCGCCTTTGGCGATGTGCCGGTGGAATTGCCGGGAGCGGTTGTCCGCGGTGTCCGGTATGAGGCGGCCCCCGATCGGCTGTTACTACGCGTCGACGAGGTAGCGCGCTACCTGGTAAACGATGGGTGGCGCGTGACGATCGAGCGCGAGCCAGGCGGGGAAGATGCCGATGTCCGTGCTTTTCTTCTCGGCCCGGTGATGGGTGCAATCTTGCATCAGCGCGACGATCTGGTTTTGCATGGTAGTGCGATCGAGGTAGAGGGCGAAGGCGTGGCATTTCTTGGCATCTCGGGGGTGGGAAAATCGACGCTGGCTTCCGCATTCCGCCAGCGCGGATATGCGGTGTTGACCGACGACCTTTGTGTGGTGCGGACGCGCTCAGATGGGCGGATGGTCATCCACCCCTCGTTTCCGCATGCGAAACTCTGGCTCGACTCGCTCAAGCAGCTCTCTGTGCCAGCCGCTGGCCTGCGGCGCGTGCGCACTAAAATTGAGAAGCGCATCGTACCGCTCGAAGGCTCCTTCGCGACCGAAGCGTTGCCGGTGAGGAAGCTGTATCTACTCGTTGCGGCAAACTCGGGTGAACTCAGCCTCAAAACGGTCGAGGGACCGCGCAAATTCAACCTGCTAAAAAACCATACCTATCGATTCGGGTTTCTGGCCGGCGTGAGCGACAAAACCGGGCACTTTCAGCAGACCTTGAAGCTGGCCCAGCAAGTTCCAGTGTCGATTGCGCGGCGGCCGGAAAGCCCGTTTCGCCTAGACGATCTGGTGGCTCTGATCGAATCCGACCTCCGGACGTGAAAAGCAATCCGATCAATTTTATAGGAGGAAATGGAGGGACCAGAGTCCGGAGCCGATGCTGTAGTATCCGGCGCCACGTCCGCAGAAGTTTCGTCGTCTTGGATTTTCAGTTAGTGGCATTACTCTTCGCTGCCTCCCGTGAAATATCGATATGAAAGGCATTGTCTGGCTCGCGTCTTATCCCAAATCCGGGAACACGTGGTTCCGAATATTTCTTGAGAATTTCCAGCGCGACGGCGATCGCCCAGCGAGCATCAATGCCCTCAGTACATCGATCGCCAGCATACGCCGCAAGTTCGACGAGGCGTTGGGCTACGATTCCGGCGAGTTGACGTTCGATGAAGTCGACCGGCTCCGGCCGGAAGTTTATCTGCATCAGGCGCGGGAAGCAGCTGAAACACTCTTCGTGAAGGTGCACGATGCCTACACGTTCCTCGCAGACGGGCGGCCGATCTTCGCTCCCGAGGCCACGGCAGGCGTGCTCTATTTTGTGCGCAACCCGCTCGATGTTGCCGTCTCCTTTGCACATCATAGCGGCGGGGAGGACTACGACAAGATCGTTCACAAGATGGGCAATGCGAACTACTCGTCCTGCGATGTTACGTTTTCGGAGCAGTTTCAGTTTCGCCAGAAATTCCTGAGTTGGGGAGCGCACGCGCTAAGCTGGGCGGACGCGCCGGGCCAGCGCGTCATGGTTGTGCGCTATGAGGACATGAAGTTGAAGCCCGAGGAGACGTTTGGCGGGGCGGCGCGCTTTGTCGGATTGGTGGACGATCCCGCGCGGTTGAAGAAAGCGATTGAATTCAGCCGGTTCGAAGAGTTACGCGCCCAGGAGGAAAAGGCGGGGTTTGCTGAGAAAATGACCGCGGCCAAAGCCTTTTTCAGGAAAGGCGAGATTGGTTCGTGGCGAAACGTTTTGAATCCCGAGCAGGTAGCGAAGCTGATCGCAGATCATGGCGAAGTGATGCGGCGATTTGGATATTTGGATGAGAAGGGATCACCCATATTCTAATGGGGCCGCGAATGGCGCGAATTCAAGGCGGACAACCTGGCGAGGCCTTGCCCTCAGACCGGGAACAACGGGGCAAGGACCGGAGACATGTAAGCCCGTGAAACTCGCATTGGCGTTCAAGGATCTAAGGCAATGTCTGAGAGGCGTGATGCAGCACTGCACGAATACGGGCGGCCGATGGTTTCGGAATCATTCGAAAGATTTTTCGGAGCGAAGATTTTCATCCGTGCAATTCGTGAAATCTGTAGCCAAAAACCTGACCGATGAGTTTCGAGTCCGAGCTTTCACCAACCGCTACAATTGTGCGCAGTTCCAACCAGGTTTCGGGCGACCTCGATGGCAAAGTCGTGCTGCTCTCGATCGAGAATGGCGAGTACTACAACATCAATGAGGTCGGCAGTCGAATCTGGGCGTTGCTGGAGAAGCCAATGGCCGTGGCGGCGCTTATCGACCAATTGCTGACGGAGTTCGAAATTGATCGCTCAACCTGTGAAAAAGAAACGATGACGTTTATCGAACAATTGCAAAAGGATCGACTAATAGTAGTCGAGACGGGCGGCTAGGCGCCGGTGGATTTTCAACATGTCACCGTTTCAGCGTTTCAGCATTTCGAACCTTTGGGTCAATCGACTGATCCTTTGGCTTTCGCTGTTCGGAATGATTTTGGCGATCCACCTCTGGATCCAAAAAGCGCGCGGCTTCGATCAGGGATGCCTTGGCCTAAGCAAGCATGTCGTCGCCGTCGAAAGCGGATGTCATGAGGTGAACGAGTTGCCGGGGAGCCACCTCCTCGGCGTCTCGAATGCTGCGTGGGGATATGTGTTTTATTTCGGACTGGCGTTGGTTTCGTTTGCGAAAATTCTCGCAGCGCCGGTTTCTGCCCGGCGTCTGCACCGCCTCGGAGAGGTCGGAGTCCTGCTCGCGTTTCTCTACTCAGGCTACCTCGTGTATCAAATGGGCTTCGTGGCGCATGCGTGGTGCGTGCTCTGCCTCACGTCGGTGGCCTTGGTCGCCGGGCTGCTTGCCCTCCATGCCGGTTTACGCCAGCAGGGAGGTTTCGTGCCGGTTCCCGAGGCCGCTCGCAGCAAGGAACTCGGCCTGGCGGTCGGCGGATTGTTCGCGGCTTCGGGTCTGCTAGTGGGCGTATTGTTGTTCGTGAATCGGCTCGGCACGCGGCCACTCGATCAGGGCAGATCGGCGCAGGAACTGGAGCAGTTCGTCGGCTCCGCGCTGTCCACCTTCATCGATGCCGAGAAATTGCGTGAAATGCGGGCATGCCATTTCGACTGGTCGGCACCGACGATCGATTTCACCGCGATCGCTGGAGCCGAAACGCCGTTCATCGGCAATCCTGGCGGCATTCCGGTGGTTGTGTTTTACGACCCAAACTGTAGCCATTGCCGAAACTTCCACGTCGTCTTTCTTAAGCTCGCTGAGCGGTTTAAAGACCGCGCCCGTTTCATGTTAATTCCACGAGTGTTGTGGGATCGATCTCTGCCGGCGACCGACGCGCTTATGCTGGCAGAGCGGTCAAAGAAATATTTCGACTTGTGGCAGCGGTTCTTCGACCGGCAAACGGGCGAGGCTGTGGAGCTGACATCGGCGGAGATTGCCGCGCTGTTTCGTGAACTGGGGATAGAGGACGACAACCTGGACCGGCGTCTGGCAGCGGCACGTCCAATGGTGCTCGCTCGTCGAAAACAGGTCGCTGCTGCCGGCGTCGGTGGTGTGCCGGCGATCTACATTGGCGGTAGAAGAGTCTGGGGACCCAACCAATCCGAAGAGTGTGTTTCCAAGCTAATCGAGACTACACTTGCCAGAAGCCCGCGATCCCAAACGACGGCGGTGCCTGCATCCGCCCCGTGATCCGCCGTTCCGAATGAACGAATTCTACGTCACCTTCTGCGACCTCATCGCCGAATCGGAGCGTCGCGAGTTGGAGGACTATGCGTTGAAACTGAAATCGGACGATGTGCTGGAGTCAAATCCCGCCGGCAGGAACCGCTTCTACCAATGTATCTGGGGCGGCCCGCTGGTGACACCGCTTGTCAAAGAAGTCGCCGCCAGAATCGAGCGGCGGTTCGGCCTTGAAGGAATTCCGGTCGATCCTGAGCTGGGCTGGGTCATCTCGGTGATTTTTCACGGCGGCTTTGTGCACACGCACAAGGACGATCATTTATATCGCGACAAGCCGTTGAAACACCTTCGCTGCAATCTCGTCGTAGCGAAGCCGGAGGGCGGCGGCACGCCTGTGATTGCGAGCCAGCCGGTAGCGCTGATTGAGCGCGGCGGTTGGGCGTTTTTCGCGTCGGAAGTGGAGCACTCCGCTTTTCCCGTCAATGGAACGAAGCCGAGGATCGTCTACCAATTTGGCTACAGCGTGCCAGAAACGTGGCAATTGCCGACGCCTTCTGTGGTATAGTACTGACGGCGACTGACAATCAAGCCGACACGCCAGCGGAGGTGATCGGAATCGCGCGTGCGCGGACCGCCCGGATTTTTTCCAATGCGTCGGCGCTCAGCATTGCATGAAAGGTGCTGTGCAAAACTGGGATCACCTCTTGTCGGTTGCTGGCAAGCGTAAGATTTTGCGGCAAGATTTTTAGCCTTTCTCGCGTTTTGGCAAGAAGCAGGGCGAATTTAGCGACGGTGGTTTCGTTGAGTTCCATCGCGAGCCAAGTCACGCGCCAGTCTTTTCGCAGATCGAAGAGAATATCATGGAGGGCACGGACGCCTTTCGGGTCGTTGGTGGAGACCGCAGCAGCGTCGGAGGCAATTTCCTGAAAGTTAAAATCCACCTCGCCCGGCGGCATGGCCAGGCTGGGGGGACAGGTTTCGTAGACGAGTTGCGGTTCGTCATTCGATTGATACGCGACAAAGCGTTCGGCCGACGGCGCGCCAAGAGGCCGCGCCATTTTCCAGAAACTAGAGTTTCCAATGGTATCGAATACCAAATGGACCCGTTGCACCGAAGTCGTATTTACGACCTTGTGCATCTGCCAACTATTGAAGGTCCATGCTTCGCCTTCCGCCATGTTGATAGCTTGATCGTCGCAGAAGAACCGAATGTCAGGATGCGTGGTGATAGGGATGTGCACGCGGGTGTGCGTGCGCCAGTGATAATGCACATCGAAGTGCGCGGGCACGTCGGATTCGGCATCAAGGCGCATTAGCCTCGACCGTCCCAGCAGGGTCTGAAAATGCGATAGAACCTGGCGGACGTAAGGCATCGCGGACAAAAACTTCGTCGGCTGCATTGGCGCGTCGAACGCATCGTTGATGCCGCCGTGGGTCGAGATGAGGGGAAGCGCCGAGTTTCCCTTGTGATCGCTTGGGTGTTTGCACCATTCCTGCTCTGGAATCGCTGCAATTTCCTGCCGCAGGAGGCTCGCATCGAACTTGAACGGAAAGCGATAAAAGAGATGGGGCAAGTTCACAGATTTCTAGCTTGAACGAGCACTGGAATGAGAGAAGAGACAAGTGCTTATCCGCGCTGCCATGTCTTCTGTTCCTCATCCGCCCGTGGTTATTGGAGGGGTGGGTGGCTCCGGCACGCGCTTGATAGCTCAATTGCTTGCCTATCTCGGCTTTCACCTCGGCGAAGAACTCAACGATGCAAGCGACAATCTCTGGTTCTCGTTCCTGTTTCGTCGGAGTCGGCTTCTTTCGCCGCATCCGGCAGCGAAGTTCGAACTTGAGCTGGCGCTATCAATCTTTCGTTCGGCGATGCAGGGTGGCTCGCCGTTAACTGCGGTGCAAAAACGCTGGTTGACAACCCTGCACGCACGCTCCGACACACCCGAGCGCTTTATGGGATCGCGCGACATCGTGAATTCATTAATCGAGGCCGCCGACAAAACGAGAATGCAGTGGGTGCGTTGGGGGTGGAAAGAACCTAACACGCACGTGTTCCTGGAGCGACTCGACGAGACGTTCCCCGAGCTGAGATATGTTCACGTGATCCGGAACGGTTTGGACATGGCTTTCAGTGCCAATCAAAATCAGCTTCGCCTGTGGGGAAAATACTTCCTAAAGCCAGCTGATCTGGATCCGTCGCCCCGCTCGGCTTTGAAATATTGGTGTGCGGTCCATCGACGAATTTTGCAGATTGGTGAAAGCATGTCGGGACGCTTTCTGTTGCTAAACTTCGATCGTTTCTGCGCCCGACCGATGGACGGGATTCGCGTGCTCACATCGTTTCTGGAGATTGCGCCAGGCAAGGCTCGGCAATACGAGCTCTGTCGTATGGTGCAACCGCCAGGGTCCATTGGTCGATTCAAAGCATACGCGCCTACTGATTTCGATGCCGAAGATATCGGCTACGTAGACCAGTTGGGCTTCGATATGAAGTTTTCGTAAGGAATGCGGGCGCAGCGTGCAATGGCGCGGGTCATGGCATTATGCGCTCGCCTTGGACGAGTGCACGCCACTCGGCATCGTTCAGCGGAAACGGTTGGGGCCGGTAGTCATCGGGATCGATGGTCAACGCGGGCGGCACCGACGGTTGCGACCGAATTCGCGCTAGCGCGATGTCGCCATGAAAAAACCAAGCGCACCGAAACGAAACCTGACCGATCAGTGTAGGCTCGGAATCGAGCGGTGCGACGTTCGGAAATCGCAACCATTCCGGCAACGGCGGCGAGTAGCTTTGCCCGAGCGTAATCGTATCTCGCCACCGGGCGAGGTACCGGCGATAGCCAAGGATTTCCGAGGACCTACGACCGTCGTGCGCGATGTAGTAGGGATGGAGCTGCCAACCGACAAAGCCGGAAGGTGTCAAAGCCAACTCAGCGGGATGAAGTTGACCGGCACGAAGCGCCTTCTCTCCGAGTACGATCAGCGCGTGGCCGCGATCGATGCGGAGCTTCAAGTTAAAGACGAAAATTGCCTGCCACGCGATCAACATGGCGAGGATGATCCATGCCGGCGACGGGCGGAGTGATGTCCACCCTGCTGAAGGTCGTGTGATCGCTTCCGGATTCGGCGAACTAACGCCAAAGAAACCGAGCAGCGCGACGTCCATAAAATAGTAGTCCCACACCACCGGCCGGGAACATAGCGCCATGATGCCAGCGACGGCGCAGGCGATGGCCGGCCACCGGATGGTCCACGGTGGCGTCCACAGCCAGCCAAGAAAGGCGATGAGCAACACGGTAGATTCATAAAGGACGCTGAAGGTACCCCGAAAACCGTCGAGTTCATAGGCGACGTGCCTGCCGAACAAAACGAGTAGAGCAACCGCCTCGATCGCGATTGCCGCGCGCCACCAGACAAGACGTCTGCGTACCGTGGAGCTTCCGCGGAGAGACCACGCCCCCGCCCCGGCTGCGAGCAGGAATACTCCGATGCCGAGTGCAGAGATCTCGATAATTCGGGCGAGGCCCACCCCAACGTGCAGTTGTTCCGCCAATCGATCGAGTCCCGCGTCCGTCACTCTGATCTGCTCGTGGGTCTTGTTCATGACCAAGCTCAGGATCACGAATGCGACAACACCTGCTACCGCGACTACCGTAGGGGCAAGCCATCTCGCTCGCCACTGCGACCGGCGGTCGAGTAACGCCTGAAGCGCCGCCGCGGCGGGCAGCACGACCCAGGTGAGCGCGCTTTGTCGGGTGGCGAGCGCGAGCAGCCAGCAGAGACCAAACCAGCCCCACCGCCGCCGTTCAGCAGCGAGCAATGCGGCCAATAAGCAGACCATGCCGAGAGCAACGCTGCCGAATTCTAGACTTTTCCAGAGCAACGTCGGAAACGTCAGGAGCAATGCGATGGTCCCGGCAGCGCGCCTCGCTGACAAGCCACGATGTTGCAGCAGCTTTCCGCCCGCCCAAAACGCGAGCACGGCGAACCCGACGAGCAATCCGTTGGTAGCGACGAAAAAACTGCCAGTGAGTTTGAAGACCAGCGCCGATAGGACCGAAAGGCCGGCGGCCCAAGGGCCGAGCCAGTCGTCCGTCCACGGCCGGCCGTGTTGGAGTGTTTCTACGACCGACCTCAGGTATCCGAAATCGTCGTTCAAGACGGTTACCCC
Source organism: uncultured Opitutus sp. (assembly GCA_966252355.1). Taxonomy (GTDB): domain Bacteria; phylum Verrucomicrobiota; class Verrucomicrobiia; order Opitutales; family Opitutaceae; genus ER46. The sequence continues at coordinate 1,582 of CBINOT010000130.1, read as the reverse complement.
AGGTGGCAGCAGGAGAAAAATTAGAATCCCGTAGGCAAGCGCGCCGGAGATCACAGGGCCTGACAATCGCGCACTAATCCCAGTCAGAAACATGCGCGCAACTTTCATGGCTCGCACCAGCGGTGCCACATCGTCCGATACGCCGTTTCGACGTCGCGCGCGAAACGCGGCGCGTCCATCAAGCGTGAAGCCTTCAGCCGTGTCCGCATGGTGAAACGCAGGGCCGCAATGCGTGGAAGATCGCGAGCCATCTCCGCCGCAATGCGCACGTAGTCCGTTTCGTCGAGAGCCACGCAGCCCGCCAGTCCGGCATGCGTGAGGAGGCTGAGGCCCATACGGCCCGCGACGGTCCGGCCTGTCAACGTGATCACCGGCACACCCATCCACAGGGCGTCGCAGGTGGTGGTGCAGCCGTTGTAAGGAAATGGATCAAGCGCAACATCGATTTCGCGATAGAGGCGGCGATAAACCGCGAGCGGTTGCTGGCCCACAAAATCGATGCGCGAGGCGACGATGCCAAGCGTCACGAGGGTTTGTAGCACGCGTCGGCGCGCCGAACCGTCGGGGCAGGCGAACAACAGACGTGACTCAGGCATTGCCGTGAGGACACGTGCCCAGCAGTGGAGCACCGGATCGTTGATTTTGAGAAAATTGTTGAGCGCGCCGAATGTTACGCGGCCCGACTGCACCGCGGGAAGAGGACCGACGTCGGGATATTCGCCGAGGGGTTGAAAGCAGCCGCAGGCGCCTGGCAAGCGCACAACGTGCGAGACGGTGCCGATCGACTCGTGCTCAGGTGGATCGACCAACGCATCGCTGAGGCGGTAGTCGAAAAAATCGAGTCCAGCGTCGTCAATAAAGCTCGCCCATGATACCTGCAGCGGTGCTGGCCGTCGGGCAAATGTCAGCATGCGGCTGCCATCGTAATGCAAAAGCAAATCGATGAGAATGTCGATACGATCGACCCGGATTTTCTCCGCGAGCTCGGCATCGGAGAGCGCCACGACATTATGCCAGATTACCTTGGTGCGTTGCAGGCGTGCGGTGACGGCGTCCGGTTTCTGCACGCTCGCGTAACAGTGAACCTCGACCTCCGCCCAATCGTGTGCCTCGAGCAGCGGGAGAACAAACGCCGTCTCTGCATGCTGGCAAAAATTCGCGGAAACATAGCCGATACGTAGCCGCCGTGAGGGGGCGGGAGTGTTTTCGTACGGCGTGGAAAAATGGCCGGCTAGAGGGGCGGCGTGCCGCCGGTTCCACGCAGCCTGCTCCACGCGGACCGTCGCGGTGTCAGCTGTGGATTGGTAGTGCAGGCTGGCGATCAGGTCGCTGTGGGGTGCGGTTTCAGTGGGCGCGAGGGCGACAGCCCGACGTAGATGGTCCAGCGCATCGTCCCATTGTCCCAATTGCTTCAATGGTTGCGCCAGGGCAGCGTGGGCTTCAGCCGAGTCGGGTTGCTGTCGCACCGCGACTGCGAGAATTTCCGCCGACCGATCGAACTGTCGTCGCTCATACAGGAGCCGGCCGAGATGTAGGTGGGCCTCGGTGAATTCGGGGTCGAGCCGAACGGCTAGGGTGAGCG
>CBINOT010000129.1:0-17671 GCA_966252355.1 uncultured Opitutus sp. | reverse complement strand
ACCGCGTCGGCTCGGTTTTAATCATCGATGGCGGCCGGCTCGTTGGGATTTTCACGGAACGCGATGTGCTCCGCCGCGTGGTCGGCGCGGGCGTCGATCCGCGCCAAGTCACGGTCGATCAGGTGATGACCGCCAATGTCATGACCATCGCGCCGGACATGCCGATCGACGAGACGATGACCTTGTTTACCCAGCGTCGGTTCCGTCACTTGCCAGTGGTGGAAAACGGCGAACTCATCGGCACGATCTCCATTGGCGACATCACGCGCTGGATTTCGGACCACCATCGGGCCGAAGCGGAGCAATTGAAAAACTATATCACGGGAGGCTTGTCGGCCTGAGCGCGGCGATTTGACGCGCGCGGAGGCGTGAGTGGAGTGTTTCCCGTTCCCATGAAAACAACTGCGTATCTGCTCAGCTTCCTCACTTTGGCCATGACCGCTCACGCGAAGATCGTCACGCGTTCCGTGCCGTACGAGCACGGGGGCGTGAAGCTCGAGGGGTATCTCGCCTACGACGACGCGACGGGCGGCGCCAAGCGTCCCGGCGTGCTCGTGATTCCGGAGTGGTGGGGCTTGAACGAATATCCGAAAACGCGCGCCGAACAGCTGGCCAAACTCGGTTACGTCGCGTTTGCCGCCGATATGTACGGCGCCGGCGTGGTCACGACCGATCCGAAGAAGGCAGGCGAACTGGCCGGCCAATTCTACGGCAAGCCCCTGATGGCCGAGCGCGCCCGTGCCGGCTTGGAGCAGCTCGTTGCGACCGGGCTGGTCGACCTCGACCGCGTCGCCGCGATCGGATATTGTTTCGGCGGTGCGACCGTCCAAGCGCTCGCCTGGAGCGGCGCTCCGGTCGCGGGCATCGTGAGCTTTCACGGCAGCTTGATTCCGCCGCCCGCCAACACCGAGGGCACCGTCAAAGCGAAGATCTTGATTTGCCACGGCGCCCTCGACGCTTTCACGAAAAAAGAGGATCTCGACGCCTTCAAGAAGGCGATCGACGACGCGAAGCTGGACTACCAATTCATTTCTTACGCCGGCGCCGTGCACGCCTTCACGAATCCGCGAGCCGACGAGGTTGCGCGCGAGGCCGGGCTGAAGGGCATCGGCTACAATGCGGCCGCGGATCATCGCTCCTGGCAGCACATGCAGGACTTTTTCGCGGAAATCTTCGCGAACGGAAAGTGACGCGCCGGCCGAGCATCGGCCGTCCGTTGGTTTACGCGGCGCTCATCGTCGGCGCCGCATTTTTATTGGGCGGATGCCTCGCGTACCAGGTCGTGTCCGCCCCGGTGAAAGTCGCCGCCACGACGGTGGTCGTGGCGGGCGAGGCCACTGGCGCCGCGGTGAAAACCACCGGGCGCGTGGCGACGAGTGCGATCACGGCCGCGGGCAAGCTGGGCGGGAGCGGAATCGATGCGGCCGGCAATGTCGGCAGTACGAGCATCGATGCCGCCGCGCGGCTCGCGCAAGCCGGCATGGTGACCTTTGTCGATGCCTCGACCGGCACTGTCACGCGCGTGCCATGGCGACACGGCTTGACCCTGGCGAGTGCGGGCGCCGAAGCGCGCGTTCTGCTCGCCCGCCGCGCGATCGATGTGCTGCGCGCGGGGAACGTGATTTTTTCCGCCCGTAAACTGGCGGGCGAAGGCGCCGCTCTCGCCGCCGGTGACGTGGTGCGCGTCCGCGGGTAGGCCGGGCCGCTTAAACAAACCGTGAAACCGTTGCGGCGGCGCACGTGCATCACGCGGTCGCGAGCCGCGCGGCTTGCGTTACGCGAAGCTTTGCCCTTTCTCCCGGCGTGATGGACCTCGAGACCGCTCGCCGCCACATCCAGACCTGCCTTGACCGCATGCGCGCGGTCTATTTGCGCCCGGTGTTCGACGAATGGGCGGTCCTCGCGCTGGCCGGCAAAGCCGGTTCGGTCCTCGCGTACAACGGTCCGCGTGCCGACCTTTTTCGTCGCAACGTGCCGACCGACGCCGAGCCCCTGCGCGTGCGCACGGCCGGCAAGCAATTCGCGGAGGGCGATCTTGAATTCGCCGCGGACGCTGCCGGTACGCACTACGATGCCTTCGTGAAGCTGGGCCCGACGAGCTATCTCGTGCTGAACCACACCGGAAAAACGATGGCCGAGATTCGCGGCGATGCGAAATGGCTCGCTGCCCAAACCGTGCTTTTCGAGCTCACCGAAAAATTCCGCGCCGATCCGCTGGTGGTCTAAAGTCTGGTTCTCTTTTTGTCTGAGGTAGCGGCCGTCGTTCCCGACGGCCAGGCTCGGCCGGCCGTCCGCACGATCGCCGGGCCGTGTCGACGGTAGAACCCGATCTCCGAGCGGGCCGCATCGACCTCCGCACGAGCGCACGACCGGCCCGGAGGTCGGGCTCGCCTTCCTTCTCCTGCGCCGGGGATTGATTCCGCCTTCGCGGTCATCCGCGTGATTCGCGGGCAACCAGCTTGTCTCCTTCTCGCATCTCTCACCTCACAGCAAACCAACCCCCACGAACCACGCGAACGCGCCCAGTAGCGGCCAGCCCATCCAGCGCGGGAGGCCATTCGCGGCCAGCACGCAGGTGCCGTGCACGATCGCGGCGCCCGCTAAAATCGCCAACCCGGTTTCGAAGAATGCCGGCACTTTGATCGGTTGCAGCACCGCGCTCAGGCCGATGCACAAGGGAATGCAGATGTGGCCGTCGCCGACTTGCGAGGCGTACGCGATGTCGGCCCGTTTGCGCGCGGCATAGTAAAACGCCAGCAACGCATTCGGGAGCACCATGAGCCAGCCGGTGATCCAGCCGAGATGCGCCGCGTTGATGAACTCCCCCTTTTGCGCGCCCAGCCAGGTGACGAGCCAGTCGAGGCTCGTGTACACGCCCCACGCGCCGAGCAAGACGATGAGGCCATCGAGATAGAACATGGCCCCGAACGATCGGCGCTGCCGCACATTGTGTTTGAGGACGTCGAAGACCTGGAAGCATTGCCAAAAGAGAAACAGGCCGATGAGCACGAGCCCGTCGTTCAAATCGAGCGTCCCATCCGAGCCGAGCGTCCACGCTGCCCCGCTGAAGAAAATCACCGCCGCGATCGTGAGCAGGAGCGAGAGGCGGTTGAGTTGCCGTTGCGTATCGGCGGTTGCTCCGGCCGCTTTTTTCTTCGCGCCGGTTGACGCCTTGCGCGGCGTTTCAAGCATCAGGCCCCAGACCAATGTCGGCAACGCGAGCACGAGCGTGAGATTCGTGACGTTGTTCACGAGGCAGTTGGTCAGCACTTCGCCGCCCGCGCCGTGCCGGCTCGCCACGAGGCCGACGAAGAGCAAGTTGCCCAACCCGGAGCAATACGGCATCACCAGCGTGCCCAACGCGGTTCCTTCCAGGCCGTGCCGCAGCAGCGACTCGAGCCGCCACAGCATCAGCAGCGACGCGCCGACAAAAAGTCCGAGATACGTCCAGGCGTTGCCCAGCCCGAGCGTCTCGATCGTGTCCGTCAACGGATTCACGCGCGGTACGCGAGTTGATAACGGCCTCGCCGCAAGTCGAGGCGGAGCGGGGCGCCGAAGGTCGTCGACATCGTCGAGGAGTTCAGCACCCGCGCGCAGGGCCCGGCCGCGACGACCTCGCCCTGGCGCAGCAGCAAGGCATGCGTGAAGGCCGGCACGATCTCTTCGACATGATGGGTCACGAGCACGAGCGCCGGGGCGCGCGGGCGCCGCGCGAGTCGATCGAGAAAACGCAGGAAGGTCTCGCGCGCCACCGGGTCCAGGCCGGCGCAAGGCTCGTCGAGAATCAACAGCTTCGGCCGGCTCATGAGCGCCCGCGCGATCAGCACGCGCTGCCGCTCGCCTTGCGAGAGATACGCCCATTCGCGCTCGGCGATGGCGAGGAGCCCCACGAGCCGGAGATAGCGGCGGGCGAGCGTCCGCTCCGCGCGGCCGACGCGATGCCATAAGTCGAGTTGCGCGAATTTTCCGCTGATCACCGTGTCGAGCGCGCGCTCGGCGGGCGGAATCGCCGCGACGAATGCGCTCGTGACCACGCCGACGTGAAGCCGCAAGTCGCGCCAATCGCACTCGCCGTAACGGCAGCCGAGCAGCGCGATCTCACCCCCGGTCGGCGAAAGATATCCGGTCAGCGATTTCAACAGCGTCGTCTTGCCCGACCCGTTCGCGCCGAGGATCGCCCAGTTCTCGCCGGAGCGCACGCGCCAGTCGACGTCGCGCAAAATCGCGGTGCGGCCGCGTGTCACTCGTAATTTGGATACGTCGAGCAGGACTGGCATGAAGCGGCGAGCATGGGGAAGGCGAAGGCGATTCGTCAAACGGCCAACGCATTTTTTACCCTGGGGTCTGCACCCCTTGCACATCGCAAGGCGCCGCGGTTCCAAAAAAAAAGAGCGCCCGGAAATGCAACGTCCGCGCGGGGTTCGGCACTATGCGCACGAACCACAACGGGAGGTCCCCAATGAAATATTCCATTACTCATTTAGTTCTACTGGCTGGCGCCGTGGCGGGCGTTGCCATCTCTCCGGTCTGCGCGGGAACGCGTAAGTCCCCAAACTCTCCGGTCGTCATCACCCCTCCGGCGGTGCCGAACGGAAGCAATATGAGTCGCGCGCCGTTTCCGGCCGCGCGGCCTCAAAACGATGTCACGCCGCCCAACGGCGAGGCATTCGACCAAAACATGGCGCCCAACACGCCGTCGACGACGCCCGAGCCGGAAGCTCCGCCGCCGGCCCGCGTGGCGATTCTTCAGCCCCGCGGCGAACAGCGCGTGGATATCACGACCGAGCCCGGCTCGATGCCGACCGGCCGCGTGACGACCAGTGCGGCCGCCTCGCTGGAGGCGACGCGTCTGGAACCGACGATCCGCTCGGCGACCTTCGAGACGCGCGACACCATCGTGAGCGACATCCGCACGCGGGTGAAGCAAAGCGACGCCACCGTCAGCCAATTCCGCCGCACCGAGAATCAGATGAGCACGGAAGGCCGTGCCCAATTCCAATCGGCCGCGGATGACGTCAAGGCCCGCGAAAAAGCGCTGATGAAGAGCCTGAAGGCCGCGGAGCGTGCTTCGAACGCCGAGTGGGATGCCGCTCGCGCTCAGCTCGTCTCGGATTACGATGCGTACGCTGCCTCGGTCGCTCGCTTGGATGCGGCCGTCGGCGCGCGCTAAGAATCTCTGACTGGATACCCTGAACCTCGCGTCTCCGCGGCTTTTTCGCCGCGGAGATTTTTTTTGTCCTGTCGCGCGCGGCGCGTTCAGCTACGGCCATGGGACTGACGATTTACACACTCACGCAATGTAGCACCTGCCGGACGGCCACCAAATGGCTGCGCGCTCAGGGGATCGTCTTCGAGGAGAAGCCGATTCGCGAAACGCCGCCCTCCGTGGCCGAACTCCGGACGATGATCGGCGCCCAGCCGAGTCTAAGGCGGGTGTTCAACACGGGCAGCCAGGATTATCGGGACGCAAAACTCAGCGAGCGCCTGGAGTCGTTGTCGCCAGACGAAGCCATTGCGCTGCTGCGCGCCAACGGAAATCTCGTGAAGCGCCCCTTCGTGATCGGCGACGGCATCGCGCTTGTCGGCTTCGACGAGCCCACCTGGGCGAAAACGTTCAAGCGCTGACGAATTCAGAACGTAGCGCGGTAAAAGACGGTCGTGGTTGCGCGGAGATGGGCGCCGCTTGGCCGAGATCGGCGTTCCCTCTTCGCTCTGCCCGAGCGCCGCCGGAAAATAAATTGTTTCGGCGCAAGAATCTGCCTGAGTGGCGTCTCGTTCCATGAGAATTACCGGCCTCGCCCTCGTCCCTCCGCCGTCTGCCGCCGATCTGCCGAAAGTCACCCCGGAGCTGCTCGCTTCGGTGCTCGCGCGCTACTCGCGGAGCAACGAGGGCCTCGCCTCGATTCTCGCAAAGGTCGACGTCGCCAACCCCGACGCCTCCATCGATCGGATTCTCAAATTCGTCGACTACGGCCATGCCTCGATCGGCGGCCTAACCGGTGGACTCGCGATCGCGCTGGACGGCGTGTCGATGTGGCTCGCCTATAAAATTTTCGAGATCGCCCAGATGGCGGACGGCCAGGAGTCGAGCACGCGTTACATCACGATGGATGCGACCAACGTCCCGACGCCGGATGAGCTGGGTATTCCGGCCGATCTGGCGTCGCGGTGGCGTGACGTGTTGGCGCGATCGTTTGCGGCGTACCACGCGGAGTACGATCGGCTCGATGCGCTCGCCACCGCCGAGCCGCAACGCGTGCGCGTGCCCGCCGACGCGAAGCCCGCCGTCGTGACCCGCCTGCGGAAAAACTATGCGCTCGATCGCGCGCGTTATTTTATCCCGCTCGCGACCCGGACGAATCTTGGGCTCGTGCAGAGCTCGCGCATGTGGGCCGTGACCGTGAAACAGCTCGATTCGTTGCCGCAGCCGGAAGCGCGGGCGGCGGCCAAGCTGATCCGGGACGAATTGCTCAAGCAGTCGCCGCGGCTGATGCGCCATAGCTCCGCGGAGAAATCGTACGAAGAACAGGCGCGTCAGGAACTCGCGGCATCGCTGGAACTAGGCCGGCAGCGTCTTTCCTCCGCGGCCTTGGCCGACCAAGTGTGGGTGCACGTCGATCGCGCGACGCCGCCGTGGCTGCCGGAGACGCAGAGCGTCGCGGAAGCCCTGCGGCATCGCGCGAACCGCTACGGCCAGCAAGGGACGGCGACACGCCGGATGCGCGTGAGCTTCGCCTGGAACAACATGGCGTTGGCCGAACTGCGGGATCTCAATCGCCATCGCACGGGCAATCGGTACACGCCCCTGATTCAAGCCGGGTTTTATCTCCCGCCGGAAATCGATCGTGCACAACACGAGTCTCTGCTCGCCGAACAACTCGAGCTGACTCGCGAGCTGCTGAAACGCGATTCCCCCGCCTACCTGTATTCCTTGCTCTTGGGGGCGCAGACGCCTTTCGAGCACAGCACCCACGCGGATAAATTCATTTACGAAGCCGAATTGCGCACCGGCATGGGCGCGCATTACCGCTACGCCGAGCATCTCAGCGCCGCCCTGCGCGAGTTCTTGCGCCAGGTTCCCGAGGCGCGCGATTGGGTCGTCGAAGGCACTGCCGAGCCGGAGTGAGGGTAGGAAACGCTGAAAAGCTGATAGGCTGAAACGCTGACAAGTTTGGAACGCTAATCCTCAAACCATCGGCGCTGATTACCGCATACCAACGGGCAAGACGCTCGTGCTACTCAGATGAGCGCATAGTAGCGCCGGTCTCCGAGCCGGCGTTCCGAGGTAGCGGCCGTCGTCCCGACGGCCAGGTTCGAGACGAGGCGATCGGGGACGATCGCCGCTACCTCATTCGGCTAATCGGATCGTTGCGGATTCGCGTTCATTCGCGTGATTAGCGGGCGACTTGTTCCCATGTCCCGCCCGCGAATAGGGTTGCCGCGTCGCGGGGCCGACGCTTGGTTCGCGGCGTCCGCGTTCCGATGAATCGATTTCGAGTCGTCCAGTTTAACATGCAGTATGCGCAGACGTGGCACGATGCCGCGCCGGATCACGCGCCGATCCGACTGGATGCGACGATCGACGAAATTCGCGCCCATCAGGGCGACATCGTGATGTTGCAGGAGGTGGAGCAGGCGCGCCCGAAGGGCGTGCAAGCCGAGCCGCCGCCCAATTACACCCGCCTCCGCACGGCTTTGGCCGGCTATGACAGCGCATTCGTTTATCCTAAGCCCGATCCGCGCGAGCTGCCCTTCGGCATCGGGCTGGCCATTTTTTCGCGCACGCCGCTTCGCGATCTTCTGCGGCTGGATTTGCCGTCGCCCCCCATCGAGTTCGATTTCGAAGGACGCAAGACCACGCCCACCGACCGCGTGCTGATGGGCGCCAAGACGACCGTATGCGGGCGTGAGGTGCAGCTGCTTAACACGCATCTGCTCGCCTTCTTCATGCTCGGCTCGAGCAGCCTGCAGCACCCCGAGCAGCGGCAAGCGATCGAGCGACAGCTCGCCAACGCCACCGGTCCGACCCTGCTCGCCGGCGATTTCAACGTCCGGCGCCACCACACCTTGATCGAGCAGTTCGCGGCGCGCGGCTTTCGCACCGTGCAGGACCGCGCGATCACGTGGCGGCGGCAGCCGTACGTGCTCGATCACATTTTTCATAATGCCGCGTTGCGCTGCGTCGGCCATCGCGTCGTTCCGACGCTCGCCAGCGATCACTACGTCCTCGTGGCCGATTTCGAGTTCGCGTAAAGCCCAAATCCTTTCCGCGGCAAATTCATCGATTTGACGGTCGATTCGCGCGATTCGCGGCGACGGATGGCCGGGCCGCTGACACAAATTCGGTTTGCGCACTGGTGAAAAATCGCGACCGTGGACGGGTCTAGCGCGAACACGATCGCGACCGGACGCCAACAACATCAACTCCCGTTCCTCGGACACGAGGCTTCATCGCCATGCGACAAGCACCCAAGTCCCTCGCCGCCTGCTTGCAGGTTTTCCGATCTCGGGAAACTGCGGAGGCCAGGTGAAGACCATTCTGGATTTTGCACGCGCCAAGCGCGAACAGCACCCGATTGTGATGCTCACGGCGTACGACGCGCTGCTCGCGCGCCTCGTCGCCAAGTCGGAAGCCGATGCCATCTTGGTCGGCGATAGCGTCGCCATGGTGGTCCATGGCTTCCCGTCCACCGTTCACGCTACCGTGGAAATGATGTGCGCCCACGTCGCCGCCGCGCGGCGCGGCGCCCCGGACATGGTGATCGTCGCCGACATGCCTTTTCTGTCGGCGCGCAACGGCAAAGCCGCCGCCACCACCGCCGCCGGTGCGCTGATGCAGGCGGGCGCGACGGCGGTGAAGATCGAGGGCGTCGTCGGGCACGAAGATGTCATCGCCCACCTCGTCGGCAGCGGCATTCCGGTGATGGGCCACCTCGGATTGACGCCGCAGTCGGTGAACCAATTTGGCGGTTACCGCCTGCAAGGTCGCAGCGCCGCGGAGGCGGATCGGCTGCGCGGCGAAGCGCGCCGCCTCGAAGAGCTCGGTGCGTTTGCCATCGTGCTGGAATGCGTGCCGGCTGCGCTCGCCGCCGCGATCACGGAAGAGCGCGCCATTCCGACGATCGGCATCGGCGCCGGCGGTGGCACCGCGGGCCAAGTGCTCGTGACGACCGATCTGCTCGGCCTCGACGCTCAATTTCAGCCGCGCTTCGCGCGCCGTTATCTCGAAGGCCACGAACTGGTGACCGATGCCATCAACCAATTCGCGCGCGACGTGCGGAGCGCTGCATTTCCCGCGCGCGAGGAGGTGCTCGCATGAAGCCCGCTTCCGCTCAATCGAAGGTGGAGTGCGTTGGCGCCAACGCGCTTTCCGCCGGCCTCGCAGAACGCAAGGCGAGTTGCCCCGTCATTTCGGATCTCGCCGAGTGGCGGGCGCTGCGCAAGGCGCCGGAGTGGGCGGGGCGCAGCGTTGGCTTCGTGCCGACGATGGGCGCGCTGCACGCGGGGCACGAGGCGTTGCTGGCGCGGGCGCGGGCCGAGAACGAGCGCGTCGTGCTCAGCGTGTTCGTCAACCCGACCCAGTTCAACGATCCGAACGATCTCGCGAAATATCCCCGCACGCTCGAGGCCGACGTGGCGCTGGCGCGGCCCTATGCCGACGCGGTGATCGCGCCGCCACCGGCTGCTTTCTATCCGGATCAATACCGTTATCGCGTCACCGAGCACGAACTGAGCCGCCGCTGGGAAGGCGCGCATCGCCCGGGCCATTTTGACGGCGTGCTGACCATTGTCTTGAAGCTGTTCCATGTCGTGCAGCCGACCCGCGCCTATTTCGGCGAGAAGGATTGGCAGCAACTGCAGCTCGTGCGCGGCATGGTCGAGGCGCTGCTGTTGCCCCTCGAGATCGTGCCCTGCCCAACCGTCCGCGAACCGGATGGCCTCGCGATGAGCTCGCGCAATCGCCGGCTTTCGCCGGCGGCGCGCGCTCGCGCCGCGGCTTTCCCGCGCGCGTTGCGCGAAGTGCCGGACCCCGCGACGGCCGCGCGCGTGCTGCGCGAACTCGGCTTCGACGTGGACTACATCGAAGACCACGACGGCGTGCGCCTCGGTGCCGTGCGGATCGATGGCGTGCGGTTGATCGACAACCTGCGGCTCACACCGGAAAATATGGCCCGGCCTTATCCGGATTTCGCCGCGTGATCCCGGCCGAATCGTTCGCGCCATGGCCAACATCTTGTTCATCCTCAGCGGTTCGATCGCGTGCTACAAAGCCTGCGATGCGATTTCGCAGCTGGTGCAGCGCGGCCATCGCGTGCGCGCCGTGGCCACGGAAGCCGCGCAGCGTTTCGTCGGCGTCGCCACGCTGGAGGGACTCACGCGCGAGAAAGTTTCCTCCGACCTCTTCGCGGCCGGCGAAGCGCTGGACCACATCACGCTGGCGCGGTGGGCCGATCTGACGATCGTCTGCCCCGCAACCGCTCATACGCTTAACCGGATGGCGGCCGGGCTCGGCGACGATCTCGCAGGCGCCTTGTTGCTCGCGCACGATTGGAAAAAGCCGTTGCTTGTCGCGCCGGCGATGAATCCCGCGATGTGGACGCATCCCGCGACCCTCGCCTCCGCGGCCAAACTCCGCGCATGGGGCGTCCGGTTCGTGGAGCCTGGCAGCGGTCGTACGGCCTGCGGCGAAGTAGGCGAAGGACGCTTGGCCGAGCCCGACGAAATTGTCGCCGCGCTCGAGGCCTCGAGCGCGCCGCGTTCCGGCCGCCGCCTCCGGGTGCTGATCACGAGCGGCGGCACGAGCGAGCCGATCGACGGCGTGCGCGTCCTGAGCAATACGAGCAGCGGCGCCACCGGCGCGCTGTTGGCCGACCATTTTAACGCGGCCGGCCATGAGGTCGTGCTGGTTCGAGCCGAAAACGCGGCGCGCCCCACCGCGCCCTGCCGGGAGGAAACGTTCACGAGCTTCGTCGATTTGGCGACAGTGCTCGACCGGCGGCTCCGCACGGAGAGTTTCGATGCCATCGTTCACGCGGCTGCGGTCTCGGATTTCTCCGTCGAATCGATCGAAACCAACGGCGTCGCCGCCGCCCCGGGACGCGGCAAGCTGTCCTCGTCGTCGGCGCCCATCGTCCGCCTTAAGCGCAACCCCAAGCTGCTCGATACGCTGCGCGCGCGCAGCTGTAACCCGAATGTCCGCATTGTCGCTTTCAAGCTGACGCGCGATGCCGACTCCGCCGCGATCCGCGAAGCCGTGCACGCGATTTTCGCCACCGGCGCGGCGGACTACGTCGTGCACAACGACCTTGCACAGCGCGCCGCGCAAGGCGCCTTTCCGGCGGACATCTGGCAGTCCGATGCGATCGTCGCGCACTGCGCAAATCGACGAGCCCTCGCCACCGAGCTCGAAAAACTCCTCGTCGACGGGCTCGCGCCCCAGATCGAAGACGCCAGACGCGAGACCCTCGCCCCCTAGATCCTAGTCCCTAGAACCTAGCACCTACTCAGACGCCATGCTGCTCTGTCTCGACATCGGTAATTCCCAATTGCACGGCGGCGTGTTCGATGGCGATGCATTGCGCGTCCAATTTCGCAAAACGACGCATCCGCTCGGATCCTCCGACGAGTTCGGGGTGTTCTTCACGGCGGTGCTGCGCGAAAACGGCGTCGACCCACGCGCGGTGAAACACGTTGCGATTTGTTCCGTCGTGCCGCCGGCGGTTTACCCCATTCGCGCGGCGTGCGTGAAGTACTTCCGGTGCGAGCCTTTCATGTTGCAGGCGGGCGTGAAAACCGGGCTGCGCGTGCGCTATCGCAATCCGCACGAGGTCGGCGCCGATCGGATTGCTGGCGCGATCGCGGCGACGCAACGGCGGCCCGCGAGCCATCTCATCGTCGTGGATTGCGGCACGGCGACGACCTTCGACGTCGTGACCGCGGAAGGCGATTACCTCGGCGGCGCGATTCTGCCGGGCGTGGGGATTTCGGTCGAAACCCTCGCCGGCAAGACCGCGAAATTGCCTTCGGTCGAAATCACGAAGCCGGCCGCGGCGCTCGGTCGCTCGACGGTCGAAAGTATCCAAGCCGGCGTGTACCATGCGCACGTTGGCGCGATTCGGCATCTCGTGGCCGAACTCAGCCGTGAAGCGTTCGCCGGACAAAAGCCGTACGTCGTCGGTACCGGGGGTTTTACTCGGCTGCTGCTGACGGAGAATCTGTTCGACGAAGTCGTGCCCGAGCTCGTGTTGCTCGGCCTGAAGCGCGCCGCCGAACTGAATCGCGAACCCTGAACGCCTCGCCGCCCAGCGATCACTCTTTTGCCATGCGACTGACGTTACTCAAAGCCAAGCTCCATCGCGCCACTGTCACGGCGGCCGACCTGCACTATGAAGGCTCCATCGCCCTCGGCCCCGACCTGCGCAAAGCCGCCGGGCTGCTCGAGTACGAGCGCGTGGAGATCTACAACGTGAACAACGGCCAGCGTTTCGCGACCTACGTCATCGCCGGCGCCCAGCGGGGCGAAGTGATGGTGAACGGCGCCGCCGCGCGGCTGGTGCAAAAAGGCGATCAAGTCATCATCGTCGCTTACGCGGATTTCACTCCCGAGGAAGCGAAAGCGCATAAGCCGACCGTCGTCCTCCTCGACGGAAAAAACCGCCCGCGGGTGAAAAAGTAGCGCCGGCCGCCCGTCCGAGGTAGCAGCCGTCGTCCCCGACGGCCACGTTCGGAACATGGCGATGGGGACGATCGCCGCTACCGACAAGCCCACGCCAACATGCCCGTGCCACTCGTTCGCGTGTTTCGGTGGTTCTCCCGCTCGACCGATGGATGTAGGGCGGGGTCCACGATTACGATCACGATCACGAGCACGATCATGATCACGAGCGCGAGGGAGAGGCCGACCGATCGACACACCCTGACTCGCTCATCGTGCCAGAGTGACCGCCTATGTCACACGGCGCGGCTACTTGCCGAGGGAGCACAGCTGGGTTAAATTGGCGCGCCGGCTGCGAAGGAGGAACTCATTATGGATTTTGCCAAACTCACCCAGAAGTCGCGCGAAGCGGTCGCCGAAGCGCAAAATATCGCGCGCCGCCACTCGCACACCGAGGTGGACACCTGGCACTTGCTCGCCGCGCTCGTCGCGCAGGAAGACGGCATCGTGCCGGGCCTCCTCCATAAATTGAACAACTCGCCGAGCGCGATGCAGCTCGCGGTCGAACGCGAGCTCGAGCGCTTGCCCAAGGTTTCCGGCAGCGTCGACACGTCCAAGGTGTACGTGACGCAAGCGGTCAACGAAGTGCTCACCCGCGCCGAGTCCGAAGCGGAAAAGCTCAAGGACGAATATGTTTCCGTGGAGCACCTCTTTCTCGGCCTGCTCGATGTCGCCAAGCCCGAGGCGCTGAAGAAGCTGTTCAAGAGCTTCGAAATCGATCGCGCCAAAGTGGTCGCCGCGATGAAAGAGGTCCGCGGTTCGCAACGCGTCACGACCGACAATCCGGAGTCGACTTATCAGGCGCTCGAAAAATACGGCATCGATCTCGTCGCGCAGGCCCGGAAGGGGAAAATGGATCCGGTCATCGGCCGCGATGAAGAGATCCGCCGCACGATCCGCATTTTGTCGCGGAAAACCAAGAACAACCCCGTGCTCATTGGCGAGCCGGGCGTCGGCAAGACCGCCATCGTCGAAGGCCTCGCGCAGCGCATTTTGCGCGGCGACGTCCCGGAAGGGCTGAAGGAAAAAACCATCTTCGCCCTCGATATGGGCGCGCTGGTCGCGGGCGCGAAATACCGCGGCGAGTTCGAAGAGCGGCTGAAGGCCGTGCTGCACGAGATCAAGCAGAGCGAGGGTCGGATCGTCCTTTTCATCGACGAACTGCACCTGATCGTCGGCGCGGGCAAGACGGAGGGCGCGATGGACGCCGGGAATCTGCTCAAGCCGATGCTCGCGCGCGGCGAGTTGCACTGCATCGGGGCCACCACGCTCGACGAGTATCGCAAGCACATCGAGAAGGACGCTGCGCTCGAGCGGCGCTTTCAGCCCGTCGTTGTCGACCAGCCCACGGTCGAAGACGCGATTTCGATTCTGCGCGGCTTGAAAGAACGTTTCGAGCTGCACCACGGCGTGCACATCCAGGACAACGCGCTGGTCAGCGCCGTCACGCTGTCGAATCGCTACATCGCCGATCGTTTCTTGCCCGACAAGGCCATCGACCTCGTTGACGAGGCCTGCGCGATGATTCGCACGGAAATGGATTCGATGCCGCAAGAGCTCGACGAGCTCACGCGCAAGGTGCTGCGCCTCGAAATCGAGGAAACCGCGTTGGGCAAAGAAAAGGACGACGCGAGCGCGCGCCGGCTGGAAACGTTGCGCAGAGAACTCGCCGAAGCCCGCGAGCAAGCCGGCGGCCTCTAGCTGCAGTGGGAAAAGGAAAAACAAGCGATCGAGAAGACGCGCAAGCTGCGCGAGGAAATCGAAGCGACGCGCCTCGACATGGAGAAGGCGGAGCGCGCGTATGACCTGAACAAAGTCGCGGAGCTGCGCCACGGCCGCATTCCTCAGCTCGAAGCCGAATTGCGGCGACTCGAGCAAAAGAGCCGCGATCAAGCCGGCGCGCTGTTCAAAGAGGAAGTTTCGCAGGAGGAAATCGCCGAGGTCGTCGCGAAGTGGACCGGGGTGCCGGTGACGCGCTTGATCGAGGGCGAAAAAGAAAAACTTCTCCGGCTGGAAGAGGTGCTGCACGAGCGGGTCGTCGGCCAAGACGAAGCGGTGTCGCTCGTCACGGATGCGATCCTGCGTGCGCGCAGCGGCATCAAAGACCCGCGGCGCCCCGTCGGCAGCTTCTTGTTCCTCGGCCCCACCGGCGTCGGCAAGACCGAGCTGGCGAAAACGCTGGCCGAGACGCTCTTCGATTCGGAAGCGGCGATGGTGCGCATCGACATGTCGGAATACATGGAGAAGCACAGCGTCGCGCGCTTGGTCGGCGCCCCGCCCGGCTACGTCGGTTACGAGGAGGGTGGGCAGCTCACCGAAGCGATCCGTCGCCGGCCTTACGCCGTGCTCTTGTTCGACGAAATCGAGAAAGCGCATCCGGACGTGTTCAACGTCCTGCTGCAGGTGCTCGACGATGGCCGGATCACGGATTCGCAGGGGCGGACCGTGGATTTCAAGAACACGATCATCATCATGACGTCGAACATCGGCTCGCGCTTCTTGCTGGAGGGCGTGCAGGGCGATTCGATTCCCGACAGCGTGCGCGAAAGCGTGATGGCCGAACTGCGGAAATCGTTCCGGCCGGAATTCCTGAACCGGATCGACGAAACGATCCTCTTCAAGCCGCTCACGCTCGAGGAAATCACCACCATCGTCGACCTGCTGGTGGCCGATCTCAATCGCCGGCTCCTCGAGCGCCGCGTCACGGTGTCGCTCGACGCCAAGGCGAAGGAATGGGTCGCGGAGAAAGGCTACGACCCCGTCTTCGGCGCGCGTCCGTTAAAGCGATTCCTCCAACGCAATATCGAGACCAAGCTGGCGCGGGCGTTGATCGGCGGCGAAGTCGCCGACAACAGCAGCGTGCAGTTCTCGGTCGCAAACGACGATCTCGTGATGAACGGCTCGCGCGCTCGGAAAACCGAACGCGCTCGCGGGTAATTGCCTATTGGCGTCTCCGGGCCGGCCTCTCGGAGGCCAGCTACCACGGGCTACTACGCGATCCGCGGCGTAAGGGCGTCCGCATTACGGACGCCCTGCCGAGACCTTATCAAGGGGCCGGGTTTAGCTCGCGATCCTCGAGCGTGCCGTTGGCGTTGATGACCAGCCGGTCGGCTACGATGGACCCACGGATGCGGGTGCTGCCGTTGATCGTGACGGTGCCGTTGGGCGCGATGACTGAGCCGTCGACGGTCGCGCGGCTATTGACCGTCAAACCGCCCGCGTGGAATTGCAGGGTGAGCCAGTCCGGCCGCGTCGCCTCGCCGATGCTGCCGTTCAGCGTGATATCGTGGACGAACGTGATGACAACCGGGCCCACGACGCGAATCGCTCGATCGGCATTAGCCGCCAGCGATTCGAACGCGTATTCGGCCGGGATCGTCGCGCCGGCGACGCCGAGCACGAGCGTGCTGTTGCCATTCACGACCACGCTGCCGTAAGACCCGGGCGGCATGGCCACCGCACCCGCTCGGCTGTTGAGCGTGAGATCTCGGAGCGTGGCGAAATCGCCCGTCGAATCCGTCGGGGTGTTGATCGTGACCACGCGCGTGCCGAGCGGGGCACCCGGTGCCGTGACCGCCGGCATCGCGACCGGAACGACTTGTTTCACCACGTAACGGAGGACCGCTCCGTGATGGAGCGTGATCGTATAGTCGCTCGGGACTTCGGCTCCGGGACCGATTTTCACCCCGGCAAAAACCGGGTTGCCATTCGTCTCGAGCATGGGCGCGCCAGGCACCAGCAGATCGCCGGATAACGTCGCATGGTTGTTCACGGCGAAGCTTTCGCCGGTGAGCAACTGTACGGAGCCGTCCACGGTCCCGTTCAGCACGGGCGCGCGCCGGACAAGCGCCGACACGGTGATCGACAACGTGCCCGTCGCCGAGCCGGTGTAGTTGTGCTCGTCGATTGTCGCGCTGACGTCGTGTGCTCCGGGATAGATCGGCAGCGACGAGTTGCCATCGTAGGTCAACGTCACCGCAAGAGCCGATGGGCTCGTCGTCACGACCACGGCTTTGGGCGTGCCGTCGTAGCGCTGGGTCAACGAGGACAGCGTGATCGTCGCGGGCGCCTTGGCGATCGTGAGCATGCCGGTGGAGGTCCCGATGTAATTGGCGCTTTCGATCGTGCCGACCACGGCGTACGTGCCCGCGTTCACCGGCGCATTCACGCTGCCGTCGTACGTCACGGTCACCGGAATCCCCGCCGGATCTGTCGTCACGGTGGCGGACTTCGCGGTCCCGTCATAGACGTGTTGCAACGATCCGAACGAGACCGCGGCCGGTGCCTTTGCGATCGTCAGAATACCCGTCGTCGTGCCGGCATAGTTGGCGCTATCGATCGCGGCGACGACCGTGTAGCTGCCCGCGTTTACCGGCGCGTTGACGCGGCCGTCGTAGGTCAATGTCACCGACAGGCCGGGCGGAGTGGTGGTTGCCGTGGCGGACTTCGGCGCGCCGTCGTATACCTGCTGAAGCGAGCCGAGATCGACCGTCGCCGGCGCCTTCGCGACCGACAGATCGAGCAAGGCGGTGCTGGTGCCGCCGGCATTCTCGGCTCCGAGTTGGACGACGAAATTACCGGTGGTCGTCGGCGCCCCCGATATCATACCCGTCGCCGGGTCGATCGTCAGACCGCTGGGCAAGCCCGTCGCAAAATAGCTCGTCGGCGAATTCGTCGCGCCGATGGTGTAACTGAAGGGCGTGCCATAGACGCCGGTGGCGCTCGACCCTCCGGCGATGACCGGTGGCGGTGGCGGGTTCGCGAGCGGAGCGACTTCCTGCGGCAGCAAAGCGCGGTCGAAAATCTTAAACTCGTCGACCGTGCCGTTGAGATACGGATCGGCCGTCGACTGCGAGCGGCCGAGGTAATTGAAGGTGGTCGAGCCGATGCCCGAGGGTTTGAACGTCATCGCGGTGTTCGTGCCGACCGCGACCCCGTTGACGTACAGCGTGCCGG
>CBINOT010000128.1:0-17749 GCA_966252355.1 uncultured Opitutus sp. | reverse complement strand
GCCTTTGTTTCGCGCTCGCCGACGGTTTCGGTTTTTTGGCATCGACGCCCAGATCGTTCCCGATAGGCCGAGGAAGGCCGGAGCGGTTTACGCGCGCTCAGATTTTTGCCCGATGGTGTAATGGTAGCACAAACGACTCTGACTCGTTTTGTCTAGGTTCGAGTCCTAGTCGGGCAGCCAGCGCATTTTTGTTTGAATATCTTCTAAGATATTCGCGACTGGCACGTGGGGTTTTTGTCCGTGTCAGCATGGTTGCGCTAACGTTCGAATTGCAAAACGACCCGTCGAGAACACCTGTCTGACAAAGTAGGTTGACACCCAAGTTCGCATGGACCGTAGTTCGCGTTTTCTGTTTTCCCCTCCCCGAATTTCTCTCAGCGACATGCTGAAAATGCTAGTTTCCCCTCCCTTCGCCAAAACAAACGGCGGTGCCAAGGCTTGCGCAATAGACGCCAGAACCTGCGTTGAGATTACAGCGATTTTTTCGGTACAGTTGTGGTCCGCGTAGGGGTGCGGCGAAACGGGCGCAGGCACGGGATCTCCGATTCGACTCTCTCTCCAGAAAAGTCACCAAAACAAACTTCCTCCTATGATTAACAACCTCGTCATCGCATTTTTGCTGAAGAACGCCGACGGCAGCGACATGTCGTTCATGGACTTGTTCATGGCCGGCAAGCAGATCATGTGGCCGATTCTGCTCCTGTCGTTCGTGCTCATCACGGTCGTGATCGAACGGCTGCTCTTCATCATGCGTGAAAACGCGAACCGCGAGCCGGAAGTCGTCGAGAAGATGCTCGAGAGCGTCGAGCGCCGCGATATCGAGGGCGCGCTCGCGATCGGCCGCAAGAGCAAGGACTACCTCGCGAAGATTCTAGTATATAGCCTCTCGAACCGCGAATTCTCGCTGTCGAACGCCTTCGTTCGCGCCTCCGGCCAAGAGCTCGCCCGCTTCCAACAAGGCATGGCGACGCTGGACACCTGCATCACGGCCGCCCCGCTCCTCGGTCTACTCGGCACGGTGACGGGCATGATGCGCACCTTCGGCAGCTTGACCGGTGGCGATATCGCCGCGGCGGCCGGCCAAATCACGGGTGGTGTCGCTGAAGCGCTTATCGCGACGATGTGCGGTCTTGCCATCGCGATCATGGGCCTCCTCCCCTACAACTATTTGAACGCCCGTGCCGAACAGGCGAAGCAGGAAGTCGCCGACGCGTCGCACGCGCTCGAAATCCTCCTCAAGAAGTCCGAGACCACGTCGGTCCGCTAATCTCGCTCTTGGGCGGCCGTATAAGCCGCCTGGGAACGCAATTTCTCTAGCTCTCAATCATCATGGCTGGCTCAAGTGGCGGCAGTAGTGGCGGCAAGAAGAAGGCGCGTATCGAGATCATTCCACTGATCGACGTTATCTTCTTCCTCCTGGCCACGTTCGTTTTGTTCACGCTCTCGCTGAACAAGACTCAAGGCGTTCGCGTCGAGCTTCCGCAGGTCGCGACCGGCGAGCCGCGCGAAACGAGCAACTCACACACGATCTCCGTGACTGAGCAAGGCACGTTGGCGTGGGACAAGGAATACGTCAGCCTCGACGATTTCCTGCGCCGGCTCCAAGCCTTCCACAGTCAAGCGCCCGATGGCCGCATCCTCATCAATGGCGATGAGAATGCTTCGTTCAACGCCGCGATCTACGTCTTCGACGAAGCCCGCAAAGCGGGCTTCGACAAGATCCTGATCGAGACGAAAGTTCGCCAAGCGGCGCGGCAATAGCGCTCGGTTCGCCCTCCTAACTCGAAATCGATTCTCCTCATGGCTGGTGCAAGCTCCAAGGCTGATGCAGGCAAGAAAAAGGCGCGTATTGAGATCATTCCGCTGATCGACGTCATTTTCTTCCTCCTCGCCACCTTCGTTCTCTTCACGCTCTCGCTCGACAAGATCTCGTCCGTTCCCGTGACGCTTCCCAAAGCCACGAACGTTCAAGGTCCGCCGGACGAGACCACCGTCAATATCCAGGTGTCCGAGTCGGGCACTTACTATTGGAAAGTCGGCGCGCGCGGCACGCCCGAGCTGATCGGCCCGACGGAAATCGCGCCGCGGTTGGAAAGCCTCCGCAGCCGCGAAACCAATCCTCGCGTCCTGGTCCGTGGCGACAATCGGGCGAAGTTCGGCGCGGCCGTCATGGTGCTCGATGAAGTGCGCAAGGCGCACATCGAACAGGTCTCCGTCGAAACCATTCCAAGCCCCACGGGCAAATAATCTCCATGCGTCGCGATTTAATTGTTGGAGTCGCAATGTCCGCGCTGATTCACGGCGCGGTGTTCTTCGGGGATCGGCTTTTCCCGGATAAAGCGCCGGAAAAAAAGAAGGAAGAAGAAGCGCCGGCCATCCAGATCCAAGCGCCGCCGCCTCCGGTCGAAGAAGAGCCTGAAAAAGTGGAACTGTCGGACGAGCCCGTCAAACCGATGGATTTCGCTCCGCCGATGCAGGCCGACCTTCCACAGGTCATTACCGACACGTCCTTCGTGCAGCGGATGCAGCCGCCTCCGCCCGAAAACGTGAAGCCCGCGACCGGCATCATCGCTATTCCGGAAAACCGCGACATGTCGCAATTCCGCGGCATGCAGGTGTTCGATCCGTCCATGCTGGATCAACAGCCCGTCGCGCGCTCCCGCGTCCCCCCACAATATCCGTTTGAAATGCGCCGCGCCGGCGTAACCGGCGAGGTCATGGTCGACTTCATCGTCGATCCGAACGGCGACGTCCAGAACGCCTACGCCGTGAAGTCGACGCAGCGCGAGTTCGAAGCGGCTGCCGTCCAGGCGGTGACCAAATGGAAATTCAAGGCCGGCAAGAAGGGCGGGCGCAACGTGCCCACCCACATGCAGGTCCCGATCGTATTCACTCTCAACGACGAGTAACCGCTCTCCCGTGATCACCAAACGAAATCCAATCTTCCGCCGCACCGCGTGGGTTGGCCTTGTGGCAGCACTCGTCTGCGCCGCGCCGTCTGCTTCGGCCGCCGAGGCCGAAAAGCAGCAGGTCAGCGAAAAAGTCGGCGAAGCGCTGCAGAAAATTAAACCGCTGGAAGAGGCGAAGAACTACGCGGGCATGCTGGCCCTGGTCGACGGCCTCATTCCCACCGTCCAGCCAAACAGCTACGATGCCGCCTTCTTGCTCGACCGGAAAGCGCGTATCCTTTGCGGCCTGGAGCAATATTCCAAGGCGATCGAGCCGTGGGAGCAGTCGCTGAAGATCGCCGAGGAACATGGTTTCTTCGGTGAACGCGAGCGGCAGGACGTCCGAAAGTTTCTCGCCCAGCTGATCTTTGCCGACGCCACCGCGATCAAAGACAAGGCGCGGCAGCAACAGGAGATCGCGCATGCCTCCCGCTATATCAAGGCGTACTTGCAGAAGGCGACGAAGCCGGAGCCGGAGACGCAGATGCTCTACGCGCAGACCCTGTTCTACCAGGCGGCTCCGGACGCGGAGCACGTGAACCATGAGTTGCTGCAAGAGGCTCGCGAGGTCGTCGAACGCGGCATGCTGGGTTCGGTCAAGCCGCGCGAAGGCTTCTACATGCTGAAACTGGTGATTCTGCAGCAGCAAAACGACATGACCGCTTACGCGGAGACCATGGAGCTGATGCTGAAGCAGTATCCGAACAAGAAAGACGCCTGGCCGATGCTCTTCGGCGCGTACGTCAATCTTGGCGGCACGGCGAAGCAGGAGAACGTGCAGCGCGAATACTACATCCGGGCGATCAATACCCTGGAGCGGGCGCAGGCGCTCGGCTTCATGAACACGCCGCGCGACAACTTCAACCTCGTCACCCTTTACCTAAATGCGGGGCAATTCAGTCGCGCCACCGACATTCTCCACGAAGGCATGCGCAAGGGGACGATCGAATCGACCGTCAATAACTGGCGTATTCTCGGAGCCTATTACCAACAGGCGAACCGCGAGCTGCAGGCGATTTCCGCGCTGCAAGAAGCGACCAAGCTGTTCCCAAAAGAAGGCAGCCTCGATCTGCTCATCGGCCAAATCTACTCGCAGCTCGACAAGACCAAAGACGCCTATGAGGCCTACTCGCGCGCGGTGCAAAAGGGTAATCTCGGCGACAAGCCGCACCTCGCCTACCTCTACCTCGCCTATGCCGCGTTCGAACTCGGCAAATACGACGAGGCGCTGAAGGTCATCGAGGAGTGCGTGAAGAAATTCCCCGAAGCGGCCAAGGATTCCCAAGTGAAAAACTTGAAAGATGGCATCGAGGCCATGATCGCCGATCGCGAAGCCGCCAAGGCGGCAGCTGAAGCGGCGGCCAAAAAGCTCTAATCCCTATTCTCTAATGAAGAAAAGCTACCTCTACTTCATCGTGCCGCTGATCCTCACCGCCATCTTTGGCGTGTATTATTGGCGCTACGCTTCCGTTTACGAAGATCGCATCGCCAAGATCGAGGCCGAGCACAAAGCCGAGCTCGAGAAGAAGCGCCAGGACGAGGCGAAAGCGCGTGAGAAGGCCATCGCCGATGCGCAGGCGCAGACCGAAAAGCGCAAGAAGGAGAAGGCCGAGAAAGAAGCGCGTGACGCCAAGGAACGCGAAGAACGCGAACGCGCCGCGCAGGAACGCAACAAGGCCCACGAAGAGTCCCGCAAATTCGCCGACCGCGTGAAGGCGCTCCAAAAAGAAGTCGTCGAGAACAAGGCGGAGATCGCCAAGATTCAAGAATCCCAAAAGACGCTGGTCGACGAAGAGAAATTCCTCCGCGACTACGTCAAGCAGGCGGACGCCGTCACCCAAGGCTTGACCACGGTGATCGAGAAAATCGACGCCGCCGACAAGGCCCGGGCCGACGCCGAACGCGCCGCCGCTGCCGCCAAGAAGTCGTCCTAACTCCTATTCAACTTACCGATGAAAAAGTGGATGTATCTGGTTTTTCCGGGAATCATGCTGGCGATCTTCCTCGTGCTCTACACGACGCACAAGAAAGAGGCCGAGGAGCGCGAAAAGGCGCGCACCGCAAAGCTTGCCGCCGACATCGAGCTGGAAAAGCAGAAGAAGAAGGAGAACGAAGAGCGCGCCCGCATTGATGCCGAAAAGCGTCAGAAGGAGCGCGAGGAAGAGGAGCGGAAAAAGGAAGCCGAGCGTCGCCGGAAGCAGGAAGCTGCCGACAAGGAAGTGCGCGACGCCACCGCCCAATACCGCGCCGAAGCCGACAAGTTGGCCAAAGAAGCCGGTCAGCTGGAAATCGAGCTCGATCGTCTCCACAAGGAAAAGGACCAGCTCGGTCGTCGCGAATTCGACTTGGCGAAGCAGGTCGAGCTCGCTCGCGTGGCCAAGCGGAACGCGGAGCTGCAACAGCAGCACATGACGGCCATGATCGCCCAGCGCGCCGAAACGAGCGCCATGGCACGCATGCCGCCACCGCCCCCGGCACCGGCAAAATAAGCCTTCGCAAAACAAAAAGCTTCAGCCCCAGGCTTCGCCGCCTGGGGCTTTTTCGTGTCCTGCCCTCAGCGGCTCTCACCGCGCCGCGTTCGGCTCGCGATACGCTTGCCGGTGAAGCGAATCGCGCCGGGTGTGACGCATAGGGGGGAGATCTCGTCAATTTGCGGTCGTTGCGACCTGCGAAACCTCGTCGCGTTGGATTTTCTGCTTGCGCCGGCTGCACGGCTGCGGCTCCTTGAACAGCTCCACTGCGATAACGCAGCGTAGAAAGAAGTCGGGGCGTAGCTTAGCCTGGTAGAGCGCTACGTTCGGGACGTAGAGGTCGTGAGTTCGAATCTCACCGCCCCGACCATTCTAGCATCGGACGATGCTGGCAATTTCCAGCCCTTCGCACCCGCGAATCCGATCCACATCTTAGCTCCGAATTTTTGGAATTCGGCTTAGCTAGACCACAAACGGGTTATACCGGACCTCGTTCTCCACCGTCGTAAGTGGGCCATGTCCCGCCGCGATCACTGTTTTGGCTGGAGCTATGGTCAGCATTCGCCGCAGATTCGCTTGCAGCTGGTCCACCGAGAAGAATGCGCCGCCCACGGATCCCGCGAAGACGAGATCGCCGGAAATCAACAGCGCACCGCCGGCTTTTGCTCCCGGCGCACGCACGAGGTAACAGTTGTGCGCGGCGGCGTGTCCGGGAGTAGAAAACGCCGTAATCTCCAAAGTGCCGAAACGGCGGACCTCGCTCTCCCCCATCGGCCGGCCGCAAGGCGCAATGGCGCCGCGAGGAATGAATGCGCTCTCCACGCCAAACCGAGACACCACCTCGCACAGACCGCCGGCGTGCTCCCCCTCGACGTGGGTGACGAACACGGCGTCCAACTGCTTCACGCTCGCCGGCCACACGCGCTCCAAATCCGCGAGCCCTGCCCCGGTGTCAAACAACACCGCGCGCGACGAGCCGCATTCGCCGACCAAATACGCATTCACCACGCCGATCCCGTGCGGCATCCGCAACGGCCAAACACAAAAAGGGAGCGCCCCGATGTCGGGCCGCGGATATTTGCCCGTGCCGAGCGCACAGACGCCGACTTCATTCAACTGCAATGCGGCCGCGATCCGCCGCAGCTCCTCGCACGTCAGATCGGGTCGATAATCGATCGCGTCGAGAATCTTGCCTAAGGCGACCCCCGATCGCTCCGCAAGCGCATCCTCGGTCAAGCCGGCGCGGCGCATCGCTTTTTCGATGACGTCGCCGAGCTCATCTTCGAGCGGCATGGAAGCGGATGGGATCACGAGGGAAAATTTCGACTGCGACAAAACGTAAAGAAATCGGCCCGCGAATCGACACGAATGTCGCGGCTGAACCCGTCTGCCAGACCTACGCCTGCCTCGTGGCCTGGGTTCAATGCAGCCGCCGTCGTCTCGAGCGCCACCGGAGAAGTGGAGCCCTGCACGATCGTCCTCGCCGCCCGAAAATTTATTTTCTTTTTCTCGGGCGTTGCGCAGCGTCGTCGAATGGACGCCAGCCAACAGGAAATTTTGGACATCTTCACGCGCACGCGCGCTCTCCTCCGAGGACACTTTGTGCTCCGCTCCGGTCTGCACAGCGGGCATTACTTTCAATGTGCCCAGGTGTGTCAGGACATGGGCGCAGTCGAGCGCCTCGCCGAGTTGCTGGTGCAAAAAGTCCAAGCGAGTGGCGTCAAATTCACCACGGTGCTGGCCCCCGCGATGGGTGGCTTGGTGATCGGACAAGAAGTCGCTCGCCGAGCAAAGGCGCGCTACATTTTCGCCGAGAAAGAGAATAATCTCCTCGTGATGCGCCGGGGTTTCACGATCGCCCCGAATGAACCGATCTTGATCGTCGAGGACGTCGTGACCCGTGGCGGTCGCGTCATCGAATGCATCGACATCATCCGCCAGGCCGGAGGCAATCCGGTCGCCGTTGCGATGCTCGTCGATCGCAGCGCGGGCACCACGCGGTTCGATATCCCTGCGGTGTCGTTGCTAGAATTGAGCTTTCCGACCTATCAGCCGGATGCGGTGCCGCCGGAGTTGGCGAAGATTCCGGTCCAAAAGCCGGGTAGCTGAGCGGGGCGGCCGGCGCGACGCCGGCCGAAATGGTGAAAAGCCGACACGCTGAAACTAAGGCAGGGCTCGGACGCCGCCCCGCGCCAAATCTGGCGGCATCGGAGTCGCGGCACCAAGATGCCTCCGATCTCAGCTCGTCAGAATTTCAGCGTTTCAGCTTTTCGTGCCGCGGGCCGCCGTGGCCTTACTGCTGCGTGATGACGACGAACCGCGCCTGACCGCGGAAGTACACGGCGAGCAAATTCCGCCCCGGTTGAATCAGTTGACGTGCATCGGCGATATCGCGGACTGGCGTCCGATTGATTTCCATGATCACGGCGTTCGCCGCAAGGCGGTCACGATAGGGCGAGTCGTCGGCGATGTCGGTAATCAGCAGCCCGGTCACGCGCGGGTCGATGCTGAGGCGGCGGCGATCGTCGTTGCCGAGCGGCTTCACGTTCACGCCCGCGATGAGTTCGTTCGGTTTGTCGGCAAATTTGTCGAGCGTGACATCGAGCGCACGCTCTTTCGCATCGCGCACGACGCGGAGCTTCGCCACGGAGCCGGGCGCCATCTGCGCGATCAGCAGACGCAGCTCCTCCAACGACGCCACGGGATGCCCGTTCACGCCGAGGATCACGTCCGTGCGTTTGAGGCCGCCCTTGTCGGCGGCGCTGTCGGGCACGATGTCGGAAACAACCACACCCTTCGTGTCCCGCGGGAGTCCAAGCTGTTCGGCCACGTCCGGTGTGACCGTTTCCGTCGTCACGCCCAGATAGCCGCGCGCCACGGTGCCGGTCTCGATCAGGCTCTTCATGATCGAGGCCGCGAGGTTTACCGGAATTGCAAAGCCAATGCCGATGTTGCCGCGCGAAGGGGACAGAATCGCGCTATTGATGCCCACCAGTCGGCCGCGGGCATCGACCAGCGCCCCGCCGGAATTACCCATATTGATGGCGGCGTCGGTCTGGATGTAATCCTCGTAGCCGCCAACTTCCTCGAGAATCTTCACGTTGCGATTTTTCGCCGAGACGATGCCCATCGTGACCGTCTGGCCGACGTCGAGAGGATTGCCCACCGCGAAGACCACGTCGCCCACGCGCAGCTTATCGCTATCCGCGAGCGTTACGAAGGGCAGTTTCTCGGCTTCGATCTTCACCACGGCGATGTCCGTCTTCGGATCGGTGCCGATGACCTTGCCGACGTATTCGCGCTCATCCGACAGCGAAACCTTCAATTCATCCGCGCCTTCGACCACGTGATTGTTCGTCAGAACGTAACCATCGGCAGTCACGATCACGCCGGAGCCCAGACCCTGCTGTTTGCTCTCGCGTTCCTGATCCGGCAAATTCGGAAAGAACTGCCGAAACAAGGGATTCGTGATCCGTTCCTTGACGATCTTGGTCGAGTAGATCGACACGACGGCTTTTTGGACGGGTTCGACGACGTCGGCATAACTGAGCACCGGACCCGCAGCCTTGTTCGCGGCAATCGGCGAGTCGTCGACGCGCAGGGCCGGTGCAGGATGCGTCGCGGGCATTTGCTTGGGCGCCGTTTGCTTCGGCGCCTCTTTCGCGGCGAGGGCGAAAGCGAGGCAAAAATAGAGCGCAACGCGGACCAGGGAGCGACGAAGGAAGTTCATCAACGAACGAAAGCGATATCGACGAACCCCGGAGAACGCAAGGTGGTCGCGGGCCGCCCGCCACAGATCGGACTCTACACGCGCCGGGTCAGAAGCCTTTAACGCGAAACAACCCCGTCACACTCTCGTTGCTATTGATCCGCATGATCGCGCTGCCCAGCAGCTTTGCGATGCTCAGCACACGAACGGGAAGGCCGTGGGTGTGGATCGGCGTCGAGTTCGTCGTAATGAGCTCGTCAATCAGACCGCTCTTCAGTCGCTCGATGGCGACTTCATTAAGGATGCAGTGGCTCACTGCGGCGCGCACGCTGCGCGCACCGTGTTCGCGAAGAATCTTTGCCGCCGCGGTCAAGGTGCCGGCGGTTTCGGTGATGTCATCGACGAGGAGCACGTCGCAGCCTTCGACTTCGCCAACGACGTTGATCGCTTCGACATTCGTCGCGCTCTTGCGCTTCTTCGCCACCAAGCCCAAGCCGGCGCCGAGAACATCGGCATACGCGGCCGCCATTTTCATCCCGCCGACATCCGGCGAGCACACGACGAGCTTTTCCTTCTTCAACGTGCCGAGGTATTCGAAGAACACCGGCGAAGCGTAGAGATGATCGACGGGAATATCGAAGAAGCCCTGGATCTGCTGCGAGTGCAGATCCATGGTCAAAATCCGGTTCGCGCCGGCTGCGACGAGGAGGTTGGCCACGAGCTTCGCGGTGATGGGCACGCGCGGTTGGTCTTTGCGGTCCTGGCGCGCATAGCCGTAGAACGGCAGCACGGCCGTGATGCGATCGGCCGACGCGCGACGCGCGGCATCGATCATGATCAGCAGCTCGACGAGATTGTGATTCGTCGGCGGACAGGTGGACTGGATAATGAAAACGTCCGCGCCGCGGATGTTCTCGTTGATCTTCACGAACGACTCACCGTCGGGAAATGCCGTCACCGTCGCCTCGCCCAACGGCACGCCGATCGATTGGCAAATCTCCTCGGCGAGAGGACGATTCGAATTGCCTGCGAAAATCTTAAGCCGCGAGTCGCTCATGGAAGGGGTGGATGTTGAGGAGCTGGAATCCGGGAGAAAGACTATTCTGCATTGCGCGCGGCGCGTTCAAGCTCGTCGACCCGCTTGAAAAGCTCGGGCAACCGACGGTAAAGCACGACCAACCGCCGTTCGAGATTGTAGGCGATGGCCGGGGTGCCGTTGAGGAACGCGCCGGGCTCGGTGTCGCCATTGATGCCGCTTTGCGCCCCGACCTTGGTCCCTTTGGCGATCGTCAGATGGCCGGCGACGCCGGCCTGGCCGCCCAACACCACATAATCCTCGAGCACAGCCGTGCCCGAAATTCCCACCTGCGCACAGATGATGCAATGGCGACCGATGACGACGTTATGCGCAATCTGGACGAGATTATCGATTTTCGTCCCCTCCCCGATCGACGTGCGGCTAAACCGCGCGCGATCGATCGTCGTATTCGCCCCGATCTCGACGTCGTCGCCGACGATCACCGTTCCGACCTGCGGAACCTTCTCGTGCCGCCCGTTCATGAATTCGTAGCCGAATCCGTCGGAACCGACCACGACGCCGGGCTGCAGGCGCACTCGTTTGCCGAGGCTGCATTCCGCGGCGACGATCGCGCCGGGCATGAGCCACGACTCCTCTCCGACCATCGTATTGCGGCCAATAAAGACCTGGGCTTGCAGATGCGCGCGCTCGCCGATCACCGCCCCGGCCTCCACCACACATTGCGGACCGATCGTGGCGCTCGTCGCGATTTTGGCCGTGGGATCGACGCTCGCGGAGGGATGAATCCCTGCCGCCGGTTTCGGCCAAAGCGTCTGCTCGATGCGCGCGCAGATTTTTGCGAGTGCCAGCGAGGGATTTTCCACCAGCAAAAACAGCTGGCCCGGCTGCGGTTCGCCCGCGAAATCCGCCGGCAAGAGCACGACGGAGGCGCGAGTGGCCGCCACCTCCGGCTTGTACTTTACGTTTCCCAAAAAGGACAAATCGCCCGCGCTTGCGCCACGTAAGCTGGCAAGACCGGTAACGGTCGCGTCAGTGGAACCGCGCGTGGACTTCGGTTGGACGATGGCCGCGATGTCCGCGGCACGGAACGAGACCTGCATCGCGGCAACCTTGGTGTTTTCGCGGCGCGCGGCAATCACATGTGCAGGCGACCGTAAGATTGGCAGAACTCGATCTCCCCGCACCGAGTGCCGATCCGCGTTTGTCACGTAATACGTGACAAACGGGGATTGGCACCGGCAGGAGCGCGAGCTCGGTACGAAAGAAATAGCGCGATGACGATATCGGGCTGCGCCGGAAATAAAAAGCCCCGCTCGGTGCAGCGGGGCTGAAAAGACTAGAAGTTAATCAGCGATTACTTCTTCGGCGCGATCGGCAAATTGATCGTCGGACCGCTGGTCGACGGAGCTGCCGCCGGAGCCGCGCTCGAAGCCGGAGCCGTGGCGTTGCCGGCCGCGGGAGCCGTCGGAGCGTTCGCCGGGCGATCCTTGTTGATCTCCTTCATCACGTCGTCGGTGATGTCGAAACCATTGTCGGCATAGATGATGTTCGAAATGCCGATGAGCGACGGGCCCGCCTTGTCGAGCAGCAGCGTGGCGCCCTTGCGCTTGCCCACGTCGGTCGCGATTTTTGTGATCTCCTCGAGCATCACGCTGCGGAAGGTCTGCAGGCGTTGATTCAGGGTCTGACCGCTCTGCTGGATGAACGAGCGAATCTCGTTCTGCTTCGCTTGAATTTCTTCCAGCTTCTTCTGGGCGGCGTCTTGCGCCTTCGACTTCGCATCCGGGGTCAGGGCGGCGTTGCCGGATTGGTCTTGGAGATTCTTGTACTCCTCGACGAGGGCGTTGCCCTCCTTGTTCATCTTGTCGACTTCCTCCTCGGCCTTGGCCTTGTCGGCCTGGAGTTTGGCGTTTTGCTCCAAAGTCTTGTAATGGTTGTCATAGAGCTTGGCCATATCGACGACCAGGATCTTGACAGCTGGCTCGGCACGAGCGACGAGCGCAAAGGCGCTGACCGCCAACAACGCGACGAGTGAACGGATGGATTTCTTCATGGATTACGTGTGGTAAAAAAGAGGCTGGATCGGAGCAGGTTCAGAAGCGCGTGCCAAAGGAAAAATTGAATTGGTTGCCCTTCTTATTAATTTTGTCGGCCGTGATCGGAATGCCGAAATCGAGCCGAAGTGGCGCACCGGCGACAAAAAGCCGTAGGCCAACGCCGAAATTGTCGTTGTAATTCGACGGATTGAAGTCGTAGGCGCCGCGATTCACGAAGCCCGCGTCGTAGAACACCGCGAAACGGATGGGGCTGACGATGTCGGCCGAGTACTCGGCGCTGATGAAGCCGTAAGTCTTGCCGCCAATCGGCTCGCCGAACTGATCGCGCGGACTGACGTCGCGGAATTCGAAGCCGCGAAGCGTTTCCGGACCGCCGAGATAGTACTTGTTGTAGTAGGCGACGTCGGGGCTGTCGCCGAAGTTGCGGATCACACCGCCACGAGCGAGCAAAGCGAGCACCTGGGTTTGGGTCTCGAACATCGGGAAGAACTGGGACCCGCGAAACTCCATCGAATAGAAATTGTTCAGCTTGCTGCCGCCCAGCGGGCCGCCGGCGAAGTTGAAGTTCAGTTCCACCCGATTGCCGCTCGTCGTGTTGATGATCTTGTCGCGCGTGTCGCGCTCCAGCGTGAGCGTCATTTTCGACAAGGCGTTGTTGCCGGCGAGCGCCTGAATGATCGGCGACGCGCTCGGCGACACGTCATTGATGCCGACAATCTCGTACGTGTAACCCAGTTGGCCGTTCCAAAGCTCGAACAAGTGCTTGCGGGCGTGAACCTCGAAGCCGGTTTCAATCTGGCTGTAGAACGAGCTATTGTAGTCCGAAGTCGTGCGGAAGACGCTGAAGCCGACGCCGAGCTGCTTCTGCAAGAACCACGGCTCGTCGAAGGACATGATGACCTCGCTCGAGAGCGAGCCGATCTGCAGGCGAAGCCGGAATTTCTGGCCCGCGCCTTGGAAAAACGAGCGGCGGTTGAACAAGTCGAAATTCGACTGCGAGACTTCGGCAAAGAGCGTCGCCCGTTCCAGCGAGCTGAAGCCGGCGCCGAAGGTCAGGTTGCCGGTCCGGCCTTCCTTGACCGCGACGCGCATATTGCGGCGGCCGGGAATGTTCGTCTCCTGCGGCGTGATGTTCACGTCGTCGAAGAAACGGGTGTTTTCCAGGCGCAGCTGGCTGATCTTCATCAGCACCGTGCTGAACACGTCGCCGGGGCCGAGCACGAGCTCGCGCAGAATCACGATGCTCTTGGTCTTGTCGTTGCCCTCGATGACGATCGACTCGACATTGAACTTTTCGCTCTCGGCGATCGCGTACTCGATGTCGATGTTGCCGGTCTCGACGTTGGGCTTGCGACGCAATTGGACGTTGGTGTCGAGGTAGCCGTCTTTGCCGTAAAAATCGTGCAGGCGTTCGCTGTCCTTATCGAGCTTCGACGGCGCGAAGATCGCGCCCTTCTTCTGGCGCACCACGCGGCCGAGCAGACGGGAGTCGAAAAGCTTGTTACCCGAAAACGTGATGTCGCCGATGTGGTACTGGCGGCCTTCCTCGATCGCGATCACGAGGACGAGTTTACCCGAGCTCGGATAGTTAAATTGGACCTTCTCCGGCGGAATATCGACGTCGAGGTAGCCCTGCTCGCGGTAGTAATCGCGCAGCTTGTCGAGATCGTCTTCGAATTGGTCGTCCTTGAAACGGCCCGAGCCGGTCAACCACGAGAACATCCACCACTTCTTCGTCTCCATCTCGCTCTTCAGCGTGCGTGGCTTGACGTGCTTGTTGCCGACGAAGCGGATCTCGCCGATCTTCACCTTCGGGCCTTCGCGGACCTTGAAGATCACCGTACCGAAGCCGCCCACCTTGTCGCGGTCGATGGTGTACGTGACCGAGACCTGGTTATAGCCGCTCTTTTGGTAGTACTCGCGCAGTTTCTCGGAGTCTTCCTTGATCTGGCGTTCGTCGAGCGCCTGGTTGGGCTTGGTCTTGATTTCTTTCTCGAGGCGCGGCGTCTTGACCTTCTGATTGCCCTCGAAACGCACGGTGAGGACGCGGAATTTCGGCGTCACTTCGATGACCAAGTTGACCGTGTGATCGTCGACTTTCTCCTGTCCGACGTTGATGAATTCGAAGAGGCCGGTGCGGTACAGCGAGCGGATGTCGCGATCGAGCACCATCTCGTCGAAGTCGCTCCCCTCATGCAGCTGCATGTTGGCGCGGATGACCTGCTCGTTGACATTGGCGGTGCCGACGAACTTGACGCTTACCCGGCCCACCTTGAAGGCAGGCGCCCGCGGCGCGGCTGGCTGCTCGCCAGAAGCGGCTGGCGCTTGGGCTTGGGCTGGTGTCCTCCCCGCAACCAGCAGACCTAAAGCGACAATAAGAAAGGCGACCCTGAACACAGGGTTACGGATGGAAGTTTTCAAAGCGGGTAATGTCTCGGAGGAAAGTGAGTTTCAGTTCTCCTACCGGGCCGTTTCGTTGCTTGGCAACGATTAACTCGGCCGAGTCGGCAGCGACTTGGAACTTCTCGTCAGCGTCTTTGGGGCGAGCCAGCATCAAAACTACGTCAGCGTCTTGCTCGATCGAGCCGGATTCGCGCAAGTCAGCCAGTTTTGGCGTGCGGTTCTCTTTTTCGGACGAGCGGTTGAGCTGGGATAATACAAGCACCGGAACGTCGAGTTCCTTCGCAAGTGACTTCAATCCACGGGATGCCTCGGCGACTTGCTGTTCGCGCGGCACTTTCGGGTCGGTCGGGCTCAGCAACTGCAAATAGTCGACCATAATGAACCCGAGCGGATTCCGCGCATGGATGCGGCGGGCCTTGGCGCGCAGTTGCATGATCGAAAGGGCGCTCGAGTCGTCGATGAAGATGGGCGCCTTCGAAAACTCGTCGGCCGCGTGCAGCAACCGAGTTTGTTCTTCGCCATTCTTCGAGAGCAAGCCGTCGCGCAGCAGCTTCATGTTCACGCGCGCACGCGAGCAAAGCATACGCAGCGCGAGCTGCGACGCGCTCATTTCGAGCGAGAACACCAACACGCCGACCGGATTGCCCTTTGGCGGCATCGCCGCGGCTTCGGCGAAGTTCAGCGCGAGCGACGTTTTGCCCATGGAGGGGCGGGCCGCAAGAATGATCATTTCCTGCCGCTGAAAGCCCCACATCAGCGCATCGAGGTCCTTGAAGCCCGACGAGACTCCGGTGAGCTCGCCTTTCTTCATCATCATTTTCGTGATGACGTTCATCGCCTCGCGCGTCGGCTCGCGCATCTGCTTCGCGCTTTCGCTGACGCGATTCTGCGTGACGGTGAAAAGCTTCACCTCGACCTGATCGACGAACTCGTCGATGCCGCCCGAAAATCCGTAGCAATCCTCCACCGCGCTGGTGGCGGACCGGATGATGTCGCGCAGCAATGCCTGCTCGCGCACCTTCTCGATGAAGTACGTCGCTTGGGCTGTCGTCGGAATCTTGCTGCTGACCTGGGCGAGAAACGCATATCCGCCGATCGCATCGAGTTGGCGGCTGGTCTTAAGCTCCTCCGCCACCACCGAAACGTCGACCGGCTGCTGGCGATTGTAGAGATCGAGCAGCTTTTCGTAGACGATGCCGTGTTTCGGATCGTAGAACGACTCCGGCTTGATCCGCGCCTCCAAACAACGCGAGATCACGTCGGCACCGTCGAGCAAACAGCAGGATAGCAGGTACTCCTCGGCCTCGAGGCTATGCGGCAACGTGCGGCCGACGGACGGGGCAGCGGCGGAAGCTGCGGACCGCGGCAAGGAGCTGGACGTGTCTTGAACCATCAATCGAAAGGGTGATGCCAACCGGCACGCGCATCCATGGCAAGAGGAGTCGCAGCGCGAACCGAATTTTACCGCCGCCTAGATGCTCACAAAATACTCGGAAAAGATTCTAACATTTTGTTCGCACCGCGATGGAGGTTTGGCCTGCAGCCCGGTGAAGTTCATGGTCTGCACTCCAAGGTAAGGTCGTCTCTCCGAGACGACCTGGCTTTGAGCGTTCGCCGCGGTTTTAGCGCGCACGCACCCAAAAACGTCTCGTCACACACGGGGCGTTTCGGAGACGCCCCTACCCTCCGATCCAGCGGCCGTGCACAAAAAAGCGCAGGCTTTGGGCCTGCGCTTGGAAGTCTGGCATGGGCGTCTCGCCCATGTTCTCGCGCGGAATCCTTACTCCTTGCGCGGACGACGATCCGGGCGCACGCCCTTTTCCGATTTCTCGGCGGGCTTCTCTTCGGTCGCAACGGGCTCGATCGGATTTTCCGATACGACATCGAACGGCAGGTCAACCGTAACGTCGGGGTGGAGTTTGATCTTCACCTCGTGCTTGCCGAGGGTCTTGACCGGCGTGAAGAGGTGAATCTTCCGCTTGTCGACCTCGACGCCGGACGCGACAAGCTTGTCGTGAATGTCAGCCGCCGTGATGGCGCCGAACATCTTGCCACCCTCGCCCGTCTTCACCGCGAAGGCCAAGCTCGTCTTCTCGAGCTTCTTCGCGAGTTCCTGCGCGCCGGACAATTCCGTTTGCTCGCGCTCGGCCCGACGCTTTTTCAACGCGTCGACATGCTTCTTGTTGGAGGCGCTGAGCGTCACCGCGATCTTGCGCGGAAGCAGATAATTGCGGGCGTAGCCGGCGCGGACTTTGACTTGATCGCCTTCGCCGCCGAGACCGTCGACGGGTTTGACGAGGAGAACTTCTGTAGTGGCCATATATGTGTGTCTGAACTGCGCCGGAGCGCGTTGGTTTCGTCGCCGGAGGGAAGCGAACGAGTTTTCTGGGTTTCACGACGGCCCCCGCCGCCGACGACGCCCTGCCGGGCGCCGCATCCATTCGAGAATCCTGCCCGGCCAAGCCGGATCGGATCATCAAAGAACATTTCGTCCGGACGATCGCCCGGAGCAAAGAGGGAGAACTTCGCCAACGTCCGTCGACGCTGTCAACCCCGGAGCTGCAACGGACCGGCTACTGTGGGAGCCCGCCCACAGCTTCTGATGCCGCTCACCCGCGTACTCGGAAGATAACGAGAAACGATTACGAGTAAGAGGACGACGGAGTAACAATCGGGTACGCAACCCTTCGCAGAACTTTCCTCTTCGTTCAACGACCGTCTTTCGCGATCAATTCGGCGATGCGTTCGGCGAGGGCCCCGATGGTGCGCGAGGGGTTTACGCCGATCGCCTCGGGGATGATGGCTCCGTCGCTCACGAACAGGTTGCGGTAGCCGAAGACTTCCCCGCGGTGGTCGACCACGCCTCGGTCGCTGGTGTCGCCCATGTTGCAGCCGCCCAGCGGATGCGGAGTGATCAAGTCCTTCGCAAACGTCCAGGTCGGCGGAACGATGGGCGTGCCATCGGTCGCCGCCGCCAATCGCCTGTGCATCGCGATGACGGTGTTGATCGCCTTCTCCGAGCGCGCGATGTCCCAATCGAGCCGGAGCCGCTTGCCGCCGAAATACCACCAAGGGCGCCGCAGGCTGAGCAGTCCGTCCGCCGCATCGACCGCTTGCGCGAA